>DATJSH010000039.1:0-7950 GCA_035504235.1 Allostellaceae bacterium | reverse complement strand
GATGTTGGCGTTGGGGTCGACTTCCTCGCGCACGCGATTGGCCGCCTCGTCGACCTCGAACAGGGTCATGTCGAGGCCGCCGGTGATGTTGATGAGGACGCCGCGCGCGCCCTTCATCGATACGTCTTCGAGCAGCGGGTTGGAGATCGCCGCCTCGGCCGCGTCGACCGCGCGACGCTCGCCCTCGGCCTCGCCGGTGCCCATCATCGCCTTGCCCATCTCGCTCATCACCGTGCGGATGTCGGCGAAGTCGAGATTGATCAGGCCGGGCATCACCATCAGGTCGGTGACTCCGCGAACGCCGGCGTGAAGCACGTCGTCGGCCATCTTGAACGCATCGGCGAAGGTGGTGCGCTCGTTGGCGACGCGGAACAGGTTCTGGTTCGGGATGATGATCAGCGTGTCGACAAATTTCTGCAGCTCCTCGATGCCCGCCTCCGCGGTGCGCATCCGGTGGACGCCCTCGAAATGGAACGGCTTGGTGACGACGCCGACGGTCAGAATCCCGGATTCGCGCGCGATGCGAGCAATGACCGGCGCGGCGCCGGTGCCGGTGCCGCCGCCCATCCCGCCGGTGATGAACACCATGTTCGAGCCCTGCAGCGATTCAAGGATGTCATCAATCGCCTCTTCCGCCGCCGCTCGGCCGACATCGGGCCGCGATCCGGCGCCGAGCCCGCGCGTCACGCCGATGCCGAGCTGAATTTTCCGCGGCGCCGTCGACAGCTGTAGCGATTGCGCGTCGGTGTTGCAGGCGATGAACTCGCAGCCGACCAGGTTGGCTCGGATCATGTTGTTGACCGCGTTGCCCCCGGCGCCGCCGACCCCGATGACGGTTATGCGGGGCTTAAGCTCCTGCTCGTCTCTCGGGATGCTCAAGTTAATCATCATGCCCCTCCACGCTGTGCGCGGCTACTGCTGTCCCCTTCCGGCCCGGTGCCGGCTCCCTTATTCATTGACCGGATCGCGAGCGAATCGGCTGCAATCCTTGGCGCCGTTCCGTCGCCGTCGGGCCAACATTACGCGATTTGGCAGATACGCCATACCCGGAGCCAGGAAAAAAGTCGAATCGCGGTCTAAAAATATTGCCGGATCATATTCGACACCCGGCCGATCAGACCGCCCTCCGGCAGCCGCGGCGCGCGCGGCCGCTCTGTGCGCTCCGACATGGCGAAATGCAAGAGTCCGGCCGCGGTCGAAAAGGCCGGGCCGTGGGTCGACTCGGCCAGTCCCTTGACCCGGAGCGGCCGCCCGACCCGCACCTGTTTGTCGAGGATCAGCCCGGCCACTTCCTTGACTCCGTGCAGCTGGCAGGCCCCGCCGGTCAGCACCACGCGGCGCCCGCCGATCTTGTCGGAGCCGCCGGCTTCGAGCCGGTTTCGCACCATCTCGAAGATTTCCTCGATGCGCGGCGCGATGATGCGCACTAGCATCGATTTCGGCACATGGTTGGCGTGGCCGTCTTCCTCTTCGCCGATCTGCGGCACGGCGATCATCTCGCGCTCGTCCAGCGTCGTGGCGATGGCGCTGCCGAACAGCGCCTTCATGCGCTCGGCATGGGCAAGCGGGGTTGAGAGACCGCGGGCGATGTCGTTGGTGACATGGACGCCGCCGACCGGAACCGTGTCGGCGAACACCAGATTGCCGCCGACAAAGACGCCGATCGTCGTTGTGCCGCCACCCATGTCGATGACCGTGACGCCGAGGTTCGTCTCGTCTTCGACAAGGCACGACAACCCGGCCGCGTAGGGGCTCACGACAAAGGCGTCGGGGTCCAGCATCGAGCGGGCGATGGCCGCGCTGTGATTGCGCACCGCCGCGGCCCCCGCGGTGACAATGTGCATGTTGACGCCGAGCCGCGTCCCGATCATCCCGCGCGGGTCGCGGATGCCCCGGCTGTCGTCGATCGAGAAGCCGACCGGGAAAGAATGGATGACCGCGCGGTCGCCGGCATCGCGCATCGCATAGCCGCGTTCGAGCACGTGGCGCATGTCGCTGTCGCTGATCTCGCGGCCGCCGACGCTGATCTCGGCCTTCACCATGCGCGACGGGCCGAACCCGGCCGAGAGGCTGACCACGACGCGGTCGATCGTCTCGTCCGCCATCTCCTCGGCCGCGTGGACGGCGGTGCGGATCGAGTCGCTGACCTCGTCGAGGTTGATGATCGCACCCGATTTGATGCCGTGCGACACCTGGTGACCAATGCCGAGAATGCGCGGTTCGGTGCCGTCGACCCGCGCGATAAAGCAGCAGATCTTGGTCGAGCCGATATCAACTCCGGCGATAAGGCTGCCGCGCGGCTTGGCTGGGACCGGCTGGCGCGGCCGCGGGGCCGGAGTGCCGCCATTACCGGAATTCCCTGGCCGCAGTTTCGCTGCAATCGTCCCCCGGCTCATGTGCTCTTCCCCGGCGCATGAATTTTCTTCGGCTCCGGCGCATCCTTGGGCGTCGTATCGGTGACGCGCATCACCAGGCGATCGGGCAGCCGCATATCGATGGTCTCGACATTGCGCTGCAGGATCTGGCCGGTGCGCTGCAATTCCGCGAGCTTCGCCCAGGCGCCCGCCATGTCGTCCTCGGGCAGCATCACATCGATCGAATTGTCGATGCGTATGTTCCAGCGCCGGTCGCCGACAAACACGACCGCCGTGACCCGCGCGGCGATGTCAGGTTCGCTCGCCAAGAGGCCGAGCAGTTGCGCCGCGCCGCGCCGCGCCCGGTCATCGCCGACCACGGTCGGCAGCTTGGCGAAGCGCGACAAGTCGGTAACCGGGATGACGGTTCCGTCCTGGTCGATCAGCTCCTGCTTGCCGTCGTGCTGCCAGACTGCGAGGGGTCGGCGCTCAACGAGCGAGACCGCGATCGTTCCCGGCAAGCGGCGTTCGATCGAGGCCGAGCGCACCCATGGCAGGGCCTCGAGCTGTTGCTTTGCTGTCGCAGGGCTGACCGCGAGGATCGGTGTGCCGTAGCGCGCGTCGAGCGCGGCCAGGATCGTCGCCGTGTCGGTGGTCTGCCGACCCTGCACCTGAATGTCGGTGACGACGAGCCCAAGCTTGCCGGTCAGGTCGAGCGCGGCAGTGGCGATGTCCCGAGGCGAATGCGCCCCGTGTGCCGCGCCGCTCATCACCGCGCCGATGCCGAGCCCGGCCGCCAGGGCCAGCGGCGCGCCCCACAGCGCCGTCCGCCGCAGGGTAGGCGAGGCACGCCTTCGGCGCGGCCGGGGTGCTGGCCGGGGCTGTCCCCGCGATTGCGGCTGCGCCCTAGCCATGTGCGGCCTCCGCGCCGTGCTGGCCGATACGGCGGATTTCCCATTCGAGCACCACGCCGCATTTCGCGTGGACGCGCCGCCGCACCTCCTCGCCGAGACCTTCGATATCAGCGGCGCTGGCAGAGCCGGTATTGATGAGGAAATTGGCGTGCTTCTTGGACACCATCGCGCCGCCGCGGATAAGGCCGCGGCATCCGGCTTCGTCGATCAGCCGCCACGCGTGGTCACCCGGCGGATTGGCAAAGGTCGACCCGCCGGTGCGCGCGCGGATCGGCTGCGAGGCCTCGCGCGCCGCTCTGATGTCCTCCATTCGCGCGGCGATCTCGGCCGCCTCGCCGCGCCGACCGCGCAACAGCGTGCCGGTGAAGATCCAGTCCTCCGGCGCGCCGGAGTGGCGATACGACAGTCCCAGTTCCGCCGCGGCAACGCGGTGGATCGTCCCCATCCTATCGATAGCATCAGCGAAGACGAGCACGTCCTGGATCTCGCTGCCATAGGCGCCGGCATTCATCCTGAGCCCGCCGCCGATCGTGCCCGGCACACCAGAAAGAAACTCGAGCCCCGCGATCCCGGCCTGCGCGGCCGTCAGGGCGACATTGAGGTCGAGCGCCCCGGCGCCGGCGCTAATCTCATCCTCAGCGCAGTCGATCGCGCCAAACCCGCGGCCGAGCCTGACCGTCACCCCCGGTACGCCGCCGTCGCGAACCAGCAGATTGGACGCGACGCCGATTACCGTGACCGGCACCTCCGCGGGCAACGCCTTTAGGAAATCGGCGAGATCAGCTTCGTCGGCCGGGCGGAACAGGACTTCCGCCGGCCCGCCGACGCGGAACCACGTCGTCGGGCCGATCGGTGCATCGGCGACAATACGTCCGCGCACCGGCGGCAATCGGTCTATCAGGGGCGCGGACATAAGGCGACCGGCGGCCATCATGCGACCCGGCTCCCCAGGGTGCTCTGCGAGCCGAGCGCCGCCAGCTCCGCGGGCAGCGCATTGGCCCAGTTGGTGATCGAGCCGGCGCCGAGGCACACGACGATGTCGCCTGGCTGGGCCAGTTCGCGGACCAGCGGCGCCAGCTCGGCGGGGTCGCCGAGCGACAGCGGATTGCGGTGGCCGTGCGCCGCCAACCCCGCGACCAGCGCGCCGCGATGGATGCCGTCGATCGGCGTCTCGCCGGCGGCGTAGACATCGCCGACCAGCACGATATCGGCGTCGTTGAAGCAGGTGCAGAACCCTTCGAACAAGTCGTTAAGCCGCGTATAGCGGTGCGGCTGGACCACGGCGATGACCCGGCCGGAGGTGATCGCCCGCGCGGCCTTCAGCACTGCGGCGATTTCGACCGGGTGGTGGCCGTAATCGTCGATGATCGGCACGCCTTTCCACTCGCCGGTTTTGGTGAATCGGCGGCGCACACCTTTGAAGTTCTTGAGGCTCGCGCGCACCACCGTGTCGCCGAGCCCCATCTCGGCGGCAACGGCGATCGCCGCCAGCGAGTTCTGCACGTTGTGGTCGCCATACATCGGCAGCGACAGATTGCGGATCGTCCGCTCGCGGCCGATCGTGCGGTCGGTCACCACGACGTCGTAGGTGCTGCCGGCGGAGCTATGGCGAATGTCGACCGCACGGACGTCGGCCTGGGGGCTGAGTCCGTAGGTGCGGATGCGTCGTTCGGTCAGCTTCGGGATCAACCCCTGCACTACCGGATGGTCGATGCACAGCACCGCGAAACCGTAAAACGGGATGTTGCCGGCAAAGGTCTCGAACGCCTGGTGCAATGAGGCGACATCGCCGTAATGGTCGAGATGCTCCGGGTCGATGTTGGTCACCACCGCGATCGCCGCCGGGAGGCGCGTGAAGGTGCCGTCGCTTTCATCGGCCTCGACCACCATCCAGTCGCTGTCGCCCAATCGGGTGTTGGTGCCGTAGGCGTTGATGATCCCGCCATTGATCACGGTCGGGTCGAGCTGCGCCGTCTCGAGCAGCGCGCCAATCATCGAGGTCGTGGTGGTCTTGCCATGCGTGCCGGCGACGGCAATCGCCCATTTGAGGCGCATCAGCTCGCCCAACATCTCGGCGCGTCGCACGACGGGGATGCGCCGATCGCGCGCGGCGACCAGTTCGGCATTGTCCGGCTTGATCGCCGAGGACACGACGACGACCGCGGCGGTGCCGAGATTTTCCGCCTTGTGGCCGATCATCACCACGATGCCGAGCTCGACCAGCCGCCGCGTATTGCCGCCCTCGGCGACATCGCTGCCTTGGACCTTGTAGCCGAGATTGTGCAGCACCTCGGCAATGCCGCTCATGCCAATGCCGCCGATGCCGACAAAATGGATGAGCCCGAGGCTGAGCGGCAGCGATCTCATGCCGCGCGCTCCATTGCGCCGCCCCCAGGAGATTTATGACCGGCCGAAGCCAGGCCCTGCACCAGCGCGGCAAGCTGCTCGGCCGCGTCGTCGCGCGCGAAACGCCGGGCCGCTTCGGCCGCCGTTGCAAGCGAGGCCGGCTCGCCGAACAACGCGGCAAGCTGCCCGGCCAGCGTCTCGGCCGAAAATCCGGTCTGCGCGATGATCCAGCCGCCGCCCGATTGGGCGAATGCGCCGGCATTGGCGGTCTGATGGTCGTCCGTCGCGTGCGGGTAGGGGACCAGGATCGCCGGCCGTCCGGCGACGGCCAGCTCGGCAATCGTCGAAGCGCCGGCGCGGCAGATCGCGAGATGCGCGCGCCGCAGCCGGTCGGGTATGTCGGTGAAAAACGTTTCGATGTCTGCAGCAATCATCGCATCGCGGTATTGCGCGACGACCGCGTCCTTGTCCTCTGGCCGCGTCTGCTGCGAGACGTGCAGCCGCGCCCGCAGTTCGGCCGGCAGTCGCGCCAGCGCCGGCGGCGCGATCTCGCCAAAGACCCGCGCGCCCTGGCTGCCGCCGACCACCAGCAGCTCGATCGGTCCGCCCGATTCGGGCGCCGGGTATGGTAGGGCGCCGACGGCGTGGATCGCCGGGCGCACCGGGTTCCCGGTGTGAACCGCGCGGCCGCGATCGGCGTCACGCAGCCTTTGCGTCGCAGCAAAGCCGGTGGCGATGCGCCCCGCGCGCGGGGCGAGCAGCCGGTTGGCGCGGCCGAGCACGACGTTTTGCTCGTGGATCAAGGTCGGCAGACCGAGCTGTGCGGCAGCGAGCATCGTTGGCACCGACGGGTAGCCGCCAAACCCGACCACCGCCGCCGGCGCCAGCCGCCGCAACAGGCGGCGCGCTTGCACCATCCCGACCGCCAGCTCGGCTAGCCCGTAGGCCGCATGCAGCGGCCCGCCGCCCAGCTGTCCGGCGCGCACCAGATCGATCGTCACCCCCGGCACCGATGCGGCGAACGCGTCGGCCCGCCGGTCGCTCAAGAGATGCACCGCGCCGCCGCTCGCGACTAGCAGCCGCGCCACCGCTTCGGCCGGAAATAAATGTCCGCCGGTGCCGCCGGCCGCGAGGACATAGGTCGCGCTCACAGCTCGTCCCCGCCCAATCGTCGTCGGGTCAGCGCGAGCAGCATTCCCATGCCGAGCGCCAGCGCCAGCATCGACGAGACGCCGTAGCTGAGAAACGGCAGGGTCATGCCCTTGGTCGGGATCAGCCTAAGCTCCGAGGCGAGATTGATCACTGCCTGCAGGCCGAACTGCAGCAGCAAGCCGGTCGCCGCGAGGAGGATGAACTGGTCCTGCTCCTCCATCAGCCGCGACAGGCCGCGCAACACGATAAAGGCAAAAATGCCGACGATCATCACGCAGGCGATAAGGCCGAATTCCTCGCCGGCCACGGCGAAAACGAAATCGGCGTGCGCATCGGGCAGGAAGTCCTTGACGGTGCCTTCGCCCGGCCCCTTGCCCCATATGCCGCCCGCCATGAAGGCTTCGAGCGAGCGCCGCACCTGATAGGAATCGCCGGCACTGGGGTCGAGGAAGCGATTGATGCGGTCGGTGACGTGCGGCACCCACTCATACGCCGCGAACATCAGCGATGCGCCGCTGACGAGGCCGATGCCCAGCCAATAAAAACGCAGCCCCGCCAGAAAGAACTGGGCGAACCACACCGTCGCGACAACGACAGCCATGCCGATATCGGGCTGCTTGATGAGAATGCCGATGATCACGACAAACAGCGCGCCGGAAATCCAGTTGCCCGGCAGGCGGGGATTGCGGCGGTGCTCGGCGAACAGCCAGGCGGCGACGATGGCGAAGGTCGGCTTGACCAGTTCGGAAGGCTGGATGCCGAGCCCGGCCACATCGATCCAGCGCCGCGCGCCTTTGATCTCGGTTCCGATGACGAGCGTCGCAATCAGCATCGCCAGCGATACGCCGAACAGCCCAAACGCGGCGTGACGAATCTTGCGTGGCGGCAGCAGCGACACCGCGAACATGATCGCTACCGACACCGGCACGGCCAGCAAATGGCGCTTGACGAAATGCATTGGGTCGTAGCCGATGCGCACCGCGACCGCGGGGCTCGCGGTCATGCTCAGCATCGCGCCGACCGCCATCAGCGCGAGCAGCGCCCCGAGGCTCCAGCGGTCGACGGTCCACCACCAGCGGGCCACCGGGCTTTGGTCGAGGCGGTTGAACCTCATGCCGGTGCCACCCCAGGGAGATGGCTCGACGGATGCGCCCCCGGTAACTCGCCGACCAGCCGGCGGAACG
>DATJSH010000038.1:0-5150 GCA_035504235.1 Allostellaceae bacterium | reverse complement strand
AGGGATTAAGACCCGCCGCCGGCCTATTAGTGGTGAGTTTATGCTCGACAGCTGCCCGGCCCTGGTACTGAACGCGGATTTCCGTCCGCTCTCGTATTTTCCGTTGTCGCTGTGGTCGTGGCAGGACGCGGTCAAGGCGGTGTTCCTCGAGCGGGTCTTTATCGTCGACCATTACGACACGTATGTGCGCTCGCCGTCGCTGGAAATGCGGCTGCCCTCGGTCATCGCCTTGAAGGAATACGTCCAGGCGGCGCGCAACCCGGCCTTCACCCGGTTCAACGTGTTCCTGCGCGACCGTTTCAGCTGCCAGTATTGCGGCGAGCCGTACCCCTCGCACGATCTGACCTTCGACCATGTCGTGCCGCGCTCCAAGGGCGGGCGGACGATCTGGGCCAATGTCGTGACCGCGTGTTCGTCGTGCAACCTCTTGAAGGGCAACCGCCTGCCGGCGCAGAGCGGCATGTACCCGCGCCACAAGCCGATCCAGCCGTCGAGCTTCCTCTTGCAGGAAAACGGCCGTGCCTTCCCGCCCAACTACCTGCACGATTCCTGGCGCGACTATCTCTATTGGGACACCGAACTCGACGCATCGTAGCGACGCTAAATTTATAATAGCTTCGCGATTTCTTGACGTAATTCGATAAGACCTAATGTATTGGCGATAAAAGTGATCGAGTGAAGTACCGAAACGGCAATTTCGTTTAATAGTTCTTGCCGAATTTGCTGTTGATGGTGGGAGGGAACGCCCCTTAGATTAAAATCTTTCGTCGCGCCGTTATACACTTCCATTATGTGTGCGTAATTAGCATGCACGTAACCAGAGAATGTCCCGTAAATTCGTTCAGTAAGTTTAACTAATGCATCGTCATGTTGGCCTTTCAGAACTCTGACCATAGCGCTTCGAATTTTCCTGGCTTGGATGGCGGGAGGCCTTTGAGATAGATCCTCATCTATAGTCGCGTGGAAAAACGCATCGACAAATCGTTCGACATCTCGCGATAGGTTTGGGTAATTTTCGAGTAGAAAGAATATTTCTGTATTACAGTCATTAATGCATCGAATAATTACTCCGAAATCAATGAATAAACCAGAGTTGCACAAAATATCAAGAGCGCTGATGCCATGAGCCGCACGTACGGCTTTCAGTACTGCAACTACATCTGCCGATCTTCTGTCATATTCGAAAACTTCCTTCTCACTGTCCCACTTTGGCTCGCCGATCGTTTGTCGCTGTAGTTTTTCGATCAGAACATAAAGGCGATTTAAATCCATAGCGATCCGGCGAATCGTTAAGTTGGCGGCGCTTTGCGACTCTGGAAGCCTTACCACTTGAATTCGAACATAACATGAACACATGCGTGACGAAACCATAAGAGACAAAATGCGGCGCGTCCCGGCAAACATAAGGGCGGTGATTAAGAGCTCGATCAGCCGCTTGTTCGGCGCGCTGCGCCTCCTGATCAGGCGCGTTTATCCTCCTGTTATTTTGCCCGAAAACAGGAGGATAACAGGAGGCGAGCCTCCTGTTATCGGCGAGGCGTCAAGTCGCTGCCATCTCGCCGGCCACCCGCACCCGCACCCGGAGCGCGTTGCCCGGCAAATAGGCGAGCGGCATGTCCTCGATCTCGATCGTCTGGATCGTCGCGGGATCGGCCCCCGCCACCCGCGCCCGCTCGACCGCCTGCACCTCGGCCGCTCGGATAGCCTCCGCGCGGGTCATATCGCGGTAGATCTGGTCAGTCTCGCCGCTCACTTGCGCGACCGCGGCGCCGACCGCGTTGGCGCAATCGCCGTGCGCGACGCGGATCACCTCGCCGATCCCGGCCATGCGGTCGGGCGCGAGGAACGCGCCGCCGCCGACCGCGATCAAGGTCACGTCGCCTGCCTCGGTCTTCATCCGGTCGATCGCGTCCTCGAGCATCTCGCGGGCGAGGGCCATGACCCCCTCCGCCGTCTCGCGCGGCAGCGCACTCAGCCTCTCCTTGTCACCGATCTCGACCACCCCCGCCTTGACCGCCGCGTCGGTCGCGGTCGCGGTTGCGCCGCCAAACACCAGCGCCTCCTGCGTCAGCCGATAGCCGACACTCTCCGGCCCCACGCTCAGCGGCTCGCTCCGCACGATGCTGCCGCCGCCGAGCCCGATCGAATAGAGGTCGGGCATGCGGAACAGGGTGCGCACCCCGCCGATTTCGACCACCGAGTTGGCCTCGCGCGGGAAGCCATTCCTCAATTGCCCGACATCACTCGACGTGCCGCCGACATCGACGACCATCGCGTCCTTCAGCCCGGAGAGGAACGCCGCGCCGCGCATCGAGTTGGTCGCGCCCGAGGCGAAGCTCATCACCGGCAATGCCATCGCCGTCTCGGCGGCCATCACCGTGCCGTCGTTCTGGGTGATGAAGAGCGGCGCGTCGAGGCCGCTTTCGGCGATCGCCCGGCGGAAGCCCTCGATCGTCAGCCGCGCGAGATCGCCCAGCGCCGCGTTGAGCAGCGCCGCGTTCTCGCGCTCCAAGAGGCCGATGCGCCCCAGCCGGTGCGACAGGGTCACCTGCGCGTCCGGGCATTCCTCGGCGAGGATCGCCGCCGCGCGCTCCTCGTGGCTCGGGTCGAGCGGCGAGAAGATCGCCGACACGCCGACGGCGCCGATCCCGGCTTCCCGGATGCGCCGCGCCGCCGCGCGCATCTCGGTCTCGGCGAACGGCATGATCTCGCGGCCGTCATAGTCGTGGCCGCCTTCGAGCATGAAGACCTCGCCGCGGCACAGCGCCGCGAGGTCCGCCGGCCAGTCGCAAAACGGCGGCAGCGAGGCGGCCGCGGGCATGCCGACCCGCACCGCGGCGATCTTGCCCAGATGGCGGCGCTGCACGACCGCATTGATGAAATGCGTCGTGCCGATCACCACGCCGTCGACCTGGCCCCGCGCGACCTCGGGCTTGCGTCGCAACAGATCGAGCGCGCCGACAATGCCGCCGGTCACATCCTCGGTGGTCGGCGTCTTGACCGCATGGATGACACGGCCCTCGTCGAGCAGCACCGCATCGGTGTTGGTGCCGCCAACATCGATTCCGATGCGCCTCATCCGAAAACCGAACGGAAATCGATGTCGTATCCGAACGCTTTGGGGCCGACATGCTGCAAGCCCTTGGGGGTCAGGAACACCGGCGGCGCCGGGAGGGCAATCACCGAGGCCCGCATCCCGTACCGGATCGTCTCGGTGCCAAACGCATTCCCCGACACGCTGTCGAGCACGCAGATCAGGTCGGGCGACATCGCGATCGGCGTGCGCTTTTCGCCGTCGAGCCGCCAGGCAACGACCCATTCGTTCTGGAATGCCAACTCGAGCCGGCTGCCGCGATCCTCGTCGAGTCCTTCGATCACCGCCTGGCCGCGCAGAAACCCCTCGGTCGTCCGCCTGGCGACATCGACCACCTTGCCGCGAAACAGCATCTTTCCTTGGGCCTCGTCGAGCACCGCTTCGATCGGGTCGTCGTGCCGGCGCTGCGCCTCGCGCACCCGGCGGCCGATGCCGATCGCCTTCGAGGTGGTGAAGTGAATCCCCCATTCCTTGACCTCGGCGCCGCTGCGCGGCGCTTTGCAGGTCGAGGCGATCGATCCCATCTCGGTGCAGATCTTGCGGCTCGCGCGCTCCATCCATTTCCAGCTCGGCACCTGCGTCACCATCGCCTCGATGCCGCGCGGGTCGTAGAGCGCGCACGGGTAGGGCTTGAGCTCGCCGACCGCGACGCTGGTCATCTGCGCCTCGGGATAGGCGCGGCCCATGGTGTCGGCGTCGACCACCGGGAGCCCGAGATGCGCCGCCGCCATCAGCGGCTGGATCGAATTGTTGCCGCCGATCTCGAGGCTCATCACCGCGCGGAACTTCCAGCCGTGATAGTCCTGCTGCATCTCGACCGCGCGGGCGATATTGCGGCTGTCGGCAAGCCGCTCCTGGCCGACCAGCGGCGCGCCCATGTTGGAGACGACCGCGACCCAATCGTCGTCGGCGAGGTCAAAGGGCGACATCAGCGTGACGCGCCGCCCCTCGCCATAAAGCCGGCGCATGTTGAGGAGCCCGAGATAGGGGCTGCCGCCGCCGCCGGTGCCGAGGATCCACGCGCCGACCGCCAGGCTCTCGATGTCGTCGAGGCCGAGTTCCTCCGTCATTTCCCGACCCGGTCGACCTGCATGCGTGCGAGAAAGGGCAGCAGCGGATGGGTGCCCATCGCGACGATCGCCTTGTGGTCGAGCGCGATCAGCGCCGCACGCTGCGCCGGGCTCAGCGCAAACCGGTCGGCATACGCGGCGCGGGCGGCGAGGTATTCTGCGCGCAGCCCAGCATCGTGGGTGATGCCGTGCAGGGCCTCGATGAGGCCGACGAGCTCCGGCTTGATCGACGGATAGTGCAATTCAGCCGGCGCCGGCGGCCCGCCCCACCAGCCGAGCGAGGCGTAATTGTGGTGCCAGCTCGGGTCGAGCGAGACGATATCCGGTTTGCGTTCGCCGAGCATGCCGGCCGCCGCGGCCCAGCAGCGCAGCTCGATATTGCCGGCGCGGTCGAGTTCTTCCTCGCTGTAGCCGATCAGCGATTTGAGATTGCCGGTGGCGAGCCGCGCCAGCGCCGCTTCGTCCCAGGTGAGGTCAGGCTGGGCATAGCGCTCGGTGCCGGGGTAATGCGACATGCCGCCGCTCGCCAGCGCCACGGTGCGCAGCCCCAGCGCCGTCACCACCCGCGCCACGGCTTGCCCAAACGCGTAGCAGCGCTCGATCGTCGGCTGCGGCGGCAAATAGGCGTTGATCGAGATCGGCAGCACGGGATCGTCGATGCCGAGATGCGTCAGTGGAATGCCGATCGCATAGTCGATCTTCATCGTGCTGGTGAAGGCCGGGTCGAAACCCTGGCGATACAGTTCGCGGACGATCTGGAGGCCGGTCTCGCCCGGCACGCGCCAGTGGAAATCACGGCCGGCGAAATGGCCCTTCGCCTCGCCGCCGACATGCACCGTGAAGGCCGGCGCGACTTGGTGGAAGAACTGCTCGGCATGGTCGTTGGCGAAGATGATCCACAGATCGGGCTTCAGCGCCTTCAGGCGCGCGCCGACCTCATTGGCTACGGTGCGCACCCGCTCGACCGTGGCGCGATCCTCGGTATC
>DATJSH010000037.1:0-36749 GCA_035504235.1 Allostellaceae bacterium | reverse complement strand
TATGCTCGCGCGTCTGCGGCATCGGCCCGTCGGCCGCCGACACCACCAGGATGGCGCCGTCCATCTGCGCCGCGCCCGTGATCATGTTCTTCACGTAGTCCGCGTGGCCCGGGCAATCGACATGCGCGTAGTGGCGCTTGTCCGTCTGATACTCAACATGCGCCGTCGCGATCGTGATCCCACGCGCACGCTCCTCAGGCGCCTTGTCAATCTGGTCGTACGCCGTGAACGTCGCTCCGCCCTTCTCCGCCAAAACCTTCGTGATCGCAGCCGTCAGCGTCGTCTTCCCGTGATCAACGTGACCAATCGTCCCGACGTTGCAATGCGGCTTGTTCCGCTCAAACTTCGCCTTCGACATCGCTGCGGCTTCCTATCGACTAGAGGAAATGTTCCTTGCTCTAAACCTTGGCGCTAAACCCTGGAGCGGGTGATGGGAATCGAACCCACATAGCCAGCTTGGAAGGCTGGAGCTCTACCATTGAGCTACACCCGCCGATCCTCGACCGTCACCCCGCTGGCGTCACCCAGTTGGACCATCCGCCGCTTCACGAGCCGACAGCAGCAAGACCGAGCCCGGGTTCTCCCCCGGTCCAGACCCTTGTCTCCAGGAGCGGTGGTGGAGGGGGTAGGATTCGAACCTACGTAGACGTACGTCAACAGATTTACAGTCTGCCGCCTTTAACCACTCGGCCACCCCTCCAGCTCGTTGATTTCTTTGCCCTTCCTACTGCCGTGCCGCCTGCTCTCCCGAGCCTTGGCCGCCTTGTGGATAGAGCGCCTTAGGCCTCGGTAGCCGGCCAAATACCAACTGCCCCGAGCGGCAGGGCCGCGCGGGGCGGCACGTTCTACTCTCAAGCGCCCCACAATGCAACGGAGCTAACGCCACTTTGCGGTGGAAGCATCGCCATTTGAACATCGTCACGTTAAGCTCGACGGTGCCATTGCGCTCGACCGCGTCAATAGCCCTCATGCGGCAGCCGAACGGCGCCCGGCACCCCGCGCATTCCGTCATTATACGCTTGTCCACGCGCAGGCGGCCGCGATTTGATGCGGCGAGCCCGAGAAGCACTCGAATCAGGAGAGCCGTTCGCCATGAAGATCACTGATGTGACGATTACCCTGTTCGCCTGGGAGAGCATCCCGCCGACGACCTATGGCCACCACTCGGCGCGGCCGACCGGAAAGAGCGATTTGGGCGTCGTGCGGATCAGCACCGACGAGGGCATCGAGGGTCACGCGTTTCTCGGCACTTCTTCAAATCCGGCAAGCCTTGATGGGCCGGGCCTCATTCATTTTTTGAAACCAGTGGTCATAGGACAGAACCCGCTCGACCGCGAAAGGCTCAATCGCCTCCTGTGGGCGCGCGCTCGCGCCGCGAGCGTCCGCGCGATTGGCGCCATCGACGTTGCGCTGTGGGACATCGCCGGCAAGGCCGCAAACATGCCGATCCACCGGTTGATCGGCACCTGCCGCGACAGCATCGGCGCCTATGCCAGCTCGGAAATCCACACCTCTGTCGAGGCCTACGCCGAGCAGGCGCGGCATTATCGCGACACCGGCTGGAAGGCCTACAAAATCCACCCGCCGCAGCGCTGGCGAGAGGACATCAAGGTCTGTGAGGCGGTGCGCAAGGCGGTCGGCGACGACTATACGGTGATGCTCGACTCGACGTGGAGCTACCGCTTCGAGGACGCGGTGCGCGTCGGCCAGGTCGCCGAACGGCTCGGCTTCTATTGGTACGAGGATCCGCTCGCCGAGCAGGACCTCTACAACTACGTCAAGCTGAAGCAGAAGCTTTCCATCCCGATCATGGCGACGGAGTACCCGATCGGCGGGCTCGACCAGTACGCGCCGTGGATCATCCACCAGGCGACCGACATGCTGCGCGGCGATGTCGCGGTGAAGGGGGGGATCACGACGCTGATCAAGACCGCGCACCTCGCCGAAGCCTTCCGGATGAACTACGAGGTCCATCACGGCGGCAACTCGCTTAACAATTTCGCCAACCTTCACGTCATCATGGCGATCCGCAACACCGAGTTTTTCGAGGTGCTGCTGCCGGACGCGATGCAGAAATACGGCCTCGCCCAGGACATCGCACCCGACAAGGACGGCATGGTGCACGCGCCGACCGAACCCGGCCTCGGCGCCAAGATCGACTTCGACCTGATCGAACGGAAAAAAGTCGGGGTGCTGAGCTAGACCTTCGCCAACTCGCCGCCGAGGAACTTCGCCAGTGCGACCATCGCCGAGCGGCCGGCGACGCGTTCGGCCTCGGCGTTGTAATTGGTGTTGGTGTTGACGTCGTAGGTGTAGACCGCACTGTCCGCGTCGCGGATGAACTCGATGCCGGCGACCTCGATGCCGTTGGCGGCGAGGAACGCCTCGTAGCGTGCCCTTTGCGCCGGATCGATGCCGTCAATGATCGTGAACTTGGCGCGCGAGGCAGTTATGTCCCCTGGGCCGGCCGGACAGAACGCGTCGCCGACCTGGCAGACATCGGCCGGGCACAACTCGAACCCGTCGCTGGTATCAACCTCGACCGCATAAAGGAACTTGCCGCCGACAAATTCGGCACGAGTTATCAGCGCCTCCGGCGAGCGGATGTATTGCTGCAGCAGGTGCAACCCGTCGATCGGCGCCTGGTAATCGGGCGCGGCGACATAGGCGGCGAGCGCATGGGGCGTGTGGAAGAGACGTACCCCCAGCCCCTTCCCGCCGCGGTTCGGCTTGAGGATCACCGGCGCGCCGGGGAAATGCCGGTCGGCGGCGGCGACCAGCAGATCGGCGCCGGCGACAAGCACGGTCCGCGGCGTGCGGATACCGCAGGCTTCCAGCGCGGCATATTGCCGAGCCTTGGAAATCTCGAGGTCGAGCGCGCGCGGCCCGTTGACGATGCGGCGGCCATGCCCGGCGAGCCAGGCGAGCACCGCCGCGGTCAGCTCGGCGGCATAGCGATGGTCGCGAGTGTGCGACGAAGCGCTCATCCGATTGTAGAAGACGCCGTCCGGCGGCGGCTGCGACAGATCGAACGTGCCCCGGTCGAGAAACCAGTCGCGCCACGGAAGCTTCTCGGCGTCGAGCGCTTTTGCCAGCGGCTCGAGCCACGCGGCATTCTCGTGGATCACATGGATGTTCATCGCCCAACCTCGCCGACGCGCGCCGTAAATAGAGTATCATATACAGATAGAGTCGATCTATTTTTAGATAAATACTAATTTCAAACGTTCAATTGGCTGGCCGTAGCGCAGCCTGCCCCGGCCGCTATAGTGGCGGCGGTTTTCGCGAGAGGGGGCCATGAACATTCGCCTGTCCGCGCTGCGGCGCCCGTCTGCGCTGGTCGCGATTCTGCTGCTGACGGCGTTCGTCGCCGGCTGCAACGACGAGCCGGCGCAGCGCAAGGCGTTCATCACATTCCTGCAGACCCGGATCATCGACAAGCCCGGACTGCACGTGCCGCACCTGACCCAGGAAGAGGCGGCGAGCTTTGGCGACTACGCGAAGCAATACGCGATCATCACCGATTTCAACGACCGGCTCGACAAGTCGATCGCCCAGCCGATGACCGAAGCGATCAATCGCGGCGCGATCCGCTCGATCGACGATGTGGTGACCCGCCACGCCGACTTCATCGCGGCGCGCGATGGCATTAACAAGCTGCACGATGCGATCGACAAGCAGCTCACCACGGCCGACAGCGCGCATGCCGCGCTAAAGCAGCCCGATGATCTGAAGACGGTTTACGACAAAGCCTATGAGCGCGACGTGACAATCCCGGCCAAGGCGTTCGCGGATATTTTCCCGGATCTGTCGGAGGCGCTGACGTCCATCGTGGACCTCGGCGACTTTATCGAAAGGCACAAGGACAAGGTGTCGATCGTCGGCAACCAACTGCAGACGACCGACCCGGCGCTGCGACCGCAGCTGCAGGCGATGATCGACGCGCTGATGGCGAAGAGCGATGCGATCAGCAAAGCGCAGGAGCACCTGCGCCTGGTGATGAACGGCGGCTGAGAGGATCCGCCGATGCCCCCTCTTCCGGTCAGCCGCCTGCTCGCCGATTTTGTCGCCACTTCGCAGTGGCGCGACATCCCGCCGGCGGTGCGGCGAGAGGGCATTCGCGGCCTGTTGAACTACGTCGGCTGTGCGCTGGGCGGCTGCGGCGACGAGGCGATAGGCCTCGCGATCCGCGTGCTGGCCCCCTCTTTCGGTGCACCGCAAGCGGGGATCATCGGTCGCAGCGAGCGCTGCGACATGCTCAACGCCGCATTTCTCAATGCGGCGAGCGCCAATGTGCTGGAATACGACGACACGCATCTGCCGACGGTGATGCATCCGGCGGCGCCGGTCGCGCCCGGCCTCTTTGCGCTCGCCGAGGCGCGCGGCGCCAGCGGCCAGGAGCTGCTGCACGCCTTTATCCTCGGCATCGAGGTGTCGTGCCGCGTCGGCAACGGGCTGATGCCGCACCACTACCGGCGCGGCGCGCACATCACCGCGACCTGCGGCATTTTCGGCGCCGCGGCGGCCGCCGGAAAGCTCTTGAGCCTCGACGCAGGGCGCATGAACTGGGCGCTCGGCCATGCGGCGACGCAGTCCGCCGGGCTGGTCGAAAGCCTCGGCAGCATGTCGAAGAGCATCGGGGTCGGCAATTCGGCGAAGAACGGGCTGGCCGGTGTGCTTTTCGCCGAGGCAAGCTTTACCGCCGCGGAGAGCGCGATCGAAGGCAAATACGGCTTCGCCGCGGTCGCAAGCGATACGGTCGATCTCGCCAAGATGACCGCGGGGCTCGGCGACAAATGGGAAATCCTCGCCAACGCCTACAAGCCCTATCCGTGCGGCGTGGTGCTGTTCCCGGTGATCGATGCCTGTCTCGAATTACGCAAGCGCATCGAAATGCCAGTGAGCGAGATCGCACGGGTCGTGGTGCGCGGCCACCCGCTGCTGCGTGAGCGCACCGACCGCCCCGACGCCAATGACGGCCGGATCGGCAAGGTGAGCCTGCAGCACTCGATCGCGATCGCGCTTTTGCGGGGTTCGGCCGGCATCGCGCAGTTCACCGACGCGGCGGTCGCCGATCCTGCGGTGCAGGCGCTGCGCGCCAAGGTCACGGCGGAAGACGACTCCTCGATCCCGGTCGAGGCAGCCGTGGTCGAAGTGCGGCTCGCCGACGGATCGAGCCTCAGCGAGCACGTCAAGAACGGGCGCGGCACGCCGGGCCGGCCGATGAGCGACCTCGAGCTCGACGCCAAGATCAACGAATGCGCCGCGTTCGGCGCGCCCTTTGTCGACGTGCCGGCGCTGATCGCCGCGGTGCGCGACCTCGAAACCCAGGGCGATGCCGCGCATATCATTCGGATGACGGTTCCGGCCTAGAGTCGTATTGCAGGAGACAATGCCTAATCAGCTGAAAGAAAAGATCGCAACGCGAGACCTCGTCACGCTGATGTCGGCGCACAACCCGCTATCGGCGCGGCTTGCCGAGGAGGCGGGCTTCGACGGCATCTGGGCGAGCGGGTTCGAGCTGTCGGCTGCCTATGGCGTGCCCGATGCGAGCCTTTTGTCGCTGAGCCAGCATCTCGACATGACCCGCGCGATGATCGAGCAGACCGCCATTCCGATGGTCGCCGATATCGACACCGGTTACGGCAATGCGATCAATGTGCTGCATGTGGTTTCCGCCTACGCCAAGGCAGGCGCGGCGGCTGTGGTCATGGAAGACAAGCTGTTCCCCAAGGACACCAGCCTTTTGCCCGGCGGGCGGCAGGAGCTGGTGCGGATCGAGGAATTCCAGGGCAAGATCGAGGCAGCGCGCGAGGCCGGCAAGACGCATGACCTTGTTGTTATTGCGCGCACGGAAGCGCTGATCGCCGATCTGGGCCTCGACGAGGCGCTGAAGCGCGGCGCGGCCTATGCCGAGGCCGGCGCCGACCTGCTCCTGGTGCATTCGAAGAAAAAGACGCCGGACGAGATCGTCGCGTTCTGCGAACGCTGGGATGGGCCGGCTCCGCTTACCATCGTGCCCACCGCCTACCCCG
This sequence comes from Allostellaceae bacterium, assembly GCA_035504235.1. Classification (GTDB taxonomy): domain Bacteria; phylum Pseudomonadota; class Alphaproteobacteria; order ATCC43930; family CGMCC-115725; genus DATARH01. The sequence continues at coordinate 30,714 of DATJSH010000037.1, read as the reverse complement.
ACCTGACCGAGGCAAAGGCGCGCGCGCTCAGGAAGATCAAGATCATGATCTACGCCAACCACGCGATCCGCGCCGCGGTCGGCGCGATGCGCGATGTCTTCGTGCAAATCCGCCGCGACGGCGGGATTCACCAGGTCGACAAAAAGATCGCCTCGGTCGAGGACATTTTCGCGCTGCAGCGTGTGCCGGCCATGAAGGCGGCCGAAAAGAAATTTCTTAGATAGCGGCAGTGCCGCTTCACGGCACGGGTGTGCTTAAGGTCACATAAACAGTTTCTCGCCCTTCAGCCCGTCATAGAGCGAGGCGACGTAGTCGCCATAGCCGTTGTAGATCAGCGTCGGGACGCGCTCGTCGGTGCCGAGCACCCGTTCGGTCGCCTGGCTCCAGCGCGGATGCGGCACGGCCGGGTTCACATTGGCCCAGAAGCCGTATTCGTTGGACGCCAACTGTTCCCAATAGGTCATTGGGCGCTTGTCGGTGAATTCGAAATGGACGATCGATTTGACCGATTTGAAGCCGTATTTCCATGGCGTCGCGAGGCGCAGCGGCGCGCCGTCCTGCTTCGGCAGCGGCTTGCCGTACATGCCGGTGACGAGGAACGCGAGGTCGTTGGTCGCCTCGGCCATCGTCAGCCCCTCGGTATAGGGCCAAGGATAGAAGAACTGGTTCTGGCCCGGCGCAACCTTGGGGTCCATAAACGTCTGCATCTTGACGTACTTGGCCGAGCTTTGTGGCTTCGCCATGTCGACCAGCGCGGCGAGCGGAAAGCCGGTCCACGGCACGGTGAACGACCACGCCTCGACGCAGCGATGGCGATAGAGCCTCTCTTCGAGCTGTACCTTCTTCAAGAGATCGTCGATGTCGAGGGTCAGGGGCTTGTCGACCATGCCGTCGATCTTGATCGACCATGGCCGGATCGGCAGCGCGCTGGCATCGACATCCTTGTCGGTCGTGAACTCGTAGAAATTGTTGTAGCTCTCCGGATATTTCTCCGGCGTGAGCGGCCGGTCGAGCGTGTATTTCGGGTTGCGCTTCGCGGGATAGAGCGCGGCCGAAGGGTCGGCGTCGGCAAACGCGGTCCCCGCCCTCAGCAAGGCGGGGGCAAGGATCGACCCGGCAGCGAGGCCCTTGACCAGCCGACGGCGATCGAAAAAGACCGCCTCGTCGGTCGCCGCGCTTTCAGGAAGCTCCCAGCCGCGTTTCCTGCGTATCAGCATCGCACCACCTCACCTCAGCTTGCCGCCGATGTGGGGCCGGCGGCGAAACGGGCCAAGTAACGCTTTCGCGAGACCGGTGGATGCGCGACCGAATGGCGCATCGTTGTGTTTTGAGGACTATTGCGTCCTCGCTGTTGTCCGTGGGCTCGGTCCCGGACAGCAACGCCCCCAACCCCGAAAGCAATGCTTTCCGGGCTCGCGCAGCAGCTTCCGGGATGAGGGTATAAGGCTACTGCGCGGCTTCAGCTGCGCGCGAGGCGATAACCTTTTCGGCCGGTTTGCCAGTCAGCTCCTGCATGTGGTCGAATTTGTGCGCGAAGCTGCCGACCCCGAGGGTCAGCGAGCGCAACTCGACGATCAGGTCATGCAGCTCGCTTTGTGGCAGGTAAGCGCGCACGACGTCCCAGTTAGGCCAGTCCTGCTTGGCATCGAAGCCGAGGATCTGGCCGCGCCGCCCCGAGACAAGCCGCTGCACGCGCGCGGTGAAGGCGTTGGGAACGGAAACCTCGACCGAGTCGATCGGCTCCAGAAGAAACGGATCGCATTTCGGCAGCGATTCCTGGATCGCTTGCCGGCCGGCGGTCTTGAACGCCATGTCCGAGCTGTCGACCGCGTGGAACTGGCCGGTGATCAGGTTGACCGAGAGGTCGACTACCGGAAAGCCGAGCGGCCCGGTCTTCAACGCCTCCTCGATGCCCTCCTCGACCGCCGGGATGAAATTACGGGGGATCGCGCCGCCGACCACGCTGTCCTTGAAGGTGAAGCCGGCGCCGCGCGCCTCCGCCTTGACCTGGATCGTGATGTCGGCGAACTGGCCGTGGCCGCCCGACTGGCGCTTGAAGCGCGAATGCTGCTCGGTGCCTTTGCGGATGGTCTCGCGATACGGCACCTGCGACGGGTGGCCGACAACCGCGAGGTTGTGACGGTTGCGCAGCCGGTCCATGGCAATCTGGATGTGTACGTCGCCCTGGCCCCACAACACCATCTCGCGGGTGTCCTGGTTTTGCTCCAACTCGAGCGCCGGGTCCTCGTCGATCAGCTTGGCAATGGCGCCCGAAAGCTTGACGTCGTCGCCGCGCTTCTCGGCGTGGATCGCCAGGCCGAATACCGGCTGCGGCCGCTCGGGCCGCGCCAACGGCTCCGCCTTGCCCGATGGGGTCAGCACGGTGCCCGTGGCGATCTCTTCCATGCGGGTGAAGCCGACCACCTCGCCGGTGCCGGCCGACGCCGCCTTCTCGTGCTGCGCACCATTGACGCGGACGACGCCGGCGACCCGAGTGCCGTTCAAGACGTTGCCTTCGGCGATCTGGCCGCGCCAGACCCGCGACAACGACAATTTCCCGGTATGCGGCAGGTGGTAGGTCTTGATGACCTGCGCCATCGGCTCGCCCGAGGTGGCGATGCCCAGCCGCGCCGCGGCCGCCTCCGGCCCGGGCGTGTCGTGGCGGAGCGCCTTCCACAACCGCCGCACGCCAAAATCCTGCAGTCCCGCGCCAACCAGCACCGGGACGATCTGGCCAGCGCCGATTTCCTTTTTCAGATGCTCGTAGATTTCTTCCTTTGACGGCTGCACGTCTTCGAGCAGTTTTTCCAAGAGCTCATCGTCGAAATCGGCCAGCTTCTCGACGAGGCTGGTGCGGGTATCAGCCTCGGCGTCCCAGAAGCCCGCGGGCAGCTGGATCAGGTCGGAGGCCTGACCCGGCTTGTAGCGATAGGCACGCTCGCTGACGAGATCGACATAGCCGGTGATGTTCTCGCCGTCGCGCAGCGGCACATGGCGCAGGACGAGCGGCCGCTCGGAATAGGATTGCAGCGCCGCCATCACATCGCGCACCCGCGCCGCGGCGGTGTCGAGCTTGTTGATAAAGATCATGTGCGGGATGTCGTGGCGCGAGAGGAAACGCAGGAGCGCGCTCACCGTCACCGCGCGCTCGGCCTCGGGCTCGCAGACCACGACCGCGACATCTGCAGCGAGCATCGCCTGTTGCGCCTCGTAGGCCAGCTCCACCGAGCCGGGGCAATCGAGGATGGTCCACTTGTCGCCGAGATACGTCGCGTTGGCGGCATTGAGCTCAGTCGACATCTGGCGCGCGCGCGCTTCGGCGACGTGGTCGCCCACCGAGGTCCCGTCCCGTACGCTGCCGCGCCGCTGCGTCGTGCCGCTCGAATGCAGCATCGCCTCCATCAGCGTCGTCTTGCCCGACAAATAGGGACCAACCAGAACCACGCAGCGATGACCCACATCGGCCATAAGCGTCTCCCGTCTCGTCTCCCGGACGCGGCCCGCAAGCGCCGCGCCTCGCATTATGGCCGGATCGTGACGAGGCGATTTGGCGAAGGCAAATGGAATCTCATGCGACGTCCCCTCGCCCCACTTTACGGGCAAAGGAAGCGGTTCACCGCGATAGCTTCAGACGCAGCGGTAATGGCCGATCGACGCGCTGCCGTCGCGCTCGATGCTGCCCAGTTCGACCGCCTTACCCAGCCGCATACAGTAGGTGCCGGCATCGGCCGCCGCCGTCCCTTCCGGAACGTCGCCGGCATACCAGCGCATGGTGATCTGATCCGATGATTGCGAGAGCGTCCACGGCTCGCCGCTACACGCAGCGAGGGTCAGGGGCGCGATTATGGCGATGACGAGATAGGTGAGTTTCGACATGGCGAGCATCCGACAGCGGGATCGAATGCTTGTCAAACGCCCGCGCCGCACACTTCTCCGGCTCGGCGAAACCCTCCCGCGTTTTGGCAAGGGTCAGGTCAGCGCGAGGCAGGCCCGCTCGATGCGCCGCATGGCTTCTTTCAGCGTTTCGGTGCCCGTCGCGTAGGAGATGCGGAAATGCGGCGCGAGGCCGAACGCATCGCCATGCACCACGGCGACGCCTTCAGCCGCGAGGAGGTATTTGACGAAGGCCTCGTCGCTGTCGATGACCTCTCTCTGTGGCGTCTTCTTGCCAAGGAGGCCGGCGCAAGAGGGGTAGACGTAGAAGGCCCCTTCCGGCCGCGGACAATAAAGGCCGGGGATTTTGTTGAGCGCCTCGACCACGAGGTCACGCCGCTCCTTGAACTTCGCGTTGTTTGGGGCAATGAAGTCCTGCGGTCCGTTGAGCGCCTCGATCGCCGCGGCCTGGCTGATCGAGCACGGGTTGGCGGTCGAGTTCGACTGGATCGCGCCCATCGCCTTGATCAGCGGCTTCGGACCGGCGCCGTAGCCGATGCGCCAGCCAGTCATGCAATAGGCCTTCGAGACGCCATTGACCGTCAGCGTGCGCTCGTACAGTCGCGGCTCGATCTGGGCGATGGTTTTGTACTCGAAATCGTCGTAGACGAGGTGCTCGTACATGTCGTCGGTCATCACCCAGACATGCGGGTGCTTCAACAGTACGTCGGCGACCGCGCGCAGATCGGCTTCGGTATAGGCCGCGCCCGTCGGGTTCGACGGCGAGTTGAGGATCAGCCACTTCGTTTTGGGCGTGATCGCCGCGTCGAGGTCTTCCGGGCGCAGCTTGAAGCCGTAATTCTGCGGACAAGCCACGGGCACCGGGTTGCCGTCGGCGAGCAGCACCATCTCCGGGTACGACACCCAATAGGGCGCCGGGATGATGACCTCGTCGCCCGGCGACAGGGTCGCGACCATGGCGTTGTAGAGCACCTGCTTGCCGCCGCTCGACACGCTGACCTGGGCCGGCTCGTAATCGAGCCCGTTTTCGCGCTTGAACTTGGCGGCGACGGCTTCCTTCAGCTCCATGCGACCGTCGAACACGGTGTACTTGGTGTCGCCGGCACGGATCGCCGCGATCGCCGCTTCCTTGATGTTGTCGGGCGTATCGAAATCGGGCTCGCCGACCGACAGGCCGATAATGTCGCGGCCCGCGGCCTTGAGTTCGGTGGCAAGCGCCGTGATGGCCATCGTGGGCGAGGCTTTGACCCGCGCGAGGCGGTCGGCAAGAAAACCCATGTCTCTCGTCTTTCCGGGAAATTACCGCTGGATATTAAGGCCAAGAGGCGGGGAATGTGAAGATGGCGGCCGTGCGACGCTCTCGCGGTTTTAAGTTCGGCTTCCCGCCTGGTCACATCTCGGAGACAGGCGCCGCCTAGCGATGGCTGCTGCGGCGCGATAGAATGTCTGCCGACCAGCGGCCATTCCGGTTGGTTCCAGCGACAAGCAAATTTGCCCTTGTGCACCCCCGGGGTCTGCCATGCCTGTCGAGACAACAGAAAAATACGAGGAGGCGGGTCGCCCGGCGCGCCCGCCCGAAGTCGGCGCTGCGGCCGGGGACGAAGCCAAAGCGGCACCGATGGCCCCTCCGCCCAATCAGCCGCACACGCGGAGACGGCGATTGCTGCTCGGCGCGGTTGGCGTCGCCATACTCATCGTCGCCGGCGTTTTTGCCATTCCGCAAATTCGTTTGGCTCTCAACACCGTGTCGACCGACGACGCCTACGTGAACGGCCACGTGACGTTTGTCGCCCCGCGGGTCAGTGGGCAGATTTCGCGGGTTCTGGTCGATGACAACAATCGCGTGCGCAAAGGAGATATTCTCGCCCAAATCGACAAGGAACCCTTCGAGATCGCTGTCGCGCAAAAAAAGGCGGCGGTCGATGCGGCGAATGCTGATCTGCAGGCGGCCGTTGCCAGCACGCGCGGCATCGAAGCCGAGGCTAGAAGCCGTCGCTGGAAATTGCAGGGCGCCGTAGAGGATCTCGACAACCAAGTCGCGCTGTTGCACGACCGGGTTGCCGCGCTCGACAAGGCCAAAGCCACATTGGCGCTGGCGCAAGCCGACTTCGATCGGGCGAAGCAACTGCTCGGAACGCCAGCCGAAAGCCGGCAGCAATACGACCAGTACCAAGAGAAGTTTTCGACCGCCAGCGCGCAAGTGACCCAAGCGCTCGCGGCCATTCGTCAAGTCCGCGCCTCCCTGGGGTTGCCGCCGGAACCCGATCAGAGCGCGGATTTGGGGCAAGTACCCCCCGATCTCGACCAGACCTTTTCTTCCGTGCTCCAAGCCCAGGCAGATCTGATCGAGAGCGCGGCCCAACTTGGGGTGACTCACTCCTTCGATCAGAGCCCGAAGCAGATGCTCGAGGATTTCGAGAAAGAGGGCGACATCAATCGCGTTTTCGCTAAGCTCACGGAGGCGGCTCCAGCCGCCAAACAGGCTGAGGCCAAGCTAGAAGTCGCCAATCAGGAGCTAGCCCAGGCCGAACTCGATCTGCGTTACTGCGATATCGTCGCGGAGATCGACGGGGTGGTGACGCGCCGAAACGTCAATCCAGGCGACTATGTACAAGTCGGCCAGAATTTGATGGCGATCCGCTCGCTCAAGGAGATCTGGGTCGACGCGAATTTCAAGGAAACGCAGCTGGACGACCTGCGCATCGGTCAGCCGGTCGATCTTTATGTCGATATGTATGGCGGCCGACGCGTCTTCAAAGGGCGTGTTTCCGGCTTCACCGAGGGAACCGGATCGACGCTCGCTTTGCTGCCAGCGGAAAACGCGACCGGTAATTTCGTCAAGGTCGTCCAGCGGCTGCCTGTGCGCATCGACCTCGAAGGCTACGACCCGGACAAGAACCCGCTGTTCATCGGCACGTCGGTCACCCCCTACGTCTACATCAAACTGCCGCCCACCGGACCCGATGCCGGAAAGTTTTTGCAAACGGCGGTACCCGAGTCGCAGACCGGCGGCACATCCGGAAATCAGCCGGGCGCAAGTAAGTGAGCGTCACGGCGCTTTCACCCACGGGGTCTCGCGTCGCGGCGAACCCCTGGCTGGTAGCCGCCATCGTGGTGGTGCCGACATTCATGGAGGTGCTCGACACCACGATCGCGGTGGTGGCGCTGCGCTACATCGCGGGAGGTCTCTCAGCCACGGTCGACGATGGCGAGTGGGTGCTCACCAGCTACCTCGCCGCCAACGCCGTCATCTTGCCGATCACCGGGTGGCTGAGCGCGCATCTAGGACGCCGCAACTATTTCCTCGCATCGATCGCAGTCTTTACCCTGAGCTCCTTGTTGTGCGGCCTGGCCGGGAGTCTCGGGCAACTGATCCTGTTTCGCGTGATTCAGGGCCTGGCGGGCGGCGGGCTGCAGCCGAGCAGCCAGGGGGTTTTGCTCGACGCTTTTCCGACTGAAAAGCAAGGCGTGGCGATGACCTTGTTCGGTTTCGCCGCGTTGATCGCGCCGGTCGTCGGTCCAACGCTCGGGGGCTGGATCACCGATTCCTACTCTTGGCGATGGGTCTTTCTGATCAATGTGCCGGTCGGCCTCATGACGCTTGCCGGATGCTACGCTCTGCTGCGGGACCCAGACTATCTCGTCACCCAGCGCGCGGAGCTGAGAAAACAGCCATTGCGTTTCGATTCGGTCGGTCTATCCCTATTGGTCATCGTCATGGTCTGCTGGGAAGTGATGCTCAGCAAAGGTCAGGAGTGGGATTGGCTGGGTGATCCGTTCTGGCGCATCCAGACACTCGCCATCTTGTTTGCGGTCGGTTTGATCGGGCTCGTCTTTTGGGAGTTGCGTCACCGCAACCCCGTGGTCAATTTTCGACCGCTGCGCGAACGCAACTTCGCGGCCTGCTGCATCATCATCTTCTGCGCCTATCTCGCGCTCTACGCCGCCAGCACGTCGTTGCCCGGCCTGCTTCAGTCCCTGTTTGGATACGATGCGCTGAGCTCCGGATTGGTCATGTCGCCGGCGGGGTTCTTCGCGGTTCTGGCCATGCCGATCGTGGGGCGCCTGATCGGCAAGGGCATGGACACTCGATGGCTGATTGCTGCGGGCCTGCTGCTCATGACCGCTGGGAATTATTGGATGTCGCAGCTCAATCTCGACATCAGCCCGGGTCAGGTGATCTGGCCTCGCGTTCTTTTGGTCGCGGGATTGGCGGTCTGCTTCGCGCCCGCCAATGTCGCGGCCTATCTATACATTCCAGTGGAGCTGCGCGGCGCTGCTGTCGGGTTGTTGAGCCTTTTGCGTAACGAAGGAGGCAGCGTCGGTACGTCACTCGCCCAGACGTTTCAGGAGCGGCGCGATCAATTTCACACCTTGCGGCTCGGCGAGTATCTCGATCCGTTCAACGCGGCCGCCAACGCCTTCCTCGGACACGCCAAGGCGCTCTATCTGCAGCAAACCGCCGATCCGGTGGCGTCGCAGCAATTCGCCTGGCAGCAACTGGAAAATTTGCGTCAGCAGCAGGCTTCGTCGCTCGCCTATTTCGACAGTTTTTGGATGATCGCGGTGCTGACGTTCGCGATCGCGGTATTGGTGTTGTTGATGAAACGTTCGGTCGCGGCAAGAGGTGCCCGGCTCACGAGCGAATGACTATTGTCGGTGTCAACAACTCGCGGCAGTTCTTCCTGCGGAAGCCGAAATCAAGTTGCTGGGGCATCTACTCGGGGTTTTGTAACAATCGACAACTGGCGTCACGGCGCGCGCTCGCCTATGAAGGGGCAATGCTTTCGCCCGCAACTCGGCCCGGCGTGTGCCTGAACTGATCTCTACGAAGCTGCCGGAGCTGATGCGCCGAACCGCCACGGGCGACCAATCCGCCTTCGGCGAACTTTATGACGCCACCTCTGCGAAACTATTTGGCGTCGCGCTGCGAATATGTGGGCGGAGGGAGATCGCCGAGGAGGTCTTGCAAGAGGCCTTCGTCGCGATCTGGGGACGAGCCAAGGATTACGATCCGGTACGTGGGTCGGTGATGACATGGCTTGTCACCATCGTTCGCCATTGCGCGATCGATCAGCTCCGCCACCAGCAAAGCCGCCCGGAAGGGCATAGCGCGCCGGAGGAATTGTTGTCGAGCTTTGTCGCCACCAGCCGATCGGATACCGGCGTCGAGATGCGTGCGTTGCAGCGCTGCCTCGACGAGCTCGACCCGCAGCCGCGCAAGGCGGTGCTGCTCGCCTACCTCTACGGCCTGACGCGCGACGAGATTGCGGTGCGACTCAAAGTGCCGGTCGGCACGGTCAAAAGTTCGCTATGGCGCAGCCTCGAGCGGCTGCAGCGTTGTCTCGGCTTATGAACCGGGTTTCCCAATGAACTACGGGCACCCACAGCTCGCCCCGCGCCTCGCCGCCGACTACGTGCTCGGCACGATGCCGGTACGCACACGGCGACGGTTCGAGCGTGAGGTCGCCGGCAACGCGACGCTCGCCGCTGCGGTCGCCGGGTGGAGCGAGCGGCTCGGTCCGCTGGACGCGGTGACCCCCGACCAAGTGCCGCCAGCGCATGTCTGGCGCCGCATCGAACAGCGAATCGATCGGGTTGCGCCGGCCCGCGCGGCGGCGCGGATGCGATCCGTCGGCTTCTTCCGGCGCGGCTTCGCGATGGCGGCGGTAGCGGCGTGCGCCGCGATCGCGATCTATGTCGCGGCGAACCCCGGAACGGTGCGCAACGAAGTCGCGATGATCGCGGAAAAGACCGGGCTCGACGGCTGGATCGCGTCGACCCGGCACGCCGCTCCCGACATCGGGCTCTCGACCATGCGGCTCGGCGTCCCCGAGCGCGAACGGCCGCGCTGGCTGCGCGCCGCGCTGCTCTTGACCGACGACGCCCGGCCGATCGCCGAGGACCTCGCGCCAAAGCGCTGATCGCCGCACGCCCCCGCTGGCATCGCCGCGCGGGCGGGCTTATCTTTAAGCCCATGCTTGAGCCGTTGTTTATCGCCGAACGCCCATCGGGCGACATTGGCAAGCCGTTTCAGCTGTCCTCCGAGTTCCAGCCGGCCGGTGACCAGCCGCAGGCGATCGACGAATTGTGCGAGGGTCTGGCGCGCGGCGAAAAGGACCAGGTGCTGCTGGGCGTCACCGGCTCGGGCAAGACCTTCACCATGGCGCATGTCATCCAGCGCATCCAGCGCCCGGCGATCGTGCTGGCGCCGAACAAGACCCTTGCCGCGCAGCTCTACGGCGAGATGAAGAGCTTCTTCCCGGAAAACGCGGTCGAGTATTTCGTCTCGTACTACGACTACTACCAACCAGAAGCCTACGTCCCGCGCTCCGACACCTATGTCGAGAAGGAATCGTCGCTCAACGAGCAGATCGACCGGATGCGCCATTCGGCGACGCGGGCGATTCTCGAACGGCGCGATGTGGTGGTCGTCGCCTCGGTGTCCTGCATCTACGGGATCGGCTCGGTCGAGACCTATTCGCAGATGACCGAGACGGTCACCGCCGGCGAGCGCATCAACCGCAACCGGCTGCTCGCCCATTTTGTCGAGATGCAATACCGCCGCAACGACACCAATTTCGTGCGCGGCGCGTTCCGGGTGCGCGGCGACACGATCGAGATTTTCCCGGCGCATTACGAAGACCGCGCTTGGCGCATCTCGATGTTCGGCGACGAGGTCGAAGCGATCCATGAGATCGACCCGCTGACGGGCGAGAAGCTCGCGGCGCTGCAATCGGTCAAAATCTACGCCAACAGCCACTACGTGACGCCGCGCCCAACCCTGCTGCAGGCCATCGACCAGATCAAACGCGAGCTTAAAATCCGCCTCGACGAGCTCAACTCAGCCGGCCGTCTGCTCGAGGCGCAGCGGCTCGAGCAGCGCACGACATTCGATGTCGAGATGATCGAAGCGACCGGCAGCTGCGCCGGCATCGAGAACTACTCGCGCTATTTGACCGGCCGCGCGCCCGGCCAGCCGCCACCGACGTTTTTCGAGTACATGTCGCGCGACGCACTGGTCATTGTCGACGAGAGCCATGTCACGGTGCCTCAGCTCGGTGGGATGTTCGGCGGCGACTGGACACGCAAGACGACACTCGCTGAATACGGTTTCCGGCTGCCGTCCTGCACCGACAACCGGCCGCTGAAATTCGAGGAATGGGACACGCTGCGCGGCCAGACGGTCTTTGTCTCGGCGACGCCGGGGCGTTGGGAGATGGAGCATTCCGGCGGCGTCTTCGTCGAGCAGATCGTGCGCCCGACCGGGCTCGTCGACCCCCCGACGATCATCCGTCCGACCGAGAACCAGGTTGACGATCTGATGGCCGAATGCCGTGAGGCGGCCGCCAAGGGCCAGCGCGTGCTGGTGACCACCCTGACGAAGCGCATGGCCGAGGCGCTGACCGAATATCTGCACGAGGCCGGACTGCGGGTGCGCTACATGCACTCCGACGTCGACACGATCGAACGCATCGAAATCATTCGCGACCTGCGGCTTGGCGTGTTCGACATCCTGGTCGGCATCAACCTGCTGCGCGAAGGGCTTGATATTCCGGAATGCGCGCTGGTCGCGGTTCTCGACGCCGATAAGGAAGGGTATCTGCGCTCGCGCACCTCGCTGATCCAAACCATCGGCCGCGCCGCACGCCATCTCGACGGCCGCGCGATCCTTTACGCCGACCACATGACCGACAGCCTCAAGGCGGCGGTCGATGAGACCAGCCGCCGGCGCGAGAAGCAGCAGGCCTACAACGCGGCGCACGGCATCACCCCGGAAAGCGTGCGGCGCGGCATCGCCGACATCCTCGACAGCGTCTACGAGCGTGACCACGTGACCGTGGGGCTCGGCGAGAGCGATGCCGCGCATTATCAGGGCAAGGACCTCAAATCGGTCATTGCCGATCTCGAAAAGCGCATGCGCGCCGCCGCCGGCGATCTCGAGTTCGAGGAGGCCGCGCGGCTGCGGGACGAGATCAGGCGCCTCGAGCAGGCCGATCTCGGGCTTGCCGCCAGCACCGTGCCGGCCGGGGTCGGTCGCGCCGAAGGCATGCGCGGGCGCTCGCAGGCCGGCCGCGCCGGTATCTCCGCCCGCGACGTGATGCGCGCCAAGATGCGCGCAAAAAAGGAACGCCGTGCCCGGCGGTTCTGACGAGACGCCAACCGGCGCCTTCCCCGCCCCGCCGGTGCCCAAGGCGGCACTCGTCACAGGCGGCGGCCGACGCATCGGCCGAGCGTGCTGCCGGATGCTTGCCGACGCGGGCTACGCTGTAGCGGTGCATTATCACCGTTCCAATGCCGAGGCTGAGGCCACCGCCGCGGCGATACGCGGCGCCGGCGGCAACGCCACCACATTCGCCGGCGATCTGACGGATGAGGGTGAGGTCGCCGCGCTGCTGCCGCGCGCCGCAGCAGCGTTCGGGCCGATCGGCGTGCTCGTCAACAACGCCTCGATTTTCGAAGGGGACACGATCGATACCGCGACCCGCGAGAGCTGGGACGCGCACATGGCGGTGAACCTGCGAGCTCCCTTTGTGCTGACCCAGCAATTTGCCCGCCACCTGCCGGGCGATGCCGGTGGCTGCATTATCAACCTCTTGGACGAGCGGGTTTGGAGTCTGACGCCCTATTTCGTATCCTATACGCTCACGAAAGCCGGGCTGTGGACACTGACCCAGACGATGGCGCTGGCCTTGGCGCCGCGCATCCGGGTCAACGGAATCGGCCCCGGCCCGACCCTGCCCAGCCCGCGCCAGAGTCATGAACAATTTCTGCAGCAATCCCGGTCTATGCCGTTGCGACGCGGCACGGCGCCGGACGAGATTGCGGCAGCGTTGCGTTTCATCCTCGACGCGCCGGCCATGACCGGGCAGATGATCGCGCTCGACGGCGGGCAGCATCTCGGCTGGGCGCAGCCGCGGCAGAACGCGGTGGTCGAGTGATGTACATTCTCAAGAGCGTTCCGCTGGGTGACAAAATGTCACGGATAAGTCTCGGATTCGTCATGAGTCTGTGCCGCGCTCTTAAAGTTGTTCACATCGCGCGTGACCCATGTATGACATCATGCTGTTGGTCCTAAAGACTTGATTTGTGACGAGGCCTTAACCAAATGAGCGAGAAATGAGTAGCCGATTCAAATGGTTATAGGATTGCCTCTTTTCTAGGCAGAATGTCGGAGGCTCTGAGATTGGCTATTCCGCCGCGTTTGGCGGCGAGGCTTTTCGACAGAGTTATCCCCAGGTTTGGTGGATATGCCGGAAGGCGTCGGAAATAGTCCTGCAACCGCACCAATCCGTCGCGCCGGGCGCCGCGCGCACCAGCCGGCACCAGAGTCGTTCGACCCGCGGCGCGGACCGGGCGGTATCGACATCGCCCCGGCGAAGGAAACCGAAAGCCCGACCGAGGAGAAACGGGCGGCCGGGAGCATCGCTCATGGCGCGGCGGCGATCCGGACCGCGCTCAAGAACGTACCGGCGAGCCCGGGTGTCTACCGCATGCTCGACCGCAAGGGCGAGGCAATCTATGTCGGCAAGGCCCGCAATCTGAAGGCGCGGGTGCAGAACTACACCCACCCGCTCGGCCTGGCGAACCGCACCCGGCGCATGGTGTCGGAAACCGCGGCGCTGGAAATCGTCGTCACCCAGACCGAGGCCGAGGCGTTGCTGCTCGAATGCAACATGATCAAGCGCTTGCTGCCGCGCTTTAACGTGCTGCTGCGCGACGACAAGTCTTTTCCGTTGATCCGCATCACCGCCGACCATGAGTTTCCGCAGCTCACCAAGCATCGCGGGGCGCGCGCCGGCGACGGCGTTTATTTCGGCCCGTTCGCCTCGGCGGGCGCCGTCAACCGCACGCTCATCACGCTGCAAAAGGCGTTTCTGCTGCGCTCGTGCAGCGACAGTGTGTTCAACAACCGCGCCCGGCCGTGTCTTCTGTTCCAGATCAAGCGGTGCAGCGCGCCCTGTGTCGGTCGCATCGCCCCCGGGGATTATGCGGCCCTGATCGAGGAGGCGAAGGGCTTTCTCAACGGCCGCAGCGCGGACATACAGGGACGGCTCGCCATCGAGATGGAGGCGGCCTCGGCAGCGCTTGATTTTGAGGCGGCGGCGATGCTGCGCGACCGCATCCGCGCACTCTCGATGGTCCAGGGCCACCAGGACATCTATACGCCGGGGGTCGAGGACGCCGACGTCATCGCCGCATATCAAGCTGGCGGACATACCTGCGTGCAGGTGTTCTTCTTCCGCGGTGGGCAGAACTGGGGCAACCGCGCCTATTTTCCGAGCCACGACCGCCAGCTATCGGTCGAGGAGGTGCTAACGAGCTTTGTCGGCCAGTTCTACGACAACCGACCGAAGCCGCCGCTGGTGATGCTGAGCCACAAGCTCGTCGAACAATCGCTGATCGAGGAGGCGTTGTCGCTCGGCGGCCGCAAGGTGGCGATCCAGGTGCCGCAGCGCGGCGACAAGAAAAAGCTCATCGACCGCATCCTCACCACCGCGCGCGAGGCGCTTGGCCGCCGCCTCGCGGAAAGCAGCACCCAGCGTCAACTGCTCGACGGTGTGGCGGCCGCACTCGGCCTGGCGGCGCCGCTCAACCGTATCGAGGTCTACGACAACAGCCATAATCAAGGTTCGAACGCGGTCGGCGCGATGATCGTCGCGGGCCCCGACGGGCTGATGAAGAACCAGTACCGCAAGTTCACGATCCGCGGCTCGAAATCGGGAGTGGGCGAGGCAGCCGAGGAACTCGATGGGATTGGCGGCGATGACTACGCGATGATGCGCGAGATGCTGCACCGCCGATTCGCTCGTGCGGTCAAGGAGGATCCGGAACGGACGAGCGGCACCTGGCCAGACGTGGTGCTGATCGATGGCGGGCTGGGACAACTCGGCGTCGCGCAAGGCGTGTTCGACGAACTCGGCATCGGCGACGTGCCTGTGGTCGGCATCGCCAAAGGCCCGGACCGCAATGCCGGGCGCGAGCGGTTCTTCATCCTCGGTCGCCCGTCATTTTCGCTGGAGCCCCGCGACCCCGTCCTCTATTTCCTCCAGCGGTTGCGCGACGAGGCACACCGCTTCGCGATCGGCACCTACCGGGCGCGGCACGCAAAGTCGCTCGGCCAATCGCCGCTCGACGAAATTCCCGGGATCGGCGCGCGACGCAAGCAGGCGCTGCTGCACCATTTCGGCTCGGCGCGCAGCGTGGCGCGCGCCGGTCTCGCCGAGATCGAGCGCGTCGCCGGGATCAGCAAGACCGTCGCAAAAAAGGTTTATGACCATTTTCACGGGGTTGGATAAAATCGTCTTTGTCCGCCCGGCCTCTTGCGTCCGGAGATGAGCGTGCCGCTGACCAGCCTGCCGAACCTCCTGACTTTGTCGCGAATTCTGGCGATCCCGGTGGTCGTTGCGACGTTCTATCTCGACGGCGATCCGGCCCGGTGGTTCTGTTGCGCGCTGTTTTCCGCGGCCGGCATCACCGACTGGCTCGACGGCCATGTGGCGCGGCGTTGGGAGCAGCAGTCCGAGATCGGCCGCTTCCTTGACCCGATTGCCGACAAGCTGCTGGTCTCGGCCACGCTCTTCATGCTGACCGCGACCGGCCGGCTGCCGTCCCATGCGCTGCTGCCGGCGCTGGTGATCTTGTGCCGCGAGATCCTCGTTTCCGGATTGCGCGAATACCTGGCAGGCCTGCGGGTCGGCGTGCCGGTGTCGCGTCTTGCCAAATGGAAAACCTTTATCCAGATGATGGCGATCGGCTGGCTTATCGTCGGTGACGCGGGGTGGCACGTCATCCCGGTGGCGGCGATCGGCGAGACGTTGTTGTGGGTGGCCGCGATCTTGACCCTCGTCACCGGTTACGACTATCTGCGCGCCGGACTGTCGCACATCGCCCGTCCCCGCGCTGCTGGGAGCAAGACCCAGCGTCTCGCCTAAAAAAGGAAATGCGTGTTTTCGGCCTCGCCGGGTGGAGCGGCAGCGGCAAGACGACGCTACTGACGGGGCTAATTCCCGAACTGATCGGCCGCGGGATGACCGTTTCGACCATCAAGCACGCTCACCACGAATTCGACATCGACAAGCCGGGCAAGGATTCCTGGCTGCATCGTCAAGCCGGGGCGAGCGAGGTGATGATCGCTTCGTCGCGCCGCTTTGCGCTGATGCACGAACTGCGCGAAGCTCCCGAGCCATCGCTTGACGAACTCGTGGCGCGCATGGCGCCGGTCGACCTGCTGTTGGTCGAAGGCTTCAAGACGCACGCCCATCCCAAGCTCGAAGTTCACCGTCCCTCGGTCGGAAAGCCGCTTCTCTATCCTGACGATCCGCTTATCGTCGCGGTGGCCTCGGACGAGGCGATCACCGTGCCCTTGAGGGTGCTTCCCCTTGCCGATGTCACGCGGATTGCCGATTTCATACTCGGCGATACCGGATTTGGCGAATGGCGCAGCTGAGCGACGATTGTTTTGCCTTTGGTGGAACGCTGCTGAGCGTCGATGCCGCGCTGGGGCTGATCGCCGAACGCGTCGTTGCCGTCGTCGGCGAGGAGACGGTGCCTCTGTCCGAGGCCACGGGGCGCATCCTGGCGCACGACCTTGTGGCCGAGATGGACTTGCCGCCACATGCCAACAGCGCGGTGGATGGCTACGCAATCTCCCATGCCGATCTTTCCTCTGAGGGCGACACGGTGCTGCCGGTCACCGGCCGCGCCGCGGCGGGGCATCCGCTGGACCGGGCGATCGAGCGCGGCGAGGCGATCCGCATCTTCACCGGCGCGCCGATGCCCGAAGGCGCCGACACGGTGATGATGCAGGAAGATTGCACCCTCGCTGACGGTAAGGTCACCTTGAAGCCCGGCATCAAACAGGGCGCCAACCGGCGTTTCGCCGGCGAGGATGTCGCAAAGGGCGCGGTGGCGCAGCATGCCGGACGACGGCTGACCCCCGCCGATCTCGGCCTCGCGGCGGCGCTTGGCCATGACCGGCTCCCGGTGCGCCAACCACTGCGCGTCGCGCTGATTTCGACCGGCGACGAGGTGCGCGATCCAGGCACCCCCTTGGCGCCGGGCGCGATCTATGACGCCAACAGGGCCATGCTGGCGTCGCTGCTGCGCGCGCTCGGCTGCGCGGTCAGCGACCTCGGCATCATCGCCGACCGCGAGACGGCACTGACCGATATCCTGGCGAAAGCGGCGGCGGAGCACGACCTCATTATCACTTCGGGCGGCGTTTCGACCGGCGAGGAAGATCATGTGAAAGCGGCAATCGAGCGGCTGGGACGGCTCGATTTCTGGCGGCTGGCGATCAAGCCGGGGCGTCCCGTCGCGCTCGGCCAAGTCAAGGGCGTGCCGCTGGTTGGACTGCCTGGCAACCCGGTCGCCGCGGCGCTGACCTTTGCGATCCTGGCCCGGCCGCTAATCCTGCGCTTGGCGGGCGCGGTCGAGCGAGCGCCGCAGACCTTTCCGGTGGCTGCGGCGTTTACCTACAAGAAGCGCGCCGGCCGTCGCGAATATGTTCGCGTGACGCTGGCCCGCGACGGCGGCACGCTGAAGGCGCAGAAATACCCGAAAGATGGCGCCGGCATCCTGTCGTCGGTGGTCGATTGCGACGGTTTCGCGATCGTCGACGAGGCAGTTACGCAATTGGCGCCCGGCACCATCGTCGAGTTTCTTCCATTCGCCGGCATCATTGCATGAGGCTTTTGTATTTCGCTTGGCTGCGCGCCAAGATCGGCACCGCCGAGGAGGAACTTGCGTTGCCGTCTCAGGTTGAAGACGTCAAGTCCCTGCTGCAATGGCTGAAGGGGCGCGGGCCGGGCTATGCCGAGGCGCTGAAGGATTTGAGCACAGTGCGCGTCGCGGTGAACCAGGACTATGTTGGGCCGGAGCACCCGTTACGCGACGGCGACGAGGTCGCGATCTTTCCGCCGGTCACCGGAGGATAGGATGATCCGCGTGCAACGGGAGGATTTCGATGTCGGGCGCGAGCTTGATGAGCTGACGCGGGGCAACCCACGCATCGGCGGAGTGGCGAGCTTTATCGGCCTCGTGCGCGACATGGGGGCCAATGGTCCTCGGGGCGACCGGGTCACGGCGCTAACCCTCGAGCACTATCCCGGCATGACCGAAAGGAAGCTTGCGGAGATCGAGGCCGAGGCCAACAAGCGCTGGCCGCTCGACGCGAGCCTCATCATCCACCGCTACGGCCGGCTCGAGCCCGGCGACCGCATCGTGCTGGTCGCCACCGCATCGCCGCACCGCGAGGCGGCTCTCGCCGCCTGCCATTTCCTCATCGACTGGCTGAAGACAGACGCGCCATTCTGGAAAAGCGAGGAGACGCCACAGGGCGAACGCTGGGTCGAGAAGCGCGCCGAGGACGACGAGGCGATGCGGCGCTGGTAGACGGCGAAGTAATGGGGCTGGCGCAGCCGGGACGCTATTTCGTCTCGGAGACGAAAACGCCATCCCAATCGGCGCCCGGCGGGTTCGCCGCGAAATACGTAATGCGCTCGGCATAGAGGTCGTAGAAGCCGGCCAGGTCTGCCGGATCGCCGCAGCGGCATTCGGCGAGTGCGGCGGTCGCCCCGTCCCAGTCCTGCGCGCGGTAGCAGCCAAGCAGGCGCTCGTGACGCGCTGCGTGCACCTGAAACCGCGCCGTCTGCGCCAACTGGCTGTCGCCAAGCAGCGCGTAAATGCGCACCGCCTCCTGCTTGCCCTTGACCGCGATCAGGTCGAGTTCGAGTGCGGCCCAGGACGGCGCCGCCGCCCGCGTCGCTTCGCCCAGGACAATGTCCACATGATAGGTCTTGGTTTGACCTTCGAGACGCGAGGCCAGGTTCACCGCGTCGCCCATCGCCGTGTAGGCGAAACGCTCGTTGGAGCCCATGTTGCCGACGACGCATTCGCCGGTATTGACGCCGATGCCGATATGCAGCGGCGGAAGGACGCGCCCTTCAGCCGCAGCTTCACGCGCCAGCTCGTCGTTGACCCGGACTAGTTCGCGGGTCATCGCGAGCGCCGTCGCGCAGGCGTGGTCGGCATGGCCGGCATCGTCGAGCGGCGCGTTCCAGAACGCCATGATGCAATCGCCCATGTATTTATCGATCGTGCCTCGGTGCGCCATGATCTCGTGGGTCATCGGGGTCAGGAAACCACGATTGATCAGTCGGCTGAGCCCTTCCGGATTCGACTTGAAGGCTTCGGAAATCGAGGTGAAGCCGCGAATGTCGCTGAACATGACGCTGATCGTCCGGGTCTCGCCGCCAAGCCGGAGTCGCCGCCGGCTGGCCGCAAGCTGGTTGACCAGTTCGGGCGCGAGGTAATGGCGAAAGGCGACCTGCACCCGCCGCCGCTGCAGATCGACAAAGCCGTAACGAAACAGCAGGACGCTCAGCGAGGCCGCCGCCAGCGCAATCGATGGCGTAACAAACGGCAGCCATAGCCCTCGATCGAAAGCCATCTGCGCGCCGGCGGCCCAGGCAGCGAGCGGCGCCGCGGCTGCCAGCACGGTCAACCGGGTCGGCATCAGCGCGATCGCCCATCCAGCCAGCGACGCCACCAGAATCGTGAAACCGATCGTCAGCAACGGCCAGGGCGCCGGATCGTCCCGGATAAAATCGCCACCAATCAGCGAATCGACAATGTTCGCCAACCGCTCGGTACCGGGCATTGGCGTGTTGTTGAAGGGCGCGGCGTAGGCGTCCGAGCTGCCGATAAACGAGGCGCCGATCAGGACGACGCGACCGTCGAGTTCTTGTGCCGGCGCCCGCCCCTGAATGAGATCGACGAACGAGTAAGTCGGAATCGTATCGCGCGGACCGCGGTAATTGATGAGGAGCCGCATGGCGCTGTCCGTCGGCACCTGCCGCGAACCGATCCGCACCCCGGCGCCGAGCGCCAGACCAACATCGCTCCACGGAACGCCAAGATAAGCCGCTGCCGCGCGGACTGTTAGCGACGGCAGGAAGTCGCCGTTGAACGGCAACGCCAGGTAGTCGTAGCGCGGCGCGCCGTCGCGATCGTAGGCGATATCGACATGGCCAAGCCCAGCCGCCGCCTCGCCTAGCGGCGAAACCGGCATAAGCGCCGAGCGCGGCTCAAGGGGAAAGAGCGGGACGACCGGGCTATTGTCGAGCTGTTGATAGGCTTGATCGGAGAGATAGGCGGGCGGCGAGGCTTCGCTCTTGCCGGTGAAGGAAAACGCGAATGGCATCAGCACCTTGCCGCTGGCGTGGATCGCCGAAGCGAAATCGGCGTCGGGATCGTCGGCGGCAAGCTTGCCGAGCGCCGCGCGCAATGCTGCATCTTTCGGGTCGCTGAGCTGGGATGCGGCCTCAGCCGCGTCTTCGCGCAACCCGGGCGGCAGCGATTGCTCCGGCTCGGCGAACAACAGGTCGAACGCGATGACCTTGGCGCCGGCGCGATCGAGCGTCCTTACCGCTTGGGCAAAATAGCGCCGGCTGAGCGGCCAACGGCCGAGCGCCGCCAGGCTACGGTCATCGACAAGAACGACCGCGACGTCCTTGCCCGGAGCCTCGGGGCCGCGCACGCGAAACCGCAAATCGAGCGAATCCGTCTCGAGAATGCGCAACGGGCCGAAATCGACAAGCGTGAGGGGCAGCAGTACGCCGGTCGCGACGACCAGCGCCAACCCCGCTTCCCACAAGCCGCGCGGCCAAGCCAAGGCAGCAGCCTACGGCACATCCGTGCGCGAGATGACCGCCTGAAACTCCTGCGGTGCCCATACGCGCGCCTCGACCGGATCGCGGCCCGCCTCTACCCGCGCCCCCCAGCGTGCCGGTATGGTGACGGCTCGCCCGGTGGCGGCGCTGCTGAGCTCGACTGAGCCGGACAGCACGCCGACTTGTGCCGTGCCCGGCTTCGCCTCGATGAACCAATCGGTCGAACGGACCGCGGCGGTGCCGACGGCCGTCGATACCTCAAACATCGCCGGGTGCTCGACCGGGGCGACGACCGCACGCAGCAGACCCTGTCCCAAGGCGAGCTGGACGTTCTGCCGGTGGCCGGCGGCGTCGGACTGGTAGGTCGCGAGCGTCACGTGCGTTCCCGACGCCAGGGAAAGGATCGTGCCGTCGCTCATGCGCAATTTGAGCTTGCCGCCCGCCGGCACATCGACCGCGTCCGAAACCGCCACGGGATCGCCAAGCTTAAGGGCAACCGCCGACCCGCCACGCGTGACAGTGCAGCCGCCCACCAGCCCCACGACGCTTCCCGCCGTCGTATCGGCAAGGGCCGGAAGCGATGTCGGAAGGAGCGCGCTCGCCCCCGCTGCCAGGATCACGTCACGTCGTCTCATGTAGCATCACCGGGTCGAGAATAGCGGTTTGCCGAGCATGCTGTCGGCAAAGAGGAAGTCGAGTGCAAAATGCAACTGTGCGGTAACCCCGATGCCAGTGCCGGTCGCCCGGGTGGCCGGAACGAGCGCCTCGACCGCTAGCTCCCAGCCTTCGCCTGCATAACTGACGCCAGGGCCGAACAGTGCCGTCGCACCCTCGCCGTAACTACGCCCGGCCGGTGTCGTGAAGGTGAATTCGGTAATCGGGGTGACGTTTCGAAGCCAGTCGGGAAGATCGAAACTATGCACCTTCGATTCGAGATAGGGGATCGAGTATTCGAGAACCAAGCCACCCTGGGTCTGGTCTGGCCGGGGCGCCGCATCCGCGAATTGCATCCCGCCATACCCTTCGACGGCGAGCGGCCGCAGGTACCCAATGTCGAGGTCACCCAGGCCTTTGGCAAAATAGGCGCGGGGCGTCGTGGCACCCGAGCCGAAAGCGCCGACCCGCGTCGCACCGGTACCGCCCGTCTCGCGGTCAAGCCCCAATGCCAGCAAGAACTCATGGTCGGTATTGTTGAGCGCGAGATATTTGAGCTCGCCGTCCAGATTCTGCCAGCCGTAATTCGTTCCGGCGCCCGATTGCCCGACCGCCGTCCAGGTTTCCTCGATCTCGATGCCGAGATTATCGGTAATCGTCTTCTGGTAAGTCGCGGTGAAATTGCTCTGGCGTGCCGCGGGGCCGGACTGTGGCAGCGTCGCTGCGTTGACGTAAAATTCATCGCCCGGCGCGACCTGTGGCAACAGAACTGTCGCGGGAAACAGGCGGTCGCCCGACGCGTCATATGCCATCGCGGGCGCAGTGCACCCGAGGGCGACGGTCAAGCCGAGCAGCACTCCCGCTCCGCGCACCATGCCTGAGAACCACGCAGCAGCAACCAGGTGCGACTATCTCACACCGCGGTGAAGACACCTACAACGACGAAAAACCTGCCAAATAAAGCGCAAATGGCAGCAGTGCCTACTCAGCCGCCTGAGCTTTCTCCGCCTTGCCGGTGATGCGGTCGTAGTCCTCGATCATCAACTTGCACATCGTGCCCGGCGTGAAGCGGAAATGGCCGATCGCACCATCGATTTCGCCGACCGGCGTGATCTCGGCGGCCGAACCGGTGAGGAACATCTCGGTGGCCTTGTGCATCTCCTCGGGCATGATCGCACGCTCGACGATCTTGATCCCGCGGGCCTTGGCGAGCTTGATCACCGTCTGCCGCGTGATGCCGTTGAGGAAACAATCGGGCGTCGGCGTGTGCAGCTCGCCGTTGATGTTGAGGAACAGATTGGCCCCCGTCCCTTCGGCGAGTTGGCCGCGCCAGTCGAGCATCAGCGCGTCGTCGTAACCAGCGGCGTTCGCCTCGTGCTTTGCCAGCGTGCAGATCATGTAGAGGCCGGACGCCTTCGAGTGTACCGGGGCGCTACTCGGCGGCGGGCGCGTCCACTTCGACTGCACCATGCGGATGCCCTTGGCCCGCGCCTCGGGGGCGAAGTACGAAGGCCAAGCCCAGGTGGCGATCGCCAGATGGATCTTGCTCTGCTCGGCCGACACCCCCATCTGCTCGGCGCCGCGCCAAGCGATCGGACGGACATAGCCATCGACGGTCTTGTTGGCGGCGATCAACTCCTTGGTCGCCTTAGCGAGATCGTCCATGCTGGCCGGAATCTCGAAGCCAAGGATTTTGGCCGAATTGATCAGCCTGGCGTTGTGTTCCTCAAGGTGAAAAGCCTGGCCGTTATAGACGCGCTCGCCTTCGAACACGCAACTTGCATAATGCAGCCCGTGAGTGAGCACATGCAGCTTGGCATCGCGCCAGGGGATAAGGCGGCCGTCGTACCAGATAAAGCCGTCGCGGTCGTCGAAGGGGAGCAGGTCACCAGCCATGGACATTTCCTCCCGAGCCGGAATTGCGAAACTTTATAACGCAGCGAACGCCCGGTTGTACCCATTCTTGCAAAATATGTCAATATGACTGACATAAAATCTCGCCTGGCGGGCGAAGAACCTTCCCTCACGCCTGGAGCCGGCGAAGCCCGCCATCTGACCGACGAGGAAGTGCGGCAGGGCATCGAGCTCCTGTTCTTCGCCTATCGCGACTTCACCGCCGAGCCCGATGCGATCCTCACGCGGTACGGGTTCGGCCGGGCGCATCACCGGGTCGTCCATTTTGTCGGGCGACGGCCGCAGATGACCGTCGGCGATCTGCTGACGATCCTCAAAATCACCAAGCAAAGTCTCAACCGGGTGCTCGGACAGCTGGTGCGGCAGGGGTTTATCGCCCAGCACCGCGGGGTGCAGGACCGGCGACAGCGCCTTCTGGAGCTGACCGAGAAAGGCCGCGACCTCGAACGCCAGCTCTCCGCGCCGCAGCGCGCCCGCGTCGCCGGCGCCTATCGCCGCGCCGGCGTCGGGGCGGTGGAAGGGTTCCGCAAGGTGCTGCTCGGAATCATCGCCAGCGCCGACGACCGCAGACGCTTCGATCGCGCTAGGCCAAAGCGATGACAGCTATTTTCGCGTATAATGGCGGTTATGAGCGATGCCGAGCCCCACCTGCTGGTGGTCGATGACGACGCGCGGCTGCGCGACCTGCTACGCCGCTATCTGACCGATAGCGGGTTTCGGGTCACCGGCGCATCGAACGTCCAGGAGGCGCGGGCGCAGCTCGCAAGCTTTGCGTTCGACCTCATCATCCTCGACGTGATGATGCCGGGCGAAAGCGGGCTCGACCTGACCCGCGCGCTGCGAACGGAGACGTCCGCGTCCGGGCCGGTGCCGGTTCTGCTGCTGACCGCGATAGCAGAGCCGGAAGACCGCATCAACGGGCTCGAGCAGGGCGCTGACGATTTCCTCGCCAAGCCGTTCGAGCCGCGCGAGTTGGTGCTGCGCATCCGCAATATCCTGCAGCGCCGCCCGGTGGTCGAGAATGCCGCGTCGCCGGCCGATATACATTTCGGCGCGTTCCGCTTCGATCCCGTTCGCGCCGAACTGTTTCGCGGCGCCGAGCTGGTGCGCCTGACCGCGGCGGAAACCATGCTGCTGTCGAGCCTGGCCCAGCGCGCGCCGCAAGCGGTGTCGCGCGAGGAGCTGTCGCAATCCGCACAGTTCAGCGGAAACGCCCGCAACGTCGACGTGCAGATGACCCGGCTGCGCCGCAAGGTCGAGCGCGATCCCCGCAACCCGCGCTACCTGCAAACGGTGCGCGGCACCGGCTACGCGATGCGGCCCGACTAAACTCATGACAGAGACGATCGGCAACGTGCTGGCGCCGTCGGACCGGCCCGAAGACCTCAACATCCGCCAGCGGATTTGGATCAAGCGTGTGCTGCCGAACACCATGTTCGGCCGCTCGCTGCTGCTGATCATCATGCCGCTGGTGCTGGTCCAACTGATCTCGGCGTGGGTTTTCTACGCCAGGCACTGGGAGACGGTGGCGCACCGCTTCTCGGCCGACGTGGCTGCCGAGATCGTGCTGCTCGGGCAAGGCATCGACCTCGCCCAGGACGACAAGCAGATCCACCAGCTGATAGCGGACGCGCAGGCGCGGACCGAGATCAATTTCGCCTTCGACCGCGGTGCCGAGCTGCCACCGCCGGTCGCGCCCGGCGGAAGCCAGACCGAAGACCACCTACGCCAAGCGATGAACGAGCGCGCGATGTCGCGCTATCGCGTCGACGGGATCAGCGACCCCGACAATCTGCAAGTGCTGGTGCAGCTGCCGGATGGCGTGCTGCGCGCGACACTGTCTTATAAGCGGCTCAACACTTCGACGACCTATATTTTCATCCTATGGATGATCGGCTCATCCGTGGTGTTTTTTGTGGTAGCCGCCATGTTTCTGCGCAACCAGGTGAAGTCGTTGCGCCGCCTGGCTGCCGCCGCCGACAGTTTCGGCAAGGGCCGGTTGATCGCCTACTCCAAGATCGAGGGCGCGCTCGAAGTGCGCCAGGCCGCGGTGGCATTCTTCCAGATGCGCGACCGTATCCAGCGTCAGATCCGCCAGCGCACCGAGATGCTGGCGGGCGTTTCGCATGACCTGCGCACTCCCCTCACCCGCATGAAGCTGGCGCTCGAATTGATGGAGGACGGCAGCCCGACAGCCGCCGAGCTGAAATCCGACGTCGTCGAGATGGAACACTTGGTTCAGGTCTATCTCGATTTTGCCCGCGGCGAGGGTACCGAGACGCCGGTCGATACCGATGTCGCGGCGCTGCTGCAAGATATTGCAGCGGCAGCGGCGCGCGAGGGAACGGCGCTGTCGCTCGACCAGCCAAGCGAACTCGTCGTGCCCGTGCGGCCCAACGCGCTGCGCCGCTGCCTCGGCAACCTGATCGCCAACGGCGCGCGCTACGGCAGCCATGTCTGGCTGACCGGTCAGCCCGTCGCGGACGGGGTCGACATCCTCGTCGACGACGACGGGCCGGGTATCCCGGCCGCCGAGCGCGACCATGTCTTCCAACCTTTCATCCGGCTCGATTCGTCGCGCAACCAGACGACCGGCGGCATCGGGCTCGGGCTGACGATCGCGCGCGACGTGGCGCGCGGCCATGGCGGCGACGTGCGCCTCGAAACCTCGCCCCACGGCGGGTTGCGCGCGCGGGTTCACCTGCCGAGATAGGAAAAGCTCAGAACAGCTTGCCGCCGTTCGCGACCGGCTTGTCGGGCACGACCAGCACCACCGCCCCCACTGCATCGGGGAAGCCCAGCACCAGGACTTCCGACATAAACGGCCCGATCTGCCGCGGCGCGAAATTGACCACCGCAGCCACCTGCCGGCCGATCAGTGCGTCGCGCGCGTAGTTGGCGGTGAGCTGCGCCGAAGAGCGCTTCACCCCGATCTCGGGGCCAAAATCGATCGTCAGCTTGTAAGCCGGGTGGCGCGCCTGGGGAAACGGATCGGCGGCGACAATGGTGCCGACACGGATGTCGAGCTGCGCGAAAGCGTCATAAGAGATGGTCATGGCGCCATCATACAGCGGCGCCGCGCTCAAGCGAAAAGGCCGCCCCCGCGGCAGCGGGACCGGCCTTTTGCGCCGTAAGAGGCGTTACGCGGCGGATTTGCAGGCGAAGGCCTTCATCTCGTCGAGGCCTTCTGTGGCGCGCTTTTGCAGCACCTCGCCCGCCTCGGTGCCGGTCTTCGCGGCAAGCGCGGCGACCTCGCGGCCATGGGTCAGGCCCTTGTCGATCATCTTCTTGGTGAACTCGGTGTGCTTGACGATGCGGTCCTCGGTCGAAGACGGCTGCGCCATCTCGCGCCAATGCGTCGAGACGTCCTCGAAGGCCTGCTGGGTCATCTCGATCTGGCGCTTGGCGAAGGCGTGAACACCCTCGACGGCGAGCTGGTTGGCCTGGCTCAGCGCCTCGACGTTGCGGCGCTGCGCCGCCCAAACCGCCTCGATGTCAAACGGGCGAAAGCGGAAATCCGAGAACATCTTGGTCACGTCGAAATCGAAAAACGGAGTGCGGACATCGGACATCGATAGGGTTCCGTTCAAGGAGAATGGCGTTTTGTGCGGTGCACAATGGGCTATATGGAACCCAACCCGATCGTAGTCAAGGCTTATTATTTTGCACCGCAGCAAAACCGGTTCATCGCGTCCCCGCTTCTGCCGCATCGAGCGAGGTACGCCGGGCCGAAACCAGCCACCGCTCGATGCCGCGCAGCCGCCGGTCGAGCGTCGCCATGGTAGGCGCAAGGTCAGGCGATTCGTCGCGCGACCATGTGTGCACCGCGGCAAGATAGGCCGCGGCTGTCAGCTTGACAGCCAACATGCCACCGATGCCGCCGCATGAGATCCCGGCGGTTTCGAGCGTCAGCCGCATCGAGCCCAGCAGCGCGACGCCGAGCGCGAGCGCGCCGAGCGGATCGCCAGGCAGATCGCGGCGTAACGCGGCGAGCGCGGCGCGGTAAGGCTGCAACGCGTCGAATCGCCGCATCAACAGATCGAACACTCGATCGCGCGGCCTTTCATCGGGCTCGACGTCGAGCGGCGCGGCGAGCGCCGCCTCGTCGATTCGACGGAAAAAGCCGCGGAGGATCGCGGAGCGCGAGGGAAACAGGCGATGGACCTGGAGCACCGACAGACCGGCTTCTTCAGCGACCGCCGCGAGCGACACGCGACGCCATCCCTCGCCGGCGAGGAGCGCGAGCATCGCGTCGATGATCCGGTCGGGATCGGGGCTTGCCGTACGTCGTCGTCCGCGCCCGGCGGCCATGACCGGCTTGCCTTCAGCGCGCCAGCTCACGCGAACGTCGCGTGGCGGCGGCCACTGCGCGATCCATGAGCTCGGCGAGCCCCCCCTCGCCCATCAGCACATCGAGCGCGGCGCGCGTCGTGCCGCCAGGGCTCGTCACATTCTCGCGCAGCTTTGCGGGCGCCTCGTCCGACACTCGCGCCAGCTCGCCGGCGCCAGCCACGGTGGCCAGCGCCAAGTGCGCGGCAAGCTCAGGCGGCAGGCCGCAGTTCGCACCAGCCGCCGCCAGCGCCTCGATCAGCAAGAAGACATAAGCGGGGCCGCTACCCGACACCGCGGTGACCGCGTCGAGCAACCCCTCGTCTTCGACCCAGGTGCTTTCGCCGATTGCCGCGAGCAGTGCTTCGCACAGCTCGCGCTGGCCCGTGGTCACTGCTGGATTGGCGCACGCGACGCTGATCGCGCGGCCGATCGCGGCCGGCGTGTTCGGCATGACGCGGACGATCGCGGCATCGCCAAGGTGCCGAGCCAAGCCGCCGATCGTGGTGCCCGCGGCGATCGACATGAACACCGTCCCCGGCCGGGCGAAGCGGCGATAGTCCGGCACAATGTCGCCGATGCCCTGCGGTTTGACCGCGAACACCACCGCATCAGGCATCAGCCCGCCGGCAAGTTCAGCGGCGGCGCGATGCGCCTCTATCTTGGGCGGCGCGACGAGTGCCTCGGGCGCGCCAGCCGGCTCGACCACCACAAAACGCGACGCGGCGCCGCTCGCCAGCCAGCCGCGCAGCATCGCCGAGCCCATTTGCCCACAACCGACCAAAATAACCGTACCGGCACTCATGGCGGAATCCGGTTTGATAATTTAAAAAATCAGGCTTCGCCGATCGGATCGATCATCGCCGCGGCCATCGCCTCGTCGGGTGGCTTGCCGCCCCAGACGACGAGCTGGAAGGCCGGGTAGAAGCGCTCGCACTCCGACACCGCGATCTCGACGAGGTCCTCGATCTGCTCGCTCGTCACTGACGACAGGCCGCGCATCAGCACGGCATAGCGGAATGACGGCGAATTATCCCCCGCCGCCAGATCGAAATGGCCGAGCCACAGCCGCTCGTTGGCGAGCGCGAGAAGCTCGTACAGCACATTGCGCCGGCGCTTCGGCACCTTCATGTCGAAGCCGCACGAGAAATGCAGCGCGGTCAGCTCCTCCTGCCACAGGAAATAAAGCCGGTAGTCGCACCAGCGGCCGGGAATCTCGACGATCAACTCGTCCTCGCCGGCGCGGTCATGCGCCCAATCGCTGGCAATGACGATCTCCTCGACCAAGTCGATCGGATTGCCGGCGTGAGGCCGGCTCTCTTCAAAAGAAAGAGATGTCATTGCGTGCTCCTCGGAGCCCAGCGGCCCCAGCCGCCGCCCCTTTTAGCAACTTTGCGGCCGATGCAACCGAAAAAAAATCGGAAGATGGCAACCGATCGCCAGGATGGCCAGACCACGCTGCCAAACCCGGATGACAGTTGCAAGGCAACATCTAGGGGATCGGGCGGTCCATAGCACGAAACCTAGTCTAGCTTCGTTTCACGTCGCCGCTGCCGCGCCGGTGCTTTCGCCCGTTCGGCGAGCCGTGATTCGAGCGCGGAGAAACGCCCCAGCAGATCTTCCTGTTCCTCCCGCGCCCTGGCCGCCATCGCCTTCACCGCCTCGAACTCCTCGCGAGTGACGAGGTCCATTCCGGCGAGGACACGTTCGAGCTGGTCGCGAAACCGCGCCTCTATATCGCCGCGCACGCCGGATAGCGCGCCCATCGCGCCGTTGGCGACACGCGCGAGGTCATCAAAGAAACGGTTCTGGCTTTGCATATTAAAACTCCCAATCTCCCTCCCCCGGACTCGTTCGAGGGGTTACGTCTTCCGCGCCGATGTCTCCGCCTGAAGACGTGGAGGGCCGGGTCAAGCCCGGCCGAGGCGAATGAGGACTGCTACTCCGCAGCTTCCTTCTTGGCGGCATCGTCTCGCGCGGCATGGCGGTCGATTGCCTTCTGGATCGCTGCGGCAGCCTGGCCGGTGAAGTCGATGTGATGGCTCGTCGCATAGTCGTAACTTTCGACAAGCAGCTCCCGACTCTGCTGGAATTTGGGGTGTACGAACCGCGCCATCAATTCGTAATGGCGCTTCGTCGCTTCCCAGTCTGCCCAGTTTTGCGCCAGCTCACACAGCACGCCGAAGCCACCCGAGCCTTTCATCAGCCGGTCGACATAGGCGACCGCGTCATCGGGGGTGCCGATGCAGGCCGTGCCGGTCTCGATCATCCACTCGACGGGATCACCTACCTCGGGCGGGATGATCGGAAAGGTCGCCACGTCGCGGAAGTAATTGGCGAAGGCCTGCATGCCGAACCGCACGTTCTTGATCGCCTGCTCGCGCGTCTCGGCGATGTGAAAGAAGCCGACAACGCGCCAATCCTTGCGGTCCGGCGCGTGGCCGTTGGCACGCGCGGTCTCCTCGTAGAGGTTCCAGTTGGCGGTGTGGCGTTCCATCTGCGCCGGCGCCGTGCCGCCAATCGAGAGGATGCCGACACCGTATTTGCCGGCCAGCGTCGAGCCTGACGGCGAGCGCGCAGAGGCGACCGCCAGCTCCATCGTCGGCCGCGTGTAGGGGCGCAGCTGCAGCTTGGCGTCGGTGATATTGAACCAGTCGGTCTTTTTGTTGACGACCTCGCCGCGCATTAACCGCACGATCACGTCAAACGACTCATCCATCATTTCGCGCTGGTCGCCCGGGTCGATGCCGATCTTCAACGCGTCGTGGACGAGCGCGCCCGGGCCGACGCCGAACATCGCACGGCCGCGCGTCATGTGGTCGAGCTGCACCATACGGTCGGCGAGCATGAACGGGTTGTGGTAGGGCAGCGACACGACGCCCGTGCCGAGACGGATATGCCGGGTGCGCTGCGCCGCGGCGGCGATGAACATCTCCGGGCAGGCGATGATCTCGAACCCGCCGGAATGGTGCTCGCCGATCCACGCCTCATGGTAATTGAGCCGGTCGAGATGTTCGAGCAGCTCAAGGTCCCGCTCCATCGACAGGGTCGGGTTCTCATCGTGGTTGTGGAACGGCGCCATAAAGATGCCGCTGCGCAGATAAGGCTCGGTCATGCCCGGTTCCTTTGGGATGTGGCCCGGTGACAGGCGTCTGGCCGCAATCGTCGACCATCGCGCCCGGTTCCCGCAAGCGATTTCCCGGCGGGAGGGCTATGCCGATGCGGCGGGCTCGCGCTAACGACTCGG
>DATJSH010000036.1:0-8293 GCA_035504235.1 Allostellaceae bacterium | reverse complement strand
GGTCGTCGTCTGCGGCGGGGTCTACAACTCGCCACAGCTATTGCAGCTCTCGGGGCTCGGACCGGGCGATCTGCTGCGGCAGCACGGCGTGCCGGTGGTGCGCGACATGGCCGGCGTCGGCGCCGATCTGCAGGACCATTTTTATGTGCGAATGGCCTATCGCTGCACCCAGCCGATGACCCTCAACGATGTCGGCAACAGCTTCGTGCGGCGCACGGTGGCGGGCATCCGGTATTTCCTTACCCATTCCGGGCCGCTCGCCAGCAACGGCATCTGCGCCGGCGGGTTCGCCAAGAGCGACGAGCGGCTCTCGCGGCCCGACATCCAGATCAATTTCAGCACCTGGAGCACCCAGGCGCGCGACCGCAGGGGCATGATGCCGCATCCCTGGCCGGGCTTCAGCGTCAGCGCGGTGCATTTGCGCCCCGACGCGCGCGGCCATGTGCGGATCAAGAGTCCCGACCCGGCGGTGGCGCCGTCGATCCTCTTCAATTTTTTGAAGACGCAATACGACCTCGACGCTCTGCGCTCGGGCATGCGCCTCGTGCGCAAGATCACCGAGCAGCCGGCGATCGCGCCGCTCGTTGCCGGCGAGATCCTGCCGGGGCCCTCGGTCAACACCGACGACGAATACGAGGCGTCGATCCGCGCCAATGGGCTGTCGAACCTGCACCCGGTCGGCACCTGCCATATGGGGACCGATGTGAATGCGGTGTGCGACCCGCGCCTCAAGGTGAACGGCATTCAGGGCCTGCGCGTCGTCGACGCCTCGGTGATGCCCTGTGTCCCCGCCGGCAACACTAATGCCCCGACCATTATGATCGCCGAGAAAGCCGCCGAGATGATGAAGGAGGACGCGCGCGCGGCTTAACTCGCCCGTCGCATTGCCGCCCAATAACAACTACATTGGCGTTGCTATGACGTTCGACACCCTCGATTTTTCGCGCCGCCTCAAAAACGCGGGTTTTACCGACCAGCAAGCTGAAACGCTTGCCGAAGCGACGCGGGAGCAAATTACCGACGAGATGGTCACCAAAAGCCTTCTGCAGTCGGAAATCCGAAGGATCGAGCAAAAGATCGAAACCGAAAATGAAAAGCTTTCCATGCGGCTTACCATCCGCATGGGAACGATCGCCGTCGCGGTCGTTGCCGCGCTCGCCGCTATCATCAAGCTTTAAACCGTCGTCGGTTCGTTTGCTTCCTGGTGCCAGACGAGCAGATGCCGGCGGACGACCGAGATGCCCTTGACGAGCGCGAGCCCGGCCACCGCGATCTCGAGGATGCCGGCGAAGACTCCGGGCGAGTCGGCAAAGCGCGAGGCCTGGATCATCGCGCCGCCAAGCCCGGTGCCGCCCATCAGCATCTCGGTCACGATCTCGACGATCAGCGAGATCGGCAACGCGACCTGCAGCCCGGTCAATATCTGCGGCAATGCGGCCGGTAGGATGATCTCGCGCAGGAGCTGCCGCTCGCTGGCGCCGAGGCTGCGCGCCGACCACAACAGGTAAGGATCGACCCCGTCGGCCGCGGCGAGCGTCGCGGTGATCACCGGGAAGATCGCGTTGAACACGACCATGGTGATTTTCGACTCGTCGTAGAGCCCGAGCCACAGCATGAAGACCGGCAGGAACGCGATCTTCGGCATCGGGAAGGCGACCGACACGACGGGATCGAAAAACCAGCGCACCACAGTGCTGCGCGCCATGATGATGCCAAGCGCGACGCCGCCGATCGCCGCGATCACGAACCCTACCGTCGCGCGGTAGAGCGTCGCGCCGAGATTGAGCAGAAGGTCGCCCGATTGGATGTCGTCCCATATTCGGTCGAGCACCGCGGAGGGCGGCGGCAACAGGAAGCTGGTGAGGATATGGGCGCGCGCCACCGCCTCCCAGACGACGACGACCGCAACCAGCGGCAGCACGCCGGCGATGCGCTGAGCCATCTGCGCGGCGACCCGGTCGAGCCTGAGGCCGGGCGCGGCGGAAATAAAGGCGGGTGTTTCGGCGCTCATTCGCGCCACGCGAGGATGCGGCCCATCAACATCAGATAGAGCCGGTCGGCGACAAAGCCGAGGAACGCCACGGTCAGGACCACGGCGAACATGGCATCATAGGCCCCGCCATCGCCGAGCCAGCCGATCATATAACCGAACCCACTGCGCGCCACGATCAGCTCCGACGCGACGAGCAGCACAAAGGTCAGCGCCAGCGCCGTGCGGATGCCGGACAGCAATTCCGGGTACGCGCTCGGCAGCACCACCTCCCACAACACGCGAAAGCGGCTCGCGCCCATTGCCCGCGCCGACCAAATCAGCACCTCGTCGGTGCCGCGCGCGCCGTTATAAGCGGAGAGCGTTACCGGCAGCATGCAGCCGACAAAGATCGTCGCGACCTTCGAGGCGTCGCCGAAACCCAGCCACAGCACCATGACCGGGATCAGCGCCGATTTCGGCATCGGATAGAAAAACTGAACGATCGGGTTCGCCACGACGTGGACTGGCTTGTACCACGCCATCAATAGGCCGATCAGCGAGCCGAACACGACCGCCAGGGCCAATCCTTCGGCGCCGCGGGTGATCGACGAGATGCCGTTCGTCCACAGATCACCGCCGGCGGCGAGCCCGTACCAGGCCGACGCGACCTTGTCGAGCGGTGGCAACGCCGAGGCCGGCACCAGCCCGACACGGGTGATCGCCTCCCACGCCGCGGCCAGGAGCAAAATGGGAAGATACCGGAAGAAAGTCGCGGTCATGCCGCGTCCCCGCGCGTAGCGGCGCCGCCAGCCGCCATACCCCCCTGGGCCTTGATCGCCTCGCCGCGCACCAGGTTCCAGACATGATCAACCATGTCGATGAACGGCTGACTGCGGGTCAGTTGCTGGTCTTCGCGGTCGAACTTCGCCTCGACAATTTCCTTGATGTGGCCCGGCCGCGCCGACATCACCGCAATCCGCTCGGCGAGGAACACCGCTTCCTGCACGTCGTGCGTCACAAAGATGACGGTCTTGCGCGAACCCTGCCAGATGCGCAAGAGCTCACCCTGCATCAGACTGCGCGTCTGCGCGTCGAGCGCGCCGAACGGCTCGTCCATCAGCAGGATACCAGGGTCGATCGCCAGGGTCCGGGCGATCGCCGCGCGCTGCTTCATGCCGCCCGAAAGCTGCGAGGGATAGCTCGTCTCGAAACCCATCAGCCCGACCAGCTCGATGAACCGGCGCGCGCGGCGGTCGCATTCTTCACCGGACAAGCCCTGCTTTTCGAGCCCATAGCGCACGTTCTGGATCACCGTTTTCCACGGGAACAGCGCGAAATGCTGAAAGACGATGCCGCGATCGGGGCCGGGACCGGCGATCGGCGTGCCGCCGATGCGGATCGCGCCGCTCTGGATCGGCAGAAACCCGCCGACCAGATAGAGCAGCGTGCTCTTGCCGCAGCCGCTGGGACCGAGCAAGGCGACGAACTCACGGTCGCGCACCTCGAGCGAAACGTTGTCGAGCGCCACGACCGACCGGCCGCGCGCCGGGTTGTAGCCGTGGCTCACCTGCTCGATCGCGATGTTGCTGGCGCCATTGGCGGCGCCGTTGCTATCGGCCATGGGGGCTATTTGCCATCGATGCGCTGCTTTGCTTCCCGGATTAGCGACAGATCGACATATTCCGGGCTGATCTGCACCGGCTTCGGCAGCACACCGAGCTTCACGTCCTCGTCGATCTCCTTCTGCACCAGCGCGATGTTCGGCACGGCGTCGGGCGAGTGATAGAAGTCCTTTTTGCTGAAGACGTATTCGAGCCGCTCCGCCGGCAATTTCGTCACGTCGGCGCAGATCGCCACCGCCTCCTTGTGATTGGCAGGATCGAGAAACCAGCGGATGGCGCGGATATAATCCTCGAAGAAATCGACATACGCGGCGCGGTTCTTGGCGATCGTGTCCGCGCGCATCGCCCACATGACGCCTTGCGTCGGCCCCACCGCGTCGCGCGCGGTGAACAGCACCCTGTATTTCGGGTTGCCGATGATCCCTTCGGCGAATTGCGGCAGGACGCCGATCATGTCGAGCTTCCCGCCCTCCAGCATCGCCGGCATGTTCGAGAAGCTGGTCTCGACCGTGGTGAAGTCGGAATCCTTGATGCCGTGCTTGCGGAACATCGCGCGCATCGCCGCGTCGCTCGCCGAGCCGATTGTGTTGGTCGCGATGCGCTTGCCCTTGACATCGTCGATCGTCTTGATCGGGCCATCGGCGAGCACCACGAACTGCTCGGTATAGTAGTCGCCGCCACCATCCGACAAGACGTCGGCGACAACGCGTTCGTCGAGATGGGCGTTGGTGATCGCCAAAGCGAGAGCGCTCGGCGCCTGGCTGGCGATGTCGAGATCGCCGATCGCCTGAGCCTGGATCTGCGGCGTCGTGCCATTGAAATGGATCGGCTCCATCACATAGCTCTTGCCGAGATGCTTGAAGAGCTCCGGGTGCTTCTTGCTCAGCGCCTCAACAATCGGAGCCATATGGCCCGGCGTCTGCACCCAGCCGATGCGGATCGCCAACGGATCGGCATTGGCGGCGCCTACCACAA
This sequence comes from Allostellaceae bacterium, assembly GCA_035504235.1. Lineage (GTDB taxonomy): Bacteria > Pseudomonadota > Alphaproteobacteria > ATCC43930 > CGMCC-115725 > DATARH01. The sequence goes on along the minus strand of DATJSH010000036.1, from coordinate 3,724 downwards.
ACACCGCTGCGAACAACATCGCCGCGGCAGTCCCCAACAATTGTTTCACGTGCGTCTCCCCCCGATTTCTTTGTCTGCGGCGCGGCGCGGCGACTTTATCAGAGCGACGCGCCCGGGCCGAGCGGGTACAATGCCGCGGCGATAGCACAACGCAGGAAACGCCATGGCCCTGAAACGCATGGTGCTCGAACTGGGCATGGGCACCGATATTCGCGGCGCCGATTACACCAAGGCGGCGGTGCGGGCGCTGCGCGACGCGCTGTGGCACAACTCGCTCAGTATCGCCGACGCGGTCGGGCTGCCGGTCGACACGATGCAGGTCGAGGTCCGGATCGGCGTGCCGCATCCGGAAAAGGTGAACAAGGACGAGGTGCTCGCCATCCTGCCGCACGGCACCGGCACGGTGACCCTGGTCGAGGGCGGGCTCGAAATCCCCAACGATGCGGGCACCAACTCGACCGTGTTGGCGCATGCCTGCGCCATCGTGCGGCTGGACGTCTGAGGAGGAAACGATGGCCGCAAAGCGCATCATCCTCGAAATGGGCGCGGGCAACGACCTCCACGGCGGCGACTACACCAAGGCGGCGATCCGCGCGGTGCAGGACGCGCTGCACCATTCCTCGCTGACCTTTTTGCGAACCTTTGGGCTCGACTCGAAACAGATGCAGGTCGAGGTGACGATCGGCGCGCAGCACCCCGAGAAGGTCGATGCGGCGGCGGTCAAGGCGACCTTGCCGCACGGCCAGGTCACGGTGAACGTGGTCAAGGGCGGGCTCGACATCCCGAGCGACGACGGTCACGACACCGCGGTGGTCGCCAGCGCCGCGATCTCGGTGCGGATGCCCTTGCCGCAGGTTCGCTAGGTACCTTCCCGCGCCGTGTCACGGCGGCTAAGATCGGCGGCGGAACAATCCCCCAACCATCAAGGAGCATAAGATGGCAGTCACGTTGTATAGCGGCTTCGTGCCGGTTTGCGTGCAGCTCTTGACCGGCCTCAAGACCGTGCTGAAAAAGGGCGAGGAGCACGCCGCCGCGCAGAAATGGGATATGGCCACGGTGCTGAACCTGCGGTTCTTCCCCGACATGTTCCCGCTCGAGCGCCAAGTGCGGCAGGTCTGCAACCATGCGCTCGGCGCCGCCCGGGTGGCCGGGGTCACCCTCCCCACCCTGCCCGACCAGGACAACAGCTTCGCCGAGATCCACGCACGCATCGACAAGGTCATCGACTGCCTGAAGGGCCTGTCGGCGAGCCAGATCGACGGCAAGGACGATGCGAAGGTCACCGTCACGATCGGCGGCCAGCCACAAGAGCTCTCGGGCCAGAACTACCTCTATCATTTCGCGATGCTGCAGGTGCAGTTCCACGCGACCACGGCTTACGACATCCTGCGCAGCGTCGGCGTCCCCATCGGCAAGCGCGACTATCTCGGCCCGCGCCCGACGTAAGCCGGCAACTTCCTTTTAGCTCCTCTCCCCCGGACTTGATCCGGGGGTCTACGAATAGCTTCAACTTATTCGTGGATGGCCGGGTCAAGCCCGGCCAAGGGGAGTGGAAGGCGCCGGAAAAACTCAGCCCCGCCCGATATAGGGCATCTTGGTCGCCATCACCGTCATGAACTGGACGTTCGCTTCCAAGGGCAGGCTCGCCATGTAGCGCACGCCGTCGGCGACGAGACGCACGTCGATGCGCGCCTCGGCCTCGACCTTGCCGGTGGCCTGCAAGCGCCCGACCGAGGTGTCGGTGTTGCGCTCGGTCGCGGCGTTGCCGATGTCGATCTGGCCGCATGCGATGTCGAGATGCCGGCCGTCGAGCGACAGCGAGCGGGTAAGCCCGGTCAGCGCGTGCTTGGTCGCGACATAGGGGGTCGAGTTGCGCCTGGGCACATGCGCCGAGACCGAGCCGTTGTTGATGATGCGGCCGCCGCGCGGTTCCTGCTCCTTCATCATGCGGAACGCGTGCTGCGCGCAGAGGAACGAGCCGGTCAGGTTGACCTGCACCACGCCCATCCATTGCTCGTAGGTCAAATCCTCGAAGGGCACGCCGCGCGTGCTGGTACCCGCATTGTTGAACAAGAGATCGATGCGGCCATAGGTCTTCTTCACCGTATCGAACAGCGCGGCGATCGAGTCTTTGTCCGAAACGTCGGTCGGCACGACGAGCGTGCGGGCCGGCGGCGCATTCGCGAGCGTCGCGGTTTCTTCGAGCATGTTCTTGCGTCTGCCGGCGAGCACGACGGTCCAGCCGTCCGCCAACAGCGCATGCGCCGAGGCGCGGCCGATGCCGCTCCCCGCCCCGGTGATGACCGCGATTCTCGCCGGCGTCGCCATCCCTCGTCTCCCCTCTGCCTCTTGCCTTGCCCATACATTGACCGGGCCATCTTCCCGCGACGCTTCGCCAAATGACAATCACTAAGGGCAATTGCCATCCGGCGGCGGCGGCCCCACATTGACCGGGCATGAGTGATTTCGACCGTAAGCCGACACAGGAAATCATCCCGCCAGGCGCACCGCTGCCCCGGAACCAAGACCGCGATCGCGGTGTCTGGAGAAGCGGCGACATCCATCGCACGCATTACGTCTATTCGACGCGGGTCGGGCCGGTCGGCGCCGCCTTGCTGGCCCTCGGTCTCGGCGCGGTCGCGGTGATGGGGCTGTTGTTCCTCTTGAGCGCGGCCTTTGTCGGGCTTGCCGTCGTCGGGGCCGTGACCGTGGCCGTTCTCGCCTCTCGCATCTTGCGCCTGTTCAATCAGCCGCTACGCTAGCCCTCCCTGTCACGGGAGGCAGCATGGCCAGCGGATCAAGCGGTGTTCTTGACGGCATTCGCGTCCTCGATTTCGGCCGCTATATCGCGGGGCCCTTTTGCGCCGCGCTGTTGGGCGATCTCGGCGCCGAGGTGATCCGCATCGAGCGCCGCGAGGGCGGCGAGGATCGCGGCATGATCCCGGTCGGCACCGGACCCGCCAATGGACCAATGGGCGGCGGCGGCGCGATGTTCCTCGCGATGAACCGCAACAAGCTCGGCATGACGCTCGACCCGGCGGCACCGAAGGGCCGCGAGGTCGTCCGAAAGCTCGTCGCCACCGCCGATGTCGTCGTCGCCAATCTGCCGCCGCGCGTGCTGCGCTCGCTGGCGCTCGACCTCGACAGCCTGCGTCAAGTGAAGCCCGACATCATCCTCACCACGGTGACGGGGTTTGGCGCCGGCGGCCGGCTCAGTCACAAGCACGGCTTTGACGGGATCGGCCAGGCGATGTCGGGCGCGGTGTTCCTCTCCGGCTTTCCGGAGCAGCCGATCATGACCAAGGTGCCGTGGGTCGATTTCGGCACGGCGTTCCTCTCGGCGTTCGGGACGATGGCGGCGCTCATCGAACGCGGCAAGACCGGGCGCGGCCAGAAGGTCGAGGGCGCGCTACTGCGCACCGCGACGGCGATCGCCAACGCGATGCTCATCGAGCAGGCGCTGACCGGGGTCAACCGTGTCGCCACGGTCAACCGCGGCTTCAACAACGCGCCGGGCGACGTGTATCGGTGCCAGGATGGGTGGATCGTCACCACGGTGATCGGCCCGTATATGTTCAAGCGATGGTGCGAGATGGTCGGCGAGGCGGAATGGCCCGCCGACCCGCGTTTCCAGGACGATCAGGCGCGCGCCGATAACGGTGCGGCGATCACCGCGAAGATGACCGAATGGTGCGCCGGCAAGACCTGCGAGGAGGCGCTCGAC
>DATJSH010000035.1:0-8551 GCA_035504235.1 Allostellaceae bacterium | reverse complement strand
ATTTGCATTTACTGCACTCCATCACAATGGAGAGACTGATTATTTGGATGATAAGATGACGCTTAAAAGCACGGAACACGATATATCTAGTACCATTGAAGCCATGACAGTAAAAATAGAAGGTCAATTTTTGGATGAGCTTGAAAAGGGAATGAGACAAACATTTTATTCATTGTTGCTTGTACCCTCCACCGTTCAGATGACTCAATTTGATAACTTACGCCAAGCTAAGGCGCTCGGTGTAATTGAGGTTGAACGAAGAAGCGGGCCACCATAGGGGTTTGCGCCATAATACCGCGACAGCGCGCCGTGAAATGTTCCGCCATAACCGAGCGGGAACGAAACCCGGCCGTCGCGCCGGATGCGTCCGCGATCCGGCATCTCCGATCCCGCGAGAAGGCGGATCAGCGTCGATTTGCCCGCTCCGTTGGCGCCGAGCACGCCGACATTGCAGCCGCCCGGAAATTCCGCGCTCACCCGATCGAGGACGATCCGCCGGCCGCCTTGCCGAGTGCGATAGGTCTTGGAGACAGCATCGAGCGCGATCATGCCGGCTCGCTCAACAACCGCCGTCGCAGGCCGCGCTCAAGCGTCAGCCCCGCAAGCACCGCCAAAACCGCGCAAACCGCGAGATAGCGCCGGTCGAGCCAATGCGGCTCGTAGCTCGTGAAAAAGCCGGCGCGGAACCAATCGATCGCGTGGAGCAGCGGGTTCCACGCCAAGATGTCGCGCGCCCAGTCGGGCATCATCCCCGGCACGTAGAAGATGCCGGAGAAGAAGTAGAGCAGCCGCGTGACGTTGTTCCACAGCCGATCCCACGAGCGCAACACGGTCTGCAGCACGGCGTTCACAACGCCCACGCCGCAGCCCAGAACGGCAGTCACGATCACTGCGGTCGCCGCTCCCCCGAGATCGTCCGGCATCGCCGGAACCCCGAGCGCCGCGAACCCGGCAAGGATCAGCACGGCGACGACGACGTCAGTCGCGAATTCGAGCAGGCCTCGCGCTAGAATCGCGTCAAGCGGCCTTACCGGCGGCAACTGCAGCAGCGCGCCATTGCTCGTCACGGCATGCATCATGCTCGTGCTGGCGTGGACGAAGACCAGGTAGGGCACGAGCCCGGTGTAGTAGAAAACAAAGAAATGCGTGCCGATCGGCGGCTGCCCGCGCAACAACAGCGAGAACATCGCCGCCAGCAGCACGATGTGCAGGATCGGTTCGATCAGCGCCCAGCCGTAGCCAAGCCGGGAGTCGCCAAACCGCGTGCGCGTTTCGCGGATGATGAGGGCATGGACTACACGCGCCTGCGTCTTAAGGCGTCCCGCGAGCCCAGGCGTCGGGCGAGGTGGCCGTGGCGTGCGGTGAGCGTGTCCGCCGAGCACCACATAGTCGCCGTCGATCGTGTCGAGCCGCCGGTGGAGCACACGCAGCACCGCCTCCGCCGAGGATTCGTCCTCAGGGAAGGCGCGCAAGATCTCCCCGCCCAGCGCCGTCGCCTCGGCGATCTGTCCCTCGGCAAGCAGCAGGTCGAGTTGCCCGCGGCGGGCGGCCTGACTTTTCGGGTCGAGCGCAGCGGCTTGGTTTAAGGCCTCCGATGCCGCGGCGAAATCTCCTGCTCGGTAGAGAAGATGCCCGCGATGCAGGTGGTATTCGGCCTCGTCCGGGGCGAGATGCAGCGCGATATCGACCGCTGCCAATGCTGCCTGTGGGTTGTCGCGCTGGCTCTCGGCAGCGGAAACGAGCCGCCAAAGGATTGCATTCTTGGGGTCGCGGGTGGTTGCCGCTTCGAGTAGCCCTGTGGCCTCATCGATGCGTCCGGCGCGCAACAGCAGTTCCGCGGCGTGGATCGCTAGCCCGTTGTCGTCCGGTGCGAGCGCTAAGGCCCGCAGCGCCAAGGCGAGCGCCTCGTCCGGCCGGTCGAGCGCGTGCCCAGCCGCCGAAAGTGCCCGCAGCGCTCCCGCGCTCTGCGGCTCGATCGCTACTGCGCGCGTCAGATAGATGCTTGCTTCCTCGATTCGTTCGGCGTCGAGCAATAGGCAGCCAGCGTGATAGGCGAAATCGAAATTTGCCGGCGCAAGATCGCTGGCTCTTGTCGCCAGCTCGATTGCGCGGTCGCCGGCGCCGATTGCGGCAAAGGCGCCGCTCGCATGGCGGTAGCCTTCGACCCAGTCTGGGCGATCCGCTATGAGTTGCTCGTAGGCGGCCGCAGCTTCGGCATGGCAGCCGCTATTGCTGAACAGCCAGGCGCAAAAATGGGCGACGTCGTTGTCGTTGGCGGCGGCGAAAAACGCCAGCCGACCGCATTCTACAGCATCGCCGGCGCGCCCGGCGTGAAATAGCTTTTCACCAAGACGGCACGCTAGCCGCGCACCTTCCGTGCCGTCGATCTCACTCCGTCGCAAGTAATCGAGACAGATGTCCAGCGCGCCGTTACCCAACGCGTCGGTGAAGGTGCTTTGATCGATCGCCAATTGGGGGTAATTGTGATCGAAGCTCAACTCAAGGTGTTCCTAACTAATTGGTTGTATTTTGCCGATCACGATAAACCCATCCTTCATGCCTGCTCAATCGGGTTTATTACGGTAGCGTGGCATCTTTCCTGAGGCCTCGCGGATGGACGTTGGTGGCGCGGCTTTTCTTGACTCGCTCTCGGCGACTTTCGCCCCTAAAATCACCACTAGTTGCGCCCGGCTCCGGCTGGGCGATTTCGTGAGGATTGCGGCGGCGAATGCCGCCAAGTCGGAGGGGGTGGCGATGGCGTTCGAATTCGGTATGTTTCACGAGTTCCAGCGGCCCGCCGGGATCACCGAAGAAGAAGCCTTTGCCACATCGTTCGAACAGATCGACGCTGCAGAGCGCTGGGGCCTCGATGCGATGTGGCTGGCCGAAATCCATGTAGCGCCGGAGCGCTCGGTATGCTCGGCGCCGCTGACTCTCGCCAGCGCCATTGCCGCCCGCACCAAACGGATGAAGATCGGCACCGGCGTCCAGGTATTGCCGCTTTGCCACCCGCTGCGCCTGGCGGAAGAGGCGGCGACGGTCGATCAGATCAGCCACGGCAGGCTCATTTTCGGTGTCGGCCGCAGCGGTTTTCCGCGCACCTACGAGGCCTATGGCGTGCCCTATGGCGAAAGTCGCGAGCGGTTTGCCGAGACGCTGGAGATATTGAAGCGTGCGTGGACCGAGCCGCGCTTCTCGTATCAGGGCAAATACTACAGCTTCGACAACGTCGCGCTGACGCCGAAGCCGTTCCAGAAGCCGTGGCCGGAAATCCGGATTGCCGCCAACAGCGCCGACACCTTCCCCCAGATCGCCAAATTGGGTCACGCCGTATTCGTCGCGGTGCGGCTCGGTACGATCGAGGAGCTCGGGCCTAATATCGATGCTTACCGCAAAGCGTGGAAGGAAGCAGGGCACCCGGGCGAAGGACAGGTGTTCCTGCGCGCACCGGTCTACGTCGCCGAGACCGACGAGGCTGCAATCGCCGAACCCGAAGAAAGCATCATGTACTTCTATCGCTACCTCGGCGAACGGCTCGAAGATTCGGCGACCCGTTCAGGCGTGCGCGCGGTAGAGGATCGCGCAGCCCGCGGACGCCGACTGCAGACCATCACCTATGACGATGCGTTGCGGGAGAAGCTGATTGTCGGCTCGCCCGAACGCGTCGCCGATCGCCTGCTGGGGCTCAAGGAGACCCTCGGCCTCAATGGGATACTGGCGGAAATGAACTGTGGCACCAAAATCCCGCATCAGCGGGTGATGAAGTCGCTGCAGCTGCTGTGCGAAAAGGTGAAGCCGAAATTCCACTAACCGGCTGGTCCGCCCGCCGAGATGCAATGCGAAGCCTCGGCGGGACGGCTTTCTCCGGCACAAAGCGAATTTCTTAACCATAAAGGTCGGCCTACCGAAACCGCCGAGCAGGTTCGCGTCACTGGCCTTTAAGGAATAGGGATATAGGCTCGGTTTGTTACCTCTGCGATTGGCCTGACTGCATTACCAACGCGGAACGGAGAGAAGCGTAATGTTTCCATGGTACATCAATGCCGCGTTGGTTTGCGTCGTGGCGGCGGCTTTCTGGGGGGTATGGGCTTGTTCGGGTAGCGGCGGGCGATAGACGGTCGTGCCGGGCCGGCATTTACTTGCCGGTTTTGCCATATTAGGGTCGATGTCGCGTGAATTACCGCGACATCTTCGATCCCGAATTCAAGACCTCTCCCTATTGGTGGGAGGCATATAAGCCGGCGGTCGGCGATCCAGCGATGGTGCCGAAATCGGTACGGGTCGCGATCGTCGGCGGCGGATATGCAGGGTTGTCGGCGGCGCTCGAGCTGTCGAAGCAAGGTATCGATAGCGTGGTCTTTGAGCAGGGCGCGCTTGGAGAAGGTGCCAGCACGCGCAACGGCGGTGCGGTCAGCGGCGGGGTCAATGTCGGCAAAGGCTTCAGCGGCAAGGCCGCCGAGGTCGATGCGGTTCGCGCCGCGCGTATGCTCTCCGATGCCTACGACGCTTTCGCACTGGTCGAGCGGCTGATCGAGGAAGAGCGGATCGACTGCTTCTGGCAGAAACGCGGGCGGTTTCAGGGCGCCTGGACGCCGGCGCATTTCGCCTATCAGCAGTCGCGGCTCGCCAGCCTCAATGACAGCGCCCAATCCGGCGCCTACATGGTGCCGCGCGATCGTCAGCGGGAAGAGATCGCCAGCGATTATTACTATGGCGGCATGGTCGTTGAGCGCTCGGCGAGCATCCACCCGGCGCTGTACTACAAGGGTTTGCTTGGTGCCTGTCGGCGAGGCGGCGTCGCGGTCTGCGCCGCCGCCACCGTCGAGAGCATAGTACGCAGCGGCAACGGTTGGCGCGTTACCACCAGCCGCGGCGCGACGCAAGCCGGCGATGTGATCATTGCCACCAACGGCTATACCGGAACGCTGACCCCGCGCCTCAGACGGCGCATCGTGCCGATCGCCAGCCACATCATCGCGACCGAGGAATTGCCCGACGATCTGGCGCGCTCGCTGGTACCGAACGGCCGCACGCTTTCCGACACCAAGCGGGTGCTGTGCTATTACCGGATGTCGCCCGACGGAAAGCACATGGTGTTTGGCGGCCGCGCCCGGTTCACGCAGGCCGACCCATTGCTCTGCGCCCGCGTGCTCTATGGCTATATGACTGAGCGTTTCCCGCAGCTCGCCGGCGCGCGGATCACCCATGGCTGGACCGGCAATACCGCCTTTACGCTCGACGCACTGCCACATATGGGACAGGACGAGGGGTTGCATTACGCGCTCGGTTGTAACGGCAGCGGGATCGCGATGATGACTTATCTCGGTTATCAGACCGCGCGCAAGATTGCCCGGGTCGCGAACTACGCCTGCGCGTTCGACAGTCCGGATTTTCCGTATCACGCGCTTTACAGCGGCAACCCCTGGTTTCTGCCGTTGGTGGGCTCGTATTACCGGTTGTGCGACCGACTCGATCGGATGCTCGCCTGAGCCGTGCGAGGCGGGCTATCATTGCACCAGGAATTGACGGGAGGAGATGATGGAATTCGAGGGCTTCAAATCGTCGCTGATCGGCGCGTCGCCGCCGGCTGGGATGGGCGGCGCGATGCAGGCGCTGTGGTGGCAGGCCAAGGGGGATTGGCACAAGGCGCATCGCTGCGCCCAGGCCGATGCCAATGAAAACGGCGCCTGGGCGCATGCCTATCTGCACCGGGTGGAGGGCGATTTGCATAATGCCGGCGGCTGGTACAAACGCGCCGGCAAGACCCCGTCGACCGCGCCGCTCGACAGCGAGTGGGAAGAGATCGCCCGCGCGCTGTTGAAATAGCTATTCCGCTGCCCGTTCGTATTTCCGCGCCGGTGTGTTGATCGGCTCCAGCAGCGGCGCGGCGTTGAACGATGCGGCATAGCGGTCGTTCGGCGCATCCCCGTAGAGCGTCGTCCGCTGACGCGGCGTCCGCCCCGATGAGCGGATCAGCTCCTCCATCGCCTCCGGCGGCATCTCCTGGCCGAAACTGGCGCCGGCGGCGCGGGAGATGCTCTCGTTCATCAGCGTGCCGCCGAGGTCGTTGACCCCCGCGTTGAGGCAGGCGGCGACGCCTGCGGGCCCGAGCTTTACCCAGGACGCCTGGATGCTCGTGATTACCGGGTTGAGCGCAAGGCGCCCGACCGCGTGCATCAGCACCGCCTCTCGGAAGGTCGGACCGAGCCGTGCGGCGCCTTTGAGGTACATCGGCGCTTCCATCGGCACGAAGGGCAGCGGCACGAACTCGGTGAACCCGCCGGTGCGCGCCTGCAACGCACGGACCCTAAGCAGGTGCCGCGCCCAGTGCTCGTAGCGGTCGACGTGCCCGTACATGATCGTAACCGTCGCTCGCAGCCCGACGCCGTGCGCGGCTTCCATGACCTCGAGCCATTCGGCGGTCTTGATCTTGTCCGGGCAGATGACCGCGCGCACCTCGTCGTCGAGGATTTCTGCCGCGGTGCCGGGAAGCGACGACAGCCCGGCGTCCTTCAGCTCGGCGAGAAAGTCGGGAAGGGCGCGGCCGAGCGTCCGGGCGCCCTGCCAGATTTCGAGAGGGGAAAAGGCGTGGATGTGCATCCGCGGGATCGCCTGCTTGATCGCCCGGCAGATGCCGAGATAGGTCGCACCGGTATATTCCGGGTGAATGCCGCCTTGCAGGCATACCTCGGTCGCGCCGCGATCCCAGGCCTCTTCGCAGCGCCGGACGATCTCGCCCCAGTCGAGATCGTAGGGCCGACCGCGCAGGTTTTCGCTGAGCTTACCTTTGGAGAAGGCGCAAAACTGGCAGCGGAAATAGCAGATATTGGTGTAGTTGATGTTGCGGGTGACGACGTAGCTCACCGTGTCGCCGTTGACCGCCCGGCGCAGCCGGTCGGCTGCCTCGCACACGGCGTCGAAGGCATTGCCGCGCGCCTCGAACAAGGTGACGATCTCGCGCTCGCTAAGCGTTTCGCCTGCCATCGCGCGGTCGAGGATCGGCTGAACCGCCGCAGTGAGGGCAGCGATATGAGCCCGGTTGGCCGGCGATGGCGGCTCAACCCCGGCGCCGGGCGTCCATTTGTCGGTGCGCACAAGCCCTTGTCCGTCGATGCGGCGCAGGGTCGGCGCGCGCAACGTCGGGTCGAGCCACATCGTCGGGCGCAACGCATACTCGGGATAAATCGCCAGCCGCTCGACTAGCAATTTGCCGGCGGCGGCGGTGCGCTCGGCCAAAAGGTCGAGCGTCGGCCAGGGCGCCTCGGGGTTGACGTGATCCGGGGTCACCGGCGAAACGCCGCCCCAATCGCTGATTCCTGCGGCGATCATCGCTTCGAGCGCATTGGGCATCAGATTGGGTGGCGCCTGGAGGTTCATCGCCGCGCCGAAGACCAGCCGCGCGACCGCGATGGTCCACAGATGGTCGGCCTCGACCGGGTCGGGCGCGGCTTCCATCTTCGTACCGGGCTTGGCGCGGAAGTTCTGGATGATAATTTCCTGGATGTGGCCGTGGCGCTCATGCGGGTCGCGCAGCGCCAGCATCGCCTCGACGCGCTCACGGCGCGTCTCGCCGATGCCGATCAAGATGCCGCTGGTAAACGGCACCGCCGCCTCTCCGGCTGCTTCGATTGTCGCAATTCGCCGCGCCGGATGCTTGTCGGGAGAGCCGAAATGCGGGCCTCCTCGCTCCGACAGCCGTTCGCTCGCGGATTCCAGCATGATCCCTTGCGATACCGAGACCTTGCGCAGCGCTTCCAGATCCTCGCGGGTCAAAAGGCCGGGGTTGAGGTGCGGCAGCAAGCCGGTCTCCTTGAACACCAGCGCTGCCATCTCGGTGAGGTAGGAGAGGGTCGTCTCATGCCCGAGCGCGGCCAGTTCGTCGCGCGCGGCGCGGTAGCGCAGCTCCGGCTTGTCGCCCAGAGTAAACAACGCCTCGTGGCAGCCGGCCTCGGCGCCGGCACGGGCGATGTCGAGCACCTCGTCGCGCGTCAGAAAGGCCCGCTCGCCGCGTCGCGGCGGGTGCGCGAAGGTGCAGTAGTGGCAGACGTCGCGGCACAGCTGGGTCAACGGGATGAAGACCTTGCGCGAATAGGAGACGAGGTTGCCATGCCCGGCGTCGCGCAATCTCCCGGAGATCCGCATCAACGCCGGCAGATCCTCGCATTCGGCGAGCGCCAGCGCATCGGTCGCGGAGAGGCGCTCGCCGGATTCGGCGCGGTTGAGGATTGTCGCGAAAAAATCCGTCACTCTGCCCTCATGTCTTTCGCATGCTCAGCAATAAGCGTAGCTGCGCGTGTCGCCGACTTTAGCCGGGCAAAATGGTGAAGGTCTCGCGGATTGTCGATATCGAACGCAATGCCGGGCAGTCGCAGGACGCATGGCTCGATGCCCAGGGCGCGCGCGGCGGCGAGATGCGGGAAGAAGCTGTCTTCGCCAAAGCGTAGCGGCACTGCGCGCGGTGGCGACATCAGGATCGCGTTCGAGCCAAGATCGTCATGGGCTGGCGCGATTGTAAAGGACGGGGCGGGGCCGTGCGCCGCGATCAGCGCTT
>DATJSH010000034.1:0-2048 GCA_035504235.1 Allostellaceae bacterium | reverse complement strand
TGGAGCGAAGCGAGACGTCGAGTGCAACATACGAGCCCATGGCTGTCCTCCGCGGTCGATATCGGAGCCAATCTCAGCAAGCGCGGCGGCCGAAAGCGAGTGCGGGCACCAAGCCGGCCGCGCGATTACCTCATGTCAGCAGCTTCGAGCAGAACCCCGATCGTCAACTGGACGGCGTCCCGTTAGCGCGGACCTTCACCGACAAGGCCTCCGGCAAGGACACCCGGCGCCCCGAATTGGATCACCTGCTGGCCTTCGCGCGCGATGGCGACACCGTAGTGGTTCACAGCATGGACCGGCTGGCACGCAATCTGGACGATCTGCGGCGCATCGTGCAGGACCTGACCCGGCGCGGCGTGCGGGTCGAATTCGTCAAGGAAGGCCTGACCTTCACCGGAGAAGACTCGCCGATGGCCAACCTGATGCTGTCGGTGATGGGGGCCTTTGCCGAGTTTGAGCGCGCCCTGCTGCGGGAGCGCAGCGCGAGGGGATCGCGCTCGCCAAACAACGCGGCGCCTATCGCGGGCGTAAGCGCTCGCTGAACCTGGAGCAGATCGGCGAGGTCCAACGCCGGATCGCGGCTGGCGAGCAAAAAGCGCGGGTGGCGCGGGACATGGGGATCAGCCGCGAAACCGTCTACCAATATTTGCGCCTGAGCGCGCCCGCCCCCTGCGAACCCCAGGCACCGGAAACGAGCGGCTGACGCCAATGGCGCACGCGGCGAGTGCTGTGCCGATCGAGGCACTGGCCATTTTGCGGCGCCGTTTGGCAGCCCTGTCGCCGCGGCATCCCGAGCGCCGACGGCTGATGGAGTCGACCGCGCAAATTTATGCGACCAGCCGCGCCACGCTGTATCGGCTGCTGCGCGACAACCGCCACCCGAAGGAGGCATACCGCTCCGACCGGGGCCGCCCGCGAGCCGTGCCGGGCGACGAGATCGAGCGGCTGTGCGCCGTCGTGGCGGCGATGAAGGTCAAGACCACCAACCGCAAAGGTCGCCATCTTTCAACGGTGCGAGTCTTGGAATTGTTGGAGAAGCACGGGGTTTCGACACCCCGGATGGGTTCGTCAAGCTCGACCAGGGCCGCATCACCGCCTCCACCCTCAACCGGCATCTGAGCCGGCTTGGCTATGATCACCAGCGCATGATCCGCGAACCGCCGGCGGTTCGCTTTCAGGCGGAGCATTCGAACGCGCTCTGGCACTTCGACATGAGCCCGTCGGATTTGAAGCAGCTGAAGGCGCCGCCGTGGATCGATCCGGAGCGCCAGGGCGCGCCGAGCCTGATGCTCTTTTCCGTCGTCGATGACCGCTCGGGCGTGGCCTATCAGGAATACCGCTGCGTTTATGGTGAGGAGGTCGAGGCGGCTCTCAAATTTCTGTTCAACGCCATGGCGCCCAAGGCGGACGAAGGCAATCCCTTCCAGGGCATTCCGTCGACGCTCCACCTCGACAACGGTCCGGTCGCGAAGTCGGCGGTCTTCAAACGCGTGATGGAAAGCCTCGGCGTCACGGTGATCCCGCATATGCCTGCCGGGTCTGACGGCCGCCGGACAACGGCGCGCGCCAAGGGCAAAGTCGAGCGGCCGTTCCGAACCGTCAAGGAAGCCCACGAGACCCTCTATCATTTTCATCAGCCCGAGAGTGAGGCAGAGGCAAACCAATGGCTGACGCGGTTCATCGCCACCTACAACGCCAAGGATCATCGCAGCGAGCCGCATTCGCGGATTGACGACTGGCTGGCGCATCTGCCCGCCGAGGGCCTGCACCAGATGTGCGCCTGGGAGCGGTTCTGCGCCTTTGCGCGCGAGCCCGAGCGGCGCCTGGTCGGCATCGATTGTCGCCTGACCGTCGCCGGCGTCGCTTATGAAGTCGACCCCGAACTCGCCGGCGAGAGTGTCGTGGTCTGGTGGGGCCTGTTCGATCAGGAACTCTGGGTCGAGCGGGGCGAGGAGCGCTTCGGGCCGTTTCATCCCATTGGCGGCCCCATCCCGCTGCACCGCTATCGCAAACACCGGAAGTCGCGGCGGGAGATGCGCGCCGCCCAG
>DATJSH010000033.1:0-12224 GCA_035504235.1 Allostellaceae bacterium | reverse complement strand
CCACCAATGCTGATAGCCGAGCTCGGCGCCCATCTCCTGGGTCGGCTTGAAGATGATCGCCGCCGCGGACGCTGCCGAGGTCGGCCCGTTGAACCCGCCATAGGTGCCGGTGGTCGGCGAGGTCGAGGGCAGACCGTAATTGGTCGCCAGGTCGAAGTTGGTGCTGCTGTTGAGGAACGGCCCGATCGTGTCGCCAGCGGTGAAGTGCATGATGAAGTCGTCCTTCACCCAGCCGAACCAGCCCGGCTTGATGTCGACGCCGACATGTCCGCCGTAGCCGATAAAGGTCTTGGAGAAGTACTTGCCGTCATCGACCGTGATGCCGGGGCGCAGCACGCCGGAGAGGTCGATATGACCCCATTGCTGCGGTAAGTACCAGGCCGCGGTGAGGTCGGGCGCCGTGCTCTTGGTGATGTTAAGCGGGGTCACGCCGCTGGTCAGCAGGGCCGTCGTGCAGGTCGAGGTCGCCGCCGAAGCCGCGGTCCCCGCGCCCGCCGTCGCGCATGACGTCGTCGCCGTCGGGATCACGCCGGAATCGGTCGCTTCCAGACCGTTGGCGGTGGCGATGATCGTCTCGGGCTGTTCGGCCGAGAACGACAGCGAGGCGCCCCACCAGGCCGGCATGGTCCAGCGGACCTGCGGGATGCGGACGTGGCCCGGTTCGCCGAAGTTGCCGCCGAAATCGAGGGTTTCGCCGTTGGCGTCCGGATCGGAGAAGTTCGAGGTCGCCTGACCGGCGAGGAGCCCGCCCAAGGTTGCGTAAGCGTAACGCAGACGAGGAGCGAGGTTGTCCGACACCGAGGTCGGGTCGGCGCCGCCCGGGACGAACGAGCCGGCTTCGGTCCAGTCCCATTCCATCACGGTACGGGCTTCGCCGAATGGGGTCGGGGTGCGTGTCTCGACGCCGAGCTTCGACTGCCGCGGGCTCTGGCCGAAGATGCCGTTGCTACGGGCGCGGGCGGCTCCCCCGGCCGCCGCGGAAACGCCACGCTCCAACGGGATCGATTGCGCCTGACCGTTGTCGCCGACCGTGGTGTTCCACGGACTGTTGTTCGGCGGGCCGCCGGTCATGTAGTAGTCTATGACCTCGTCGATCTCGCCATAGATCTTGATCGAGGTGTCGGTGCCGGGGATCAGGATCGAACGCGGGAAGCTGCCGGCGGTGACCGCCGCGCCGGCCGCCGGGTTCTGGTCGACCGAGAACTGGGCGCCGGCGCCAGGCTGCTGGCCGACAGCGGCGAGCTGATCGACCCGCGAATCGAGCATCTGCTGATTGATCTGCAGATCGTCGGCGCGGGCGCCGCTCATCCCGGTCAGCATCGCCAACGCTGCCGCGCTGCCGCTAAGCGCCGCGATGGTGCCGATCTTACGCCCTGTCATCATCAACCCCTCCCCTGATGCGCATCGCGCCATGGTCCAATGGGAGGGAAAATTATCATCGCCATGCGCGTGTCACATACCTATCATCTATATGCGATATGTCACAAATCCAAGATAGGAATAAATGCAACAAGCATTTCCACAACGGCAAATGGGCCAATCAGCTGAGTGTCCGCCATACCGATTCGAACATACGTCGCTTTATCTATCAATGAAGCCGACTGATGATTCCGCTATTCTGTCCGCTTTGCCGCAGAATTGCTTGGATTCTTCAAAGATAGACGCCGCGCCGGATAATTTCCTCGGCAAACACCGCTTGACAGACCACCGGCCCTGACAATTATTTGCTAGAACGTTGACATAGGGCATCGCACAGCCCTACTGTCGCAAAAAAGCAACGGTTGAAGTTTTTTTCCAGGGGGCTTCTATGGAAACGCAGCTGGACGTGCCGCCAAGCGCGGTGACGCAGCTATTGCGGCGGTTCAAGGACAGCGTTCCGCTCACGCCTGACGAGCTGCCCGTCGTGCGTGAGCTCGGCTGGGACATCCGTCCGGTCCGCCGGCGGCAGGCGATCCTGACCGAAGGCGCCAAGAACCGGGCCGTTTATTTCGTGCTCGACGGCTATCTGATCCGCTACCGCATCCTGCGCGACGGCCAAAGACAGATCGTCGATCTGGCGATTCCCGGCGACTTCGCTGGTGTGCCGAGCTGCTTTTTTCGGGATTCGCTCTATACGATCAAGGCGTTGACGAACGCCACGGTCGCGGTCGCACCGCTCGAACATCTGGTGGCCCTGTTCGAGACCCAGCCGCGTCTGGCGGCCAAGATTTTCTGGTCGTTCTCATGCGATGCAGCGATCCACGCCGAGCATCTGATCGTGGTCGGCCGGCGCGCGGCGCATGAACGCATCGCGCATTTTCTGCTGGAGCTGTTGACGCGTCTGCAGGCGGTCGGCCTCGCGGACGAGCATTCGTTCGAGTTGCCGCTCAGCCAGGAAGTCATCGGCGACGCGCTCGGCCTCAGCCTGGCCTATGTCAATCGAGTGCTGCGCCGGCTTGCCAACGACGGCTTGGTCACCATCAAGGACCAGAAAGTGACGATCAGCGACGCCGACGAGCTCGCGTTCATGGCCGATTTCGAACGCGGCTACCTGAAGCCGCTGCCGATCTCGGAGTTCGGCACCGCGGGCTGGAACACGATCGGCGTCGAGAATCGGGTGTAACGGCGAAGCCTCGGCCCCCCTTGGCGGCTAAAGCTCGATCTGGCGGCTCAATTCGACAAAATTCTGCGGCGGCAAATTGAAGATATCGACCGCGCGCACCGAATTGCGGAACAGGAAGGAGAATACCGGCACTTGCCAGCGCCATAAATGCCGATTTTTTCGGTCGCGAATCACCCGATCCCGCGTGCTGAAGTAAACCGCCTTCGACAAGTCGATCGGGCAGCCGTGCATCTTGGCGGTACGCAGCACAGCCGGGAGGTTCGGCACCTCGATGAACCCGTAACGCACGGTCATGCGCCAGAAGCCCGAAAACACTTCATCGAGCTCCAACCGCTCTTCGGCCGCGACGCGCGGCGTCTCCTGAAACGACATCGTCAGCGCAATCACCGTCTCCGGAAGCGAACCGAACTGCGCGGCGTGCTCAATAATCTGCGCCGGCACGAGGCGGTCGGTCATTCGCGTCAAGTAGATTGCCGTGCCCGCCACCCGCGAGACCTTGTGGCGCCGCAGCCAGGCGCGGAACCGCGCCGGGGTCATCGCCTCTGCCGTCTGCTTTTTTTGCACCGCCGAGATACCCGCGTGCCAGGTCGTCATCGTGAGGAAGACGCACGCCCCGAACGTCAGCGGCACCCATCCGCCATCGGCGATCTTCAGCAGATTGGCGGCGAAGAATATGAAATCGACCAGGAGGAAGATGCCGCTCACGGCTCCGGCCACTAGAACCGGCCACTTCCATTGCTGGCGCATTAAATTATAGAGGAGCGCCGTGGTCAGCATCATCGTCAGCGACACGGCGGTGCCGTAAGCGCCGGCGAGCCGGTCTGAGCTGCCGAACGTCACCGTCAGCGTCACGGTCATCACCATCATCAGCCAGTTGATGACCGGCACATAAATCTGGCCGTACTCGGTATCGGAGGTCTGGCGAATCTGAAACCCGGGAAACCAGCCGAGCGCCATCGCCTGCCGGGTGAGCGAGAACGAGCCGGTGATGATCGCCTGGCTGGCGATGATCGTCGCCGCGGTCGCCAACACCACCAGCGGGTAAAGGGCCCATGACGGCGCCAGGCGGAAGAACGGGCTGCCCTGCCCCGGCTCGGCGATCAACAGCGCGATCTGCCCGGCATAATTGAGCAGCAGCGCCGGCAGAACGATCCCATACCAGGTCAGGCGAATCGGGTTGCGCCCGACATGGCCCATATCGGCGTACATCGCCTCGCCGCCGGTCATCGCCAGGAAGACGCCGCCGAGGATCGCAAAACCCTGCCATCCGTGGCGCGCCAGGAACACGATCCCATAAGTCGGATCGACAGCCTTTATCACACCCGGATGGCGGATAATCCCGCCGATTCCGAGAACGCCGATGACGACAAACCACATCAGCATCACCGGCCCGAAGACGCCGCCGATCCGCGCGGTCCCCCGGTTCTGCACCGCGAACAGGGCGACGAGGATGGCGACGGAAAGCGGCATCACGTAGGGTTTGAGAGCGCCGCTTGCGACATTGACGCCTTCGATCGCGCTTAGCACCGAGATCGCCGGAGTGATGATGCCGTCGCCGTAGATTAGCGCGGCGCCGAACAGCCCCATCATCACCAGCAATGGCACCCGCCCATAGCCGCGCCCGGCGACGAGCGACATCAGCGCCAGGATGCCGCCCTCGCCATGGTTGTCGGCGCGCATCACAAAGAGACAGTACTTGACCGAGATGGTGATGATGAGCGCCCAGAAGATCAGCGACAGGATGCCGAGCCCGATATCCGGCGAGAACTGGCCGCCGACCCCGTCGATGATCGCCGCCGTCGTATAGAGCGGGCTGGTGCCGAGATCGCCATAGACGATACCGAGCGCCGCCAACGACGCCGAAGCGGTGATCGGACGCGCAATCGACGACTCCGGGCGCTGATCGTGAGTAATCGCGATATCCGACATCGTCGTCTCGACCCGCTTCCCGGCGCTGGTGGGGTGTAAATGATAACGCAATCACTATTGCGTCAGAGCTGCACCATCGGCCAACGCCCGAGCCTTGCCTCTGGTTCGCAGTTGCCGGCCTTTTCAAAGGAGGCGAAACGCCGATCGACGCAGGGCTTGTCCATTCGCTCGCCGATCGACGCGGCGAAACATGGCGAATCGTCTCTCCGACGGCGCTGCGCTGACCCCAGGGATTATTTCGCGTTGCCCTTCGCGAGGATGAAACGAGCGGCGCGGGCGACCGAATCGAGAGAAGGCGTCGCGCAGTCGCTATCGATACAGGAGCCCAGCACCCAACTTTGCAATATACCGCGGTCGGTCAGTACCTGGCTGCGCACCTGCAGCCGCTGCCGCAGGGCCGGTTGCCTGCGCCGAGAGTTACATATTCGCTGGCCGCGTTTGCCTGTGCGGCGCTCAGCAAAGCCGCCGAGCAAACCGCCACCCGGGGCGTTCGCGGCAGCGGCCGGAAGCTTGCCCCACCTCATTTGCCGCCGCAGAAAGCGGCGCTCAGTCCATTGCTTTATTTAACGTTCTTCCGTCACTGCCGTTCGAGCTGGAAGATTTCGTCCTTGATGCGGAGTTTCTGGCGCTTCAGATCGTGGATCGCCCCTTGGTCAGGTAGCGGACGATGGTTCTCCTCATCGATGGCGCGTTCGAGCGATGCGTGCTTTTCTTTAAGCGCCTCGATGCGATCTTGCTGCGACATGCAGTTCCCTCCTGTCGAACACTCGCGGCTATGATGGTAGCGCCGGACGCGGGTTTGGGCCAGCGCTCGCACAGAGCTGTGGTCGAGATATGTGATGCGCCGCGAGAAAATGAATAGCTGGGCGACGATCTGGGATGCGACACGTCGGCAAAGGATCCAAGAGCCAGCCGAGACTGATCGTCGGGATTAGCGGCGCGTCGGGTATTGCCTATGGCGCGCGGCTCCTGACGCTGCTTCAGCGCCTGCCGGTCGAGACGCATCTTGTCATGAGCCGGACCGCCGAGATGACACTCGCGCTCGAGACCGAGCTGAAACCGGCCGATCTGCGCGCCCGCGCCGATGTCGTGCACGCGATCGGCGACATGGCGGCCCCAATCTCGTCAGGCTCGTTTCCGACGCTCGGCATGATTATCGCGCCCTGTTCGATCCGCAGCATGAGCGAGATCGCCACCGGGGTTACCTCGACCCTGCTCACCCGCGCCGCCGACGTCGTTCTGAAAGAGCGCCGGCGGCTTGTGCTCGCGGTGCGCGAAACCCCGCTGCACACCGGGCATCTGCGCACGATGACCGCACTGTCCGAGATGGGCGCGGTTATCGCCCCGCCGGTGCCGGCGCTTTACGCCAAGCCGCAGACGATCGACGACATGATCGACCATAGCCTCGGCCGCCTGCTTGACCTCTTCGGCCTCGATGCCGGCACGGTGCGCCGCTGGGGCGAAGCTGCGAAAAGCTGAGGAAGCCCCTCTCCCGCATGCGGGAGAGGGGCTAACGGCAAGCGGACTTAAGAAACATCGCCGCTGCTTCCGACCCGAAATCGCTGCCGAGGATCAACCGCAGATTGGCCTTTACCAGATCCAGATCCCCGCTGCGCGAATGGCGCCGTCCGGCGCTGGCGGCGAGCCGCGCTTGGACGCCGCGCTCGGCGGCGAGTTCCAGCGAGAGCACACGACGCCGCAGGTCTTGGACATCGGAGGCGGGATCGGAGCGCAGCCCCCGCCGCAACCGGCGCAGCGGCGTGACGACGCCACCGTCGATCCCGGCGATCGCCGCCACGGCGCGCGCCAGCCCGGCGGTATCCAGTCGCACCCCCTCACACAGCCCGAGCCACAACCCGAACAAGATGAGGTTGACGTTATGCCCGGCCTGATCTTGCAGGCGGATCAGCGCATCGGCGACGCCCGGCCTCGCATACACCATCAGCGAGAACCGCCAGAACCCTTCCACCCTCGCTGTCCGGCCCGCCATCAACATCACCGCGCAATGAAAGCGACGCGCATTGTGCTATAATACCTGATGGTCCGCTGACGCTCCGGCACAAGGCGGCCCCCGGTACCGCTGAACACGCGCGTTGGCCGCGATGGACCTCGATGTTGAAGCCTTAAAGACCAAGCTGGCCGCCCTCACGGTCGAGCACCGCGATCTCGACGATGTCATCGCACGGGTTGCCGAGCACGCGCCGTTTGATCAGCTGCAACTGCAACGCCTCAAAAAGCGCAAGCTGGCCCTGAAGGACCAGATCTCGAAGATCGAGAGCGAGCTGCTTCCCGACATCATTGCCTGACGATCAGGCGCCGGCGCGCAAATTCACACCGGTTGGCGGACCCGCTTCTGCCTGTACATCGCCTTGTCGGCCGCTTCGATGGCGACCTGCGCGTCATCGGTACCGGTGAACGAATAAACGCCGTAGGCGGCAGTGACGTTGATGTCGAACTTGCCCCAGCGCAGCGCGGTGGAGGAAATCTCCTGGGCCAGCGCGACCGCCTTGGCGTTGGCCTGTTCTTGGCTGGTTTGCGCGAGGATCACGCCGAACTCGTCTCCGCCGAGCCGCCCGACAATATCGCTCTCACGCACATTTTTCGCCAGTATGTCGGCGACGTGACGCAGCGCGGCGTCACCGGCCGGATGGCCGTGCGTGTCGTTGATCTGCTTCATGCCGTTGACATCGAAATAGATGACGCTTGACGGCGGCCCGTAGCGGCGGGTGAAAGCGATCATCCGCGACAACTCGCGCACGAAAGCGCGGCGATTCGCGATCGGCGCCAGCGAATCTTCGTCGGCCAGGCGCTCAAGCAACGCGATTCGCGCTCGCGCATCTGCCAATTCGCGCTGCATCAACTCGCGTTCAGCCTGCAGTCGCGCAAGCTCGGAGCCACGGCGACTTTCGCCTTTTTCCGCGAGCTTCAGCTTGGGTTTGGCCGTTCCGGACCCGCTCGCGCGAGGCGCCCCACGGCGCGTCTTGGACGCACCGTCCGCCGCCGGCATCGACCGTTCCTTCGCCATCTCGCCTTCCCGCCTCCGGCGGAAGCGCTCAAGGAATTCGCCACCCCTGCCTTTGTCTATAGACGAGTGGCGGCGGTTCGCAACAAGCGAATTTTGCCGTTCGCGCCCGGCTTGTGCCGGAAGGCGTCCACCCTATAATGCCCGGCTCCGTCATTTTCGCCAGAGACGAGAAGCATGGCCGGGTCCGGCCCACCTATCGGCATCATCATGGGCAGCCAGTCCGACTGGGAGACGATGCAGCACGCCGCCCAGACGCTCGACAAACTCGGGATCGCCCACGAGACGCGCATCGTCTCGGCCCACCGCACGCCGAAACGGCTCTACAACTACGCCACGAACGCCAGATCGCGCGGCTTGAAGGTGATCATCGCCGGCGCCGGCGGCGCGGCGCATTTGCCGGGCATGGCCGCGGCACTGACCCCGCTCCCGGTGCTCGGCGTTCCGGTGCAAAGCCGGGCGTTGAAGGGCATGGACAGTCTCCTGTCGATCGTCCAGATGCCGGGCGGCGTGCCGGTCGCGACCTTCGCGATCGGCCAAGCCGGGGCCATCAACGCCGCGCTCTGCGCCGCGGCGATCCTGGCGCTTGGCGACGCGGCGGTCGCCGAAGCTCTCGATCGCTGGCGCGACAACCAGACAGAAGCCGTCGCGGAACACCCGGTTTGATGCTCAAACGCACTGATGCTTAATCCCGGTGCGACGATCGGCATGCTCGGCGGCGGACAGCTCGGCCGCATGACCGCGATGGCTGCGGCGCAGCTCGGCTATCGTGTGCATGTCTTTGCGACCGAGCCGGATAGCCCCGCGGCGCAGGTCTCGGCCGAGGCGACCGTCGCGGAGTGGAGCGACGGCGCGGCGATTGCAGCATTCGCCGCCAAAATCGACGTCGCGACCTTCGAGTTCGAAAACATCCCGGCCGAGGCGGTCCGCCGGGTCGCGGGGCGGAAACCGGTCATGCCGAGCCCCGAGATTCTCGAAATCAGCCAGGATCGCCTCAAGGAAAAGAATTTCCTCAACGGTATCGGCGTCGCGACAACGGGTTATCGCGAAATCCGCTCCGCCGCCGCGCTCGGCGAGGCGCTGCACGGGCTCAAGACCCGCGCCGTACTCAAGAGCGCGCGCATGGGCTATGACGGCAAGGGCCAGGTCAATGTCGATGCCCGCACCGTGCCGGCCGAAGCGTGGCGGCTGATGGGCGCACGGCGCGGCGTCCTCGAGGATTTTGTCAACTTCCGCTGCGAGGTGTCGGTGATCGTCGCGCGGGGCGCCGACGGCAAGCTTGCCGCCTATCCGCCGGTCGAAAACCGACACGTCCACCACATCCTCGACACGACCATCGCGCCGGCGCCCTTGCCGCCGGAGATCGCGGCCGAAGCCGAGCGCATCGCCCGCGACGTGGCCACCCGGCTCGACCTTGTCGGCGTGCTGGCGGTGGAGATGTTCGTGACCAAGGACGGGCGCGTGCTGGTCAATGAGCTCGCGCCCCGCCCGCACAATTCCGGCCATTGGACGATCGACGCCTGCGCTACGAGCCAATTCGAGCAACTGGTGCGGGCGATTTGCGGCCTGCCGCTCGGATCGACCGAGCGCCACGCCGACGCGGTGATGAAGAACCTGATCGGCGACGAGGTCGAAACCTGGCGCAAGGCCGTCGCCGATCCGGCCGCGCACCTTCATCTTTATGGCAAGCACAACACCCTGCCGGGCCGCAAGATGGGCCACGTCACGCGACTGAAGCCAAGAAGCTAGACCGGGCGCGCCACCTCAAGGCGGGGATACGGCATGTTCCCGCGCAACACCTTCCAGACGTAGCCGAGCAACTCAAACGGCCGGAACGGCTTGGCAACGAAATCGTCGAGCAGCGGGTCACAGACCACCGGTGAGGCGCGGCCCGAGATAAACAGGCATTTAAGCAGCGGGTGACGCGCGCGGACGTGCTGCGCCATCTGCACGCCGCTGAGGCCGCCGGGGAGGCTGATATCGGCGATCACCATGTCGAACCGGCGCTCTTCGATGAGGGCAATCGCCTCCCATCCCGTCGCCGCGGTCTCGACCTGAAACCCCGCCTCGATCAGCAGCATGCTGATCGTCTCGCGCACATCCTCGTCATCCTCGAGGACGAGTATGGCTTGCCCCTCGTTATCCATCGCTGCACCGCCGGGATGGTCTGCCACAACGTAGGTAACAGCGCGATTTGCCTGAGGTTGCGCGAAATCGCTTCAAATTTTACACGTTGAGCTTGTTGAGCGTGATCCAGCGCCGCTCGTGGTGGCTTTGGTGGCAGGCTTCGGCCAGTTGCACGCCCTTCGCCCCCTCGATCAGCGGCGAGGGGAACGGACCGTCTTCAACGACGTGGCGCAGGAACAGCTCCCATCCCTCGCGATAGCTGTTCTTGAACGGGTCGAGCGTCGGCATCTCCAACCACTCGTCGTCGAACACCGCGGTTTGCGGCCGCTCGGGATCAAAGAACGGCCGCGGGGTCGCGACGAGCGGCTGCACGAAGCAGCGGTGCAACCCGCACACCGCGGAACCCTGGGTGCCATCGACTTGGATCTGCAAGAGATCGTCGCGCTTGACCCGGCTCGCCCAGGACGAGCTCACCTGGGCGATCGCGCCGCTTTCGAGCTCGAAGATCGCGAAGGCATGGTCTTCGACATCGACGTCGTAGGGCTTGCCGGCTTCATCGATGCGGCGCGGTTGCGCCGTCATCTCGCGGCACAGCACCGCGTCGATCGGACCGAGGAGCCGATCGAAGATGTAGCGCCAGTGCGCGAACATATCGAGGATCAGTCCGCCGCCGGTCGCGCGCTGGTAATTCCAGCTCGGCCGCTGCGCGGTCTGGAACTCGCCGTCGAACACCCACCAGCCGAAATCGAGCCGCACCGACAGGACGCGCCCGAAAAAACCGCTGTCGTAGAGCTTCCTCAGTTTTTTGAGGCCAGGCAGGAACAGCTTGTCCTGCACGATCCCATGCTTGATGCCGGCGTCTTTTGCCTGTCGCGCCAACGCCAGAGCCTGCTCCACATCTCCGGCCAGCGGCTTTTCGGTATAGACATGCTTGCCGGCGGCGATGGCGGCCGACAACCGCCCGGGGCGGCCCCCGGTCGCGGTCGCGTCGAAATAGATGTCGACCGCCTTGTCGGCGACACCGCCGTCGCGGTCGGTCGACCACGCCAGCCCGCCGCTCGCCGCCGCCAGCGCCGTCAGCTTCTCGGCGTTGCGCCCGAGCAGCACCGGCTCCGGCATCAGCCGGTCGCCGTTCTTGAGCGGCAGCCCGCCCTCCGCCCGAATAGCGAGCAGCGCCTTCAGATGTTGCGTCGTGCCGAGCCGACCGGTCGCCCCGTCGATGACGACGCGGATGGTGCGGGTCGCCATTACGCCGTCGCGGCGATCAGCGATTCGCGGATGATCTGCGGGATTTTTTCCAGCGTCTCGCCCGGCGTCATCAGCGGCGGGGCGAGGCAGATCGTGTCGCCGATCGCCGGATCGGCGCCGCCGGCGCGAATGCGCAGCAGGAGGCCGCGCGCCATCGCCTCCCGCGCCACCCGCGCGCCGAGGCCGAGCGCCGGCGCCTTGGTCGACTTGTCGGTCACCAGTTCGACACCGCACATCATGCCGAGCCCGCGCACATCGCCGACATTGGGCAGGTTGCGCAACTCTTCGAGATTGGCGAGCAGCTTGGCGCCCTCGACCCGCGCGCGCTCGACCAGCCCGTCCTGTTCGATGATGCCGCAATTGACGACGCCGACCGCGCAGCACACCGGATGGCCGCTATAGGTCGCGGCGTGCATGAAGCGGCGGTCCATCGGCGCCGAGAGGATCGCGTCGTGCACCCGCTTTGAGGCAATGACGCCACCCAAGGGCAGGTAGCCGCTCGTGACGCCCTTGGCGAACGACACGAGATCGGGCTCGACACCCCAATGGCCGAGCGCGAACCAGCGCCCGGTGCGGCCAAAGCCGGTGATCACCTCGTCGGTGATCATCAGCACGTCGTACCGGTCACAAATCTCGCGCAGCTTGGGGAAATAGGTCGGCGGCGGCACGATCACCCCGCCCGCCCCCATCACCGGCTCGGCGATGACCGCGGCCACCGTGTCCGGCCCCTCGGTGAGGATCGCCTTCTCGACCGCCTCGGCGGCGGCGATGCCGGGGTCTTCGTTGCCCTGCCAGCGATAGGCGTAGGGGGGCGCGACCTGCACAAAGCCCGGCACCAGCGGCCCGAACATCTTGTGATAAACCGCCATGCCGGTGGCGCTCATCGCCGCCATCGTCACCCCGTGATAGGCGTGCCAGCGCGAGATGATCTTCACCTTGTTCGGCTTGTCGTTCACCTTCCAGTAGTAGCGGGCGAATTTGAACGAGCTCTCGTTCGATTCCGCGCCCGCCGTGGTGAAATACACCGCCGAGCTGTTGCCGTAGGCGTGGCGGACGATGAACTCGCCTAGGCGGATCGCCGGCTCGTTGGTCTGGCCGATATAAGCCGACGCGAAACCGATCTTGCGCATCTGCGCCGCCGCCGCATCGGCGAGTTCGCCGCGGCCATGGCCGATATTGACGTTCCACAGGCCGGCCAAGCCGTCGATCACGCCGCGGCCGTCGACGTCGTAGAGCATCGCGCCCTCGCCGTGATCGATGAACAGCGGCGCCTTATGCTCGTCCGGATGGTGCAGC
>DATJSH010000032.1:0-38295 GCA_035504235.1 Allostellaceae bacterium | reverse complement strand
CATGGTGCAGCTCGACCACATGACCGGCGGCCGGGCGATCTTCGGTTCGGGGCCGGGCGCGCTGGCATCCGACGCGCACACGCTGGCGATCGACCCGATGACCCAGCGCGACCGCCAGGATGAGGCGATCGGCGTCATCCGCCGCCTCTTCAACGGCGAGCGGGTCACCCATAAGAGCGAATGGTTCACCCTGCAGGACGCGGCGCTGCAGCTTCTGCCGCTGCAGGAAGAGATGCCGTTCGCGGTCGCCTCGCAGATCAGCCCCTCGGGCATGACCTTGGCCGGCAAGCACGGCTGCGGCGTCATCTCGATCGGCTCGCTTGCCGAGGAAGGCTTAAACGCACTGCCGACGCAATGGGGCTTTGCCGAAAGCGCCGCCAAAAAGCACGGCCAGACCGTCAGCCGCAAGGATTGGCGGGTGCTGCTATCCTGGCACATCGCCGAGACGCGCGAAAAGGCGATCGAAGAGGCGCGCAAGGGTCTGCTGCGCCATCATAACGAATACATCGTCGGCACCTTGCAGCGGCCAGGCGCCAACCCCTTCAAGGACCCCGACGAGGCGATCGAGAAGACCGCGTTCGGCGCCGGCGCCGCGGCGACGATCGGCACCCCGGACGATCTCGTCGCGCGGCTCAAAGAGGTGCTGACGATGAGCGGCGGGTTCGGCACCGTGGTCGGCTTCGTGCACGACTGGGCCAATCCGGAGAATACCTTCCGCAGCTGGGACATGGTCGCGCGCTATGTCGTGCCGGAAATCAATGGCTACCTCGCCAAGCTGCGCGAGTCGCGCGAGTTCGTCGCCACCAATCGCGGCGTCTTCGACCGCGCCAAGGAGGCAATCATGGCCAAGATCACCGAGAACGAGGCCGCGGTCGCCGCGCTCGCCAAGACCAAGGGCTCGCGGCTCGGCGATACCGCTTCGGCGAGCAACGCGATCGACTTCAGCAAGGTAGAGACCCGCGACGCCGCGAAGTGATCCGCAGATGTCATCCCGAGGGCCTTAGCATACGGACTTGGTCCGTGGGGAAGGTCGGGATCCGGGCGAGCGCGCATTTTGTCGAGCGGAGGGCGTAATGGAGCTCAACGACGACTTCACGAAGCGTGTCGTCGTTCACGCCGCGAGCCTTGGCTGGACGCCATCGCCGATTGCCGGCGTTGATCGGCGCATGCTCGACCGGATCGGCGATGAGGTGGCGCGCGCGACCTCGATCGTCCGCTATGCGCCGGGAAGCCAGTTTGCGGCGCATACTCATGGCGGCGGCGAAGAATTTCTCGTCCTTGACGGCGTCTTCCAAGACGAGCAGGGCGACTACCCAACTGGCTCTTATGTGCGCAATCCGCCGGCGTCGCGTCACACGCCAGGCTCGGCGCCCGGTTGCACACTTTTCGTGAAGTTATGGCAGTTCGATCCGGCCGACCGCACTTCGGTCCGGATTACCGGAGGCTTACCCGCCTGGGCCGCTGCGCAGGCTCGGCCGGGGGTCGAAGTCGCGTCGCTCTTCCACGACGATCGTGAGGAGGTTCGCCTCGAGCGATGGGCGCCACAGGCGACCGTCGATCTTCCAGTGCCGGGAGGCGCTGAAGTGCTGGTGCTCGAAGGGGCGTTCGACGATCGCGGCGAGCATTTTGCGCCTCAATCTTGGCTAAGGCTGCCCTGCGGCACCGCGCTGCACGCGACCAGCGGCTCCGGCGGCTGCGTCGTGTGGATGAAGACCGGTCATCTCCGAGACATTCTCGGCATCCGGCAGATCGCGGCCGACTGACCTACAGGCTGCGTGGGTTGATCGCGATCGACGCCGGCATGTCGTTGCCGATGATGAACGGGCGCAGCACGTGCGACTGGAAGCGCCAGCGGCCATCGTCGCCGAGGACGCAGCTCGCCTCGAAATCGGCGATCATCGCCGGCGGCCGCGCGCCCTGGAACGGCGATTTTCCGTCGGCGCGATAAAGGGTCATGATCCCGGTCGCGCGCCCTTGGCTCTCGCTATCGGCGAAGACCCGCAGGTTCGAGAGGACATGGCGGGTCATGATCGTGCTGTGCCGGCGGCGGTCGTAAAACGCCGCGATCTTGTCCTGTCCCGCGAACTGGTTGTTGCCGATCGCATAGACCGCGGCGGGCAGATAGAATGCGTGCGCCTCGCGGCCGCCGTGTTCGTCAACCTCGGCCCAATAGTCGGCCATCAACCCGCACAGTGCAGACCACAACGCCACATTGTCGTGGGCCATTGCGTTTTCTCCCTGTTCCCGATCGCCGGTTTTGCTCCGGTCGATGCCTTAGGCTGAGAGCTTACCGTGGGCGCTATCTGCTGGCGACATCGATTGTCGTGGGGGGCTGCGCCTAGCGGGTAGCTGCTAGGCGCGGCGCACTTGCGCGTTGTCCCTTCATAAGAAAATGCGCAATGTTTTCATCCGGTGATGGTTCCGCTTGCGCGGAATGCGGTACCGGCCCGTTCCGCCGCCCGACCACCCGTCAGCATACTCTCACGGGGTGGCCGGGTGGGGGAGCGGGCTGGCGCCGAAGTCGGCGCGGATGCGCCGACGCACTTTGATACCGCCGCGCCTGGGGACGAGACGACGATGAGACTGGACGACGCGATCAACATCGAAGACTTGCACCAGATGGCGAAGCGTCGTCTGCCCAAGGTCGCTTTCGACTTTATCGAAGGTGGTCTCGAGGACGAGCGCGGCATCGACCGCAACACCGAGGCCTTCAAGCAGCACCATCTGCTGCCGCGCTACCTTGTCGATGTCTCGAAGCGCGATCAGTCGACGACGATCTTCGGCCAGAAATTCAACAGCCCCTTCGGCATCTCGCCGACCGGCAGCGCCGGGCTGTTCCGTCGTGGCGCCGACATGATGCTCGCCGAGGCGGCGCGCGAGAACAACATTGTCTACATCCAGTCGGGCGCCTCGAACGAAACGCTGGAGGACGCCGCCCGCGTCGCGCCAAAGAACTCGTGGTATCAGCTTTATTCGGCGCGCGACGCCAAAGTCACCGAGAACCTTATCCGCCGCACCGCCGATGCCGGGCTGTCGACCTTGGTGCTGACGGTCGATGTGCCGGTGCACTCCAAGCGCGAGCGCAACACCCGCAACGGCTATGCAAATATCCGCGGCAACTGGCTGCAGGCGGCGCTGCGCCTCAAACCGGCGTTGCTCGCCGAGGCGCTGCAGCATCCCGGCTGGATCTGGGAATACATCTCGAACGGCGGCACGCCGCCGCTCGGCAACTGGCTGCCCTATCTGCCCCCCGGCGCGAGTGCCGAGGATACGGTCAAGTTCAACCGCGCGATGGTGCCGGCCCACGCCCAGACCTGGAAGGACCTCGAACGCTACCGCAAGCTCTTCCCGGGCAACCTCGTCGTCAAAGGCGTCATGAACCCGGCTGATGCGATCCGCTGCGCCGAGGCGGGATGCAACGGCATCATCGTCTCGAATCACGGCGGGCGGCAGCTCGACCAGGCGCCGGCCTCGCTCGACGTGCTGCCGGCGGTGAAACGTGCGGTCGGCGACCGGCTGACGGTGATGCTCGACAGCGGCATCCGCCGCGGCGCCGACATCCTCATCGCGCTGTGCCTGGGCGCCGATTTCTGCTTCTTCGGCCGCCCGACGCTCTACGGTGCGGTCGCCGGCGGGCTCGACGGTGTCAAAAAGGCAGTCGACATCTTCCGCGGCGAGATCGATCTCGTGATGGGCCAGATCGGCGCGCCGAACCTCGACGTTCTCGGTCCGGATTTCCTGTGGCAAGAGGATTGGGAGCGGAACGCGTAGCTTTGTGAGCGCGCTCGCGCGGAGGCGCGAACGCACTTGCTCACGCCATCGCCGGGCGAAACCCGCCTTTGACCCCTTGACGCAGCAAGAGGAAGCCGACAATCGTCAAATTGGCTAGGTTGAACAGAACCCCGATCGCGAAGGCCGGCGCGTAAAAGCCGAAATGGTCGTAGAGCGCGCCGGCGAACCAGCTGCCGAACGCCATCCCGCACATGCTGACGAATAGCACGCTCGGCACCCGCCACGACGCCTCGGATGACGGAAACAGCTCGCGCACGATCAGCACATAGGCTGGCACAATCCCGCTGAAGCCGAGCCCGTAGACGGCGGAGACGGCAAACAACCCGGCCTCTTTCTGGGTCAAGAGAAACGCGGCGATCGCCAGCGCCTGGCAGGCGGAGCCGAGCATCAGCGTCACGAGGCCGCCGACCCGGTCGGCAAGCCAGCCCCAGAATTGCCGGCTGAAAAACGCACAGCCGGTCATCACCGAAAAGATCAGCGCACTCTGCGCCGCCGGTACACCGACATCGGTGCAGAAGGCGACGAGATGGCTTTGCGGCAGCGCCATCGGCACGCAGCAGCAGAACCCGGCAGCGCACAGCATCGCCAGCACGATATTGGGTGGCAAGCCCAGCGGCCTGCTGTGCCGCGCTCCAACCGAGACCGCCTCGCCGTGCGATTGCTCGGGCGCCGGGTGCAGGAACAGCGCCGCGACCGGCGGGATCGTCAGCGCGGCGACAATGCCAAAGCCGGTCATCGTCGCCTGCCAGCCATAGCGCGCCATCGCATGTTCGAAGAGCGTCGGCCAAATCACGCCGGCGATGTATTGGCCGGATGCTATCAGCGCCAGCGCCGTCCCGCGCCGCCGGTCGAACCAGCGGCTGACATAGACGAGAAGCGGTGGGAAGAGCGCGCCGTTGCCGAGCAGCCCCAGCAGCAATCCCTGGCCGACAAACAGCGCCCAGATCGTGCCGAGCGACGACAGCGCGAGGCCCAGCGCGATGTTGATCGCGCCAAAAATCACGATCCGGCGCACGCCGATACGATCGGCGAACCAGCCCATCAGGATGCCGCCGAGCCCCGTCCCGACCCAGGTCAACGCTGCGGCCAGCGCGGTAACTTCACGCGCCGTACCGAGGCCCGCGGTGATCGGCTTCAACCCGATGACGATCAAGAGCGGCGAACCGTAGGAGATCGAAAGAAGCCCGAGCACCGCGCTGGCGGCGATCCACGCGCCGCGCCCTTCGACAACGCGTCCAAGTTCCTTTGCTGTCGTGCCGCCCGCATCGGGCATCGTCCGGCTCCTCCCCGTTGGTCTTTTGCTGCCCTAATTTTGAGCAGCGCCGTTGATAGCGCCGAACCTGCCGCGCCCGCAATTGCCGATCGGGCAGTGCTCCTTCCCAATAGTGTCGATTGTGGTTGAAGCGCGGGTCTGCGGCGCTACGATCCCCGAGCAAGATCAGGGCGGGAGGAAAGCGATGGGCAAGCGGATCGTCGTGGTCGGTGCCGGCGCGGTCGGCAGCTATACCGGCGCACATATGGCGAAGGCCGGGGAAGACGTCACCTTCATCGATTTCTGGCCCGAGAACGTCGCGGCGATCAACCGCGACGGCATCCGCGTCACCCACCATCAAGGCCCGGAGCCGTTCTCGGTCAAATGCAAGGCGCTGCACCTCACCGAGGCGCAGCAGTTCGCCAAGCAGGCGCCGGTCGACATCGCCTTTGTCTGCGTCAAATCCTACGACACCGAATGGGCGGCGCGGCTCATCCAGCAGTATTTGGCACCCGGCGGCTATATCGTCTCGCTGCAGAACTGCATGAACGAGGAGACGATTGCCGGCGTCGTCGGCTGGGGCAAGGTGATGGGCTGCATCGCCAGCCACATCTCGGTCGCGTTGCACGCGCCGGCGCAGGTGCATCGCGGCGGGCTGATCGGCGGCGACCGGCACATTGTCTATCGTACCGGCGAACCCAACGGCCGCATTACCGAACGCGCGCACGAGGTCCGCCGCCTTGTCTCGACTGCCGACAGCGCCAAGGTCACCGACAACCTTTGGGGCGAGCGCTGGACCAAGCTGGTGCAGAACACGATGGCGAACGGGTTTCCGCCTGCACCGGCCTCTCCGGGTCGCAATGCGCCGACAGCGAGGCGATCCGCCATTTCCAGGCGCGACTCGGCAGCGAGGCGATCCGCATCGGCCAGGCGCGCGGCTACAAGCTCGAGGAGATCGATCACCAGGAGCCGGAAACGATCGCCCGCGCCGGCGAGGGCGACGCCGCGGCGCTGGCAAAATACGATCACCACCGGCTCAACTCGCCGCGCGGCGCTTCGGATCAGCGCCCGTCGATGGGCCAGGACATGGCCAAGGGCCGCCGCACCGAGATCGAGTTCCTCAATGGCTTTGTCGTGCGCGAGGGCAATGAGGTCGGCATTCGCGCCGCCGCCAACGAGCGCCTCGTCGACATCGTCAAAAAAGTCGAGCGCGGCGAGCTCAAACAGGACCCGCGGCACATCAGCGAGCTACGGCTGAACTAATTGCCTATCTCCTTCTCCCGCGTGCGGGAGAGGGCTATGCGGCTTGGCGCTAAGCCCTCGTCTGCTTCTCGATCTGCGCCGAGAGCCGGCCGTACACCCGGCGGGCGTTGCCTTCGAAGATTTTCGCCTTGTCGGCGGCGGATAGCGGCAGGGCGTCGATATAGCGCTTTGTGTCGTCGTAATGGTGGCCGGTTTCGGGGTCGATGCCGCGCACCGCGCCGATCATCTCCGAGGCGAAGAGGATGTTGTCGACCGGGATCACCTTGGCGAGAAGCTCCTGGCCCGGCAGGTGATAGACGCAAGTGTCGAAGAACACGTTCTTCAACATGATCTCGCTGAGTACGCCGAGCTTTGCGTCCTGCGCCAAGCCTCGATAACGGCCCCAGTGGTACGGCACTCCGCCGCCGCCATGCGGGATGATGAACTTGATCGCTGTGAAATCCTTGAACACCGACGACACCATCAGCTGGTTGAACCCGGCCGTATCGCCGTTTAAATAATGCGAGCCGGTCGTGTGATGGGTCGGGGTGCACGAGGCGCTGACATGGATCATCGCCGGGATGTCGTACTCGACCATCTTTTCGTAGACCGGGTACCAATAGCGATCGCCGAGCGGCGGGTCCTGCCAGTGCCCGCCCGACGGGTCGGGGTTGAGGTTGATCCCGACCATGCCGTACTCGTTGACGCAGCGGTCGAGCTCGGCAAGGCAGTTCTTCGGGCTCACCTTCGCGCTCTGCGGCAGCATCGCGACACCGATAAAGTTCTTCGGGAACAGCGAGCAGACGCGGTGGATCAGCTCGTTGCACGCGGCAGCCCAGGCCTCGCTGGTCGAGGCGTCGCCGAGGTGGTGGCCCATCCCGGCGGCGCGCGGCGAAAAGATCGTGAGGTCGGTGCCGCGCTCGCGCTGCAGCTTGAGCTGGCCGCCGACAATGGTCTCGCGGATTTCGTCGTCGGTGATCGAAGGGCGCGGCGGCACGGCACTGCCGGCCTTTTGCGCCTCGACCTGCTCGGTGCGCCACGCCTCATGCTGCTTGGGCGAGGTCGTGTAATGGCCGTGGCAGTCGATGATCATGGGCGCCGTCCTCCTCCCAGGTTCGCCGGCTCGGAGGAAACCACCGCGCTTGGCGCGCCGTCAATCGGTGCCCGCTGCGACCGCGCTACTTGGCCAGTGTCTCGTTGAGCCCGACCGACTTTACGGCCTTTGCGCGCCGCCGCCTCACCCACCCGGGGCTGAAGTTACCGTGTACGTCCTCCTGCTGCAGCCGGAGCCGAACCCGCAGCAGGTCGCGCCAGCTGAGGTAGCCCACAAGCGTCGGGTCGTCGCCGGCGATGACCGCGAGATGCGCGACGTTGAGCCGGGTCATGCGCTCGATGACGCCTTCGAGGTACTCGTCCGGGTGGGCGATCGGGACGCTAACGCCTTTGAGCAACTCGCCCAGCATCATGCGTCGGTGCCGGCCGGCCTGCCGCCATGCGATCGGCGAGCTTTTTGAACCGCTCAGCCACGATGCCGAGCGGCTAAGCGCCCGGTTTTTCTTTTCGGATTTCCGTCATGTCGTCGCTTCCCGCGTGCTGCGGTGCGGGATGGGGTGGGTCGAAGCGAAAGCTCAGTCGCTTATCGGAAGCCGGGGCCGCACGATCGGCAGATCACCCCTTCCAAATACGCATAACTGTGTTAGCGTTGCGTGTCGGTTGAGAAACCGCAGAATACGGAGCCGCCAGCAAAACGGCCCACACGAACAGGGTGCTTCGCGTGGCTGCGCGCGCTCTGCCCGGCCGCCGCCGGCAGAGCGTTGTTGCTAGTCGTCGCGGTTCTCGGTGCGCGTGCCCGGGCCCGGATACCCGCCATGGGTGTCGTTCTCATAATAATCTTGGCCCACCCCATTGTCCGAGCAAGCGGTCAGCGTTACGCCGAGCGTCAGCCACGTCAGCACGAAAGCAAGTGCGATCAACGGCTTCATTTTGTCTCCCCTGGCGGTCGCCTGCGAAAGGCGCGACGCAATCCTCGATTAGCCCGCAGTTATTCTTCGCCCTAGCATGGCCTGTCATCCCTGTCGCGGCAACTGCTTGCCAGCCGCATCGGCGCGGCTCACTTTGCCGCAGCGACGCGGCGAGGCGGGTAACGGCGGTGAAGGATGATGCGACTTGGAATACATTTGCCTCAGATCGGGCGGAAAGCCTCGCCGGACGGCATTAGGCGCGCCGCGATGCAAGGCGACGCGCTGGGCTTTGCCGATGTCTGGACGAGCGAGCACATCATCACGCCCGCGGGTGCGATGTACCCCCCGTCACCCAACTTCTACGACCCGGTGCTGACTCTCACTTGGGCCGCGGCATGCACCAGACGCGTCGGGCTCGGCACCAGCGTGCTGGTGCTGCCGATGCGTCACCCGTTGCCGCTCGCCAAGGAACTGGCAACCTTGCAGAATCTGTCCGAAGGCCGGCTGATCCTCGGCGCGGGGGTCGGTTGGCTGGAAGCGGAGTTCGCTGCGCTCGGCGTACCATTCAACGAGCGCGGTCGGCGCACCGATGAGGGCATCGCGATGATGCGCGCGGTCTGGAGTGATGATCCGGTGAGCTTCGAGGCGCGCTGGATCCCGGCAGTCATCGAGGATATGCGGATGATGCCGAAACCGGCACGTCCGATCCCGATCTGGATCGGCGGCACCTCCGATGCGGCGCTGAAACGCGCGGTGCGGCTCGATGGCTGGCACGGCTCGCGCGCGACCCCAGAGCAGGCGGAGCCGCTTGTCGCCCGGCTCCGTGCCGATCGCCCCGACCCGGAATTCGCCATCTCGCTGCGCAGCGCGTGGGACGGAAGAGATGACGGCGCGCTCAAGGAGCGCCTGCAGGGTTTTGCCGCGGTCGGGGTTGGCCATGTGATGGTCGAGCCGTTCGACCGCGAAATCGGCGACTGGCTCAGCTCGGTCGAACGCATCGCCAAGGCCGGCGCGGAGTTCCTCGGATGAAGCTTGCCACCACGCTCAAATTCTCGCCGGACGAAGGCGGGATCGGCATGGACCTGGTATGGGAGGCGGAAAAGCTCGGCTTCGACGCGGTATGGGCCGGCGAGGCCTACGGCGCCGACGCGGTGACGCCGATCACCTGGGTGCTGGCGCGCACCAGCCGGATCAAGGCCGGCACCAGCATCATGCAGATGCCGGCGCGCACCCCGGCCTGCGCGGCGATGACCGCGCTGTCGCTCCAGGCGCTTAGCGGCAACCGCTTCCTGTGTGGCATCGGCCCGTCTGGCCCGCAGGTCGTCGAGGGCTGGCACGGCGTGCCGTTCGGCCGGCCGCAAGCGCGCACCCGCGAATACGTCGCGATCATCCGCCAGATCATGGAGCGCGCGGCGCCGCTCGAGCATCACGGCGAGCATTACGACATTCCCTATACCGGGCCGGGTTCGACCGGCTTCGGTAAGCCGCTGCGCAGCATTGGCCATGGCGATCCGAGCCTCAAAATCTACACCGCGCCGATCTCACCGCCCGGGTTGCGCACGGCGGGTGAGGTCGCCGACGGCGCGTTGCCGTTTTTGATGTCGCCCGAAAAGGCGCACATCATTGTCGGCCCGATCCTCGAAGGCCGCGCCAAGGCGGGCAAGCCGCAGAATTTCTTCGATTTCGATCTTGCGCCCTATGTCCGGGTGGTGGTCGGCGACGACGTCGATGCTTGCCGTGACCGGCTGCGCCCGCAATTCGCGCTTTATATCGGCGGTATGGGCGCGCGCGATCGTAATTTCTACAACGATCTATGCAAACGCCTCGGCTACGAGGCGGCGGCGGAAGCGATTCAGGACCATTTCCTCGCCGGAAGACGCAACGAGGCCGCGGCGGCGGTACCCGATGCGCTCATCGACGAAACCTCGCTGGTCGGGCCGCCCGCGCGCATCAAGGACCGGCTCCAGGCTTGGCAGGAATTGGCTGATGACAGCTGGGTCGGCTCACTGGTGCTCTCCGGCGCCGACGCCGCGGCGATGCGCGTCGTCGCCGAGGCGGTGCTGTAGGCGTTAGAGGAACGGGTATGAGCGATATCGAATGGACCGGCGGCGATCTCCCGACCTTTGTCACCCATCTCGAATGCGGGCTGACCGGCGAGCGCTATGAGGCCGATGTCATTCAGGGGCTGTCGAAAGCCGGGCGGCCGCTGCTCGTGCGCTACGACCTCGCCGGGGTCGCCGGGGTGCTGACCAAGGAGATGCTTGCCGCGCGCCCGCAGACGTTGTGGCGCTATCGCGAAATGCTCCCCGTGCGCCGGCCGGAGAATGTCGTCTCGCTCGGCGAGATCGTAACCCCGCTGATTTCGTTGCCGCGCCTCGCCGGCCAAATCGCCAAGGGCGGCCAGATTCTCGTCAAGGACGAGGGCCGCCTGCCGACCGGCTCGTTCAAGGCGCGCGGGCTGGTGATGGCGGTGTCGATGGCCAAGGAGCTCGGCATCAAGACCATGGCGATGCCGACCAATGGCAACGCCGGCGCGGCGATGGCGGCTTATTGCGCGCGCGCCGGAATGAAGGCCTATGTCTTCTGCCCCGACGACACCCCCGACGTGAATGTGCGCGAAATCGCGATGCAGGGCGCCGAGGTGTTTCTCGTCAACGGGCTCATCGACGATTGCGGTCGGCTCGTCGCCGAGGGTGAGCGCGAACTTGGCTGGTTCAACTGTTCGACCTTGCGCGAGCCCTATCGCATCGAGGGCAAGAAGACGATGGGGCTGGAGCTTGCCGAGCAGCTCGGCTGGGAAATGCCCGACGTCATTTTCTACCCCACCGGCGGCGGCACCGGTCTCATCGGCATGTGGAAGGCGTTCGACGAACTCGAACAGATGGGCTGGATCGACGAAAATCGGCCGCGCATGGTCGCGGTGCAGGCGACCGGCTGCGCGCCAATGGTGAAGGCTTGGGAAGATGGGGTCGAGCATGCGCCGCGTTGGCAGAACGCGCACACTTTTGCCGCCGGCATCCGGGTGCCCGTGGCGGTGGGCGATTTCCTGATCCTGCGCGCGGTGCGCGAGACCGGCGGGTTTGCCATCGCGGTCGACGATGCGGCGATCCAGGACGCATGGGAGGAGGTCGGGCGCGCGGAAGGGCTGCTGCTTTGCCCCGAGGGCGCCGCGACCTTCGCCGCCTATCGCCAGGCGTTGGCTGACGGCCGTGTTGGCGCGGGCGAGCGGGCGGTGCTATTCAATTGCGCGAGCGGGCTGAAATACCCGATGCCGCCCGCCGGGACGCCGCTAAAGCTTGGAAATGCTGTTGATTGGCAAGCGCTTGTAGCCAATCCGGCGCGGCGTTAATCTGCGCTCGCACGACCGGTGAAAGGGCGTGCTATAACGAAACTATGATCGTATGGCGCGGAGGAAAGGATGGCTGAAGCGGTCTGGAATGGTTCTCTGCGCCTGTCGCTGGTTTCCTGCCCGGTCTATCTGGCAGCGGCGACGAGCAATGCAAAGCGGATCAAGCTCGAGCTGCTGAGCGGGCGAACCGGTAACCCGGTCACCGAGCAATTTGTCGACGCCAAGACCGGCGACGTCGTTGCCGCGGACGCGCTGGTGAGAGCCTACCAATTCGAGCAATCGCGCTATGTGACGCTAAGCGACGAAGAAATCGGCAAGCTTGGCGCCGGCGTCGGCAACATCATCGATATCGAGCATTTCGTGCCGCGCCAGCAGATCGATAACCTGCATATCGACGACGTCTACTACATCCACCCCGACGGTCAACTCGCCGCCGACACCCTGCACGCGTTGCGCCTCGCCATGCAACGCAGCGGACGCTCGGCGCTCGGCCATATCCGGATCGGCCAGAGCGAGCGGCCAGCGCTGATCGAGCCGTCCCGCGGCGGACTGATGATGTCGACGCTGCGCATCGCTGACGAGGTGGTGCATCCCGATTTTGTCGAACGGCCGGAAAGCGACATCCCCGGCGACATGATCGAGATCGCCGAGGCGATCATTGCCCGGCGCACCGCCGATTTTGATGCGGGCCTCTTGCGCGACCGCTTCGAGGACGATCTGCGCAAGCTGGTCGACGAGAAGGTCAAGGGGGCGCCGCCGCCCGTAACCCAGGGGCGCCGCCCGCGCCTCGTGCCGCGCCCCGAAGCGCCGCCGGAACCGGCTCCCGAGCCGCCGCCGCTGCCGGAACCTGTGATAGCGGCGCCTCCGCCGCCGCCGCCAGAGCCGCCTCCGCCGCCCGAACCTGACCCCGTACCCGAGCCGGCGCCGGAACCTGCCGCCGCCGAGGCCGCCCCGCCGCCGGCGCCCGAGCCGGAGACGCCGCCGGAAACGGCCGCCGCCGAGGCTGCGCCGTCGCCAGAGCCTGCCACCACAGAGGCTTCCCCTTCGGCCTCGGAGGAGGCGCCTCCGCCGCCTGAGCCTGAACCCGCGCCGGAGACCGCTACGGGAGCGACCCCGGACGTCGGCACCGAGATCCTGCTTCACATCATGGGGCTGGGTGACCGGCGCTATGTCGAGCCCGGCTGGGCGGGCAATCCGGGCAGCAAGCGGCAGATCGAGGCGCTCAGTATCCGGCCGCGCGACGGGCTTGCGCCGGGCGCCATCGAGTTCCGCGTCTTCGCCCAGGAGGGGAGGGCCACGGCCTGGGTCAGCAACGGCAATTATGCAGGCACACGTGGCCGCAATCTACCGCTGACCGGTTTCGCGGTGCGGCCGTCGACCGACCTCGGCGAGCGGCTCGAGATCACCTACGAGGGATCGTTCTTCGAGGGTGGCGTGGTTGGCCCGAAGCGTAACGGCGAGCTGTGCGTGTCGCCTGTCGCCGACGATCCGCTTGAGGCGGTGCGCGTCACCATCATCGATCAGGGCGCCCCGGACGGCGAGTGACCAGCTGGCGATTGCCGGCGGCGATCCCGTTCGGCGGGCTGGCCGCCTGCTTTAAGCCGCGGCGATAGACGCGCTGATCGGGGACCCGGATTCCAGACCCTAAAAGAAGAATGGCCGGAACCTAGGTTCCGGCCAAGTTTGAACAGGGAGGCTTCACGTCTAGGAGACGTAAGGATCCGAAGACCCTCTTCCCGAGAACAAGTCCCGGAAACCACTGCGGGCGTCGGCCCGCGAAAATTCATGCGACAACAGTCGCGCACCCGAAAAATGGTCGCTGGGAGGAGGGCTTACCAGCCGGAATTGGTTCTGTCTCGTCTGCAAAAAAAGCAATGCTATCAAATCGTCAGTATCTTCCGCGACTTACTGGGCGGCAAACTCATAAGGTCAGCAGTATTTCCCCACAGGCTAACCGCCCAGACGTCCCTCGGCCACCTTGCGCAGCAGGAAATCGCGAAACACGCTGATCCGTTTCGAAGTGCGCAATTCTTCGGGGTAGACAAAATAGGCCTCGTTAGGCGGCCCCGAGACCTCGGGCAGAATACGCACCAGCCCGCTATGCTCGTTGGCGACGAAATCGGGCAACGCGGCAACGCCCAGCCCGCTCATGATGGCCCGCAGCATGCCGTAGGTGTTGTTGACGGTAAGGATGGGCCGCCGATCCTGGCCCGACTTCACCCCCACCTCGAGCAGCCAGTTCACCCCCGGAACCGGAGGCCGTGCATCCTCGCCATAGACGATGATGCGGTGCTCTTCCAGCTCCTCGGAGCGCTGCGGCATGCCGTATTTCTGGATGTATTCGGTGGAGGCGTAGATGTGCACCTGGACACTGACCAGATGCCGCTGGATCAGGTCGGGCTGGCGCGGCGGCGACATGCGGATCGCCACATCGGCCTCGCGCATTGACAGATCGAGCTCGGAATCGTCGACGACGAGACTCACCTGGATTTCGGGATAGAGATCGAGAAACTCGCGAATCCGCGGGGTCAGCCAGATCGAGCCAAAGGCAACGGTTGTCGTGATCTTGAGGGGGCCTTTCGGGCGGTCTTTCGATTCGGAGATGAGGCCCTCAGCCATCGCCAGCTTGGCAAACACTTCGCGGGCCGTCCGGAACAGGAGCTCGCCTTGCTCGGTCAGGATCAGGCCTCGTGCATGGCGGTGGAAGAGCGGCACGCTGAGGCTTTCCTCGAGCGCGCTGATCTGGCGGCTCACCGCCGACTGCGACAGGTTCAGCGACTCGCCGGCATGGGTGAAGCTGCCGGCTTCCGCGACCGCGTGGAACACGCGCAATTTGTCCCAATCCATCGCCATCGGGACGCTCCTAACTCCTCATTCGGCGGCCTTCGCCGGTGCGGCGTCTTCCTGCGCCGCGATGAATTTTTCGGCTTCGAGCGCGGCCATGCACCCCATGCCCGCGGCGGTAACCGCTTGGCGGAACACCTTGTCCTTGACATCCCCGGCGGCGAATACACCCGGGATATCGGTCGCCGTCGAATCGGACTTGGTCAGCACGTAACCTTCCGCGTCGAGGCGTAGCTGCCCGGCGACCAGTTCGGTCACCGGCGTATGGCCGATCGCGATAAAGACGCCTTCGCAAGTCACCTCGCTGATCGCACCGGTCTTGACGTTGCGCAGCCGGACACCGGTCACCTCGGGCGGTTCCGACACGCCGAGGACCTCCTCGACGACATTGTCCCAGACGACCGCGATCTTCGGGTTGCGGAACAGCCTGTCCTGCAAGATCTTCTCGGCGCGCAGCGTGTCGCGGCGATGGATCAGCGTGACGCGGCTGGCGTGGTTGGTGAGGTAGAGCGCCTCCTCGACCGCGGTGTTGCCGCCGCCGACGACCACGACCTCCTTGTCGCGGAAGAAAAACCCATCGCAAGTCGCGCATGCCGACACGCCGAACCCGCGATAGGTATCCTCGCTCGGCAGCCCGAGCCAGCGCGCCTGCGCGCCGGTGGCGAGGATCACTGTGTCGCCGCTATAGGTGTCGCCCGAATCGCCGGTCACCGCGAAGGGCCGGCGCGACAAGTCGAGCTTCACCGCGAGGTCGGTGATCATCTTGGTGCCGACATGTTCGGCCTGGGCCTGCATCTGCTCCATCAGCCAGGGGCCCTGGATCACCTCGGCAAAGCCGGGGTAGTTCTCGACATCGGTGGTGATCGTCAGCTGGCCGCCGGCCTGCAGCCCGCACAGCAAAAGCGGGTGCAGATTCGCGCGTGCAGCGTAGATCGCCGCGGTAAACCCCGCCGGCCCGGCTCCTATAATCAATACCTTGCTATGATGATGCTCCGGCATCACGCGAATTCCGATCGATTGCACAGCGTACTATACCATTTTTACGCAAGGCGAGAGCCTTACGCACCCCGATCATAAGTCGGATTGCTCATAAGCTAGCTTAGTACCCGAACATGTGGTCGAGGCTAAAAGCGCCATCGCGGCCGATCAGCCCGTGATAGCCGAAGAGCCGGCAGGTCGGGTCGCGAATCACGGCATAGGCGCCGGGACCGGCGTCGCGTCGCGTCGCTTCGTCGAATAGCTGATGATAGCGCCACAAGTGCGAGCCGGAACACGAGATCGCCAAGGGCTTGCGCGCGACCTCACGGCCGAAAGCGTCGTGCAGTACGATGTCCGTCATGCTTTTCGCGCGCCACGGCCGCGAGGCGGGGTAGATCAGGTGGCACAGCGTGTCGTATCCGTCTTGCCCGAGGCGCAGGAACAGCCGCGTCGACAGACCCGGCGGCCGACCGGAATAGGACTGCGGCTCGTCCCGATAGGTGAGGATCGTGTTGAAGACATGCGCGCCAAAGCTCGTCTCGGCCGCATGTCCGCTGGCGCGATGGCGGTAACGGAAAATCGCGTGCAG
Organism: Allostellaceae bacterium; assembly: GCA_035504235.1. Lineage (GTDB taxonomy): Bacteria > Pseudomonadota > Alphaproteobacteria > ATCC43930 > CGMCC-115725 > DATARH01. The sequence goes on along the minus strand of DATJSH010000032.1, from coordinate 22,288 downwards.
CCAGCCGTCGCCGTCGCCGCCTTGGGCGAAGTCGTAGACCAGCTCGACATGGCCGTAGCCGTCGCCGAGCGGGGCGCCGATGGCGTCGAGGTCGAGCTCGACGCGGTGGCCGCGCGGCAGTCGGCCGAACGGGTGCCGGGCAATTTCATTGCCGCCCGAATCATAGGCAATTGCGGCGATCGGCAGCTCGGCCTGGGTCGCCGCCATCGGCGTCGGCAACAACAGGCTCTGCCATTCGCCGCGCGGCAGGATCGGTGCCGGCAGCAGATAACCCTTGCCCAGCATCTCAGCGAGATGCGGCAGCTCGGGATTGGGTTTGAGATCGCCCCGCTCGACATTGACATGAGCGATGCGCCGCCGTCCGCCCTCGATTACCTCGTAACGCGGCCGCACCATGTGCTTGCCGGCATGAAGCTCGATCTGCGCCGGCCACGCGACGTCGGGCAGCAACTCGGCCACGTCGAGCGCCCGGGTCGCGAACGCGCTGATCGGCTCGTCGAGGGTCGCGATGCGCTGGCCGCCCATAACCGATAGGCCGATGGCCCCAGCCGGGATCGGGGCTGCGTGCGAGTTCTGCAGCCAGAGGATGACCCGTTCGCCCGGCGCCGGCGCCGGCAGGCCGGCATAGCGGTCCGACGGCCAGGCGTTGGCGTCGTGCGTGCACGACAGCGAGCGGTCGTCGCTGCCGTAAGTGTCGAGCGCGTACTTGAGGACGTCGTGCCCGGCGGCGCCCGAGACGTGAACGAAGAGCTGACCCTCGAAGTCGCCGAGGCCGAAGCTGTCTCTCACCCAGCGGCTTTGCACCTGAGCCAGAACGCCGGGGCCTGACGGCGGCGTGTACGACCACTGGGCGAGTACGGCGCCGTCCCTGCTGAACAGCGTGTACCACAGCGTAATCTCTCCGGCGCCGTAGCCGGCCCAGTAGTTGGTCGTTTCCAGCATCGTCTGGACGCTGGCGGTGTCGCGGAACAGCGCGAAATTGGTGACGAAATTGAGCGGGTCGAGATAGCTGCGCTTGTTGGTCAGCCGCTCGGCGGGGATGCGCATCTCGTCGAGGCTGAAGAGGTCGCAGTCCGAGGGAAGGAACGGCGCCATTTGCCCGATCAGCCGGTCGGCGTCGAAGGCCGCGACCAACACGGCGCGCGCCCCCGATCGGGCCAACTCCGTCACGCCCTCGGCGACGAGGGCAAGCACCGGCTTGCCGATCCGCGCAACGTCCTGGACATAGACCCCGGTAATGTCGAGCGCCGACAGGTCGAACAGCTCGGCGAAGCCTTCCGCTGCGCCGTGTGGGTCGACCACCGCGACTCTGCCGTAGCGCTCGAGCCTTTCGATTAGTGCGCGCCCCGGCGCCGCCGCGAGCGGATGGGCGAGCGCCTTGTAGAGCGTATTGCCGCCGCGGGCATTGTCGAACGTGTCGATGCGCAAAGCCATCCGCCTATCCTACACGGCGCGCGAAGCGGGTGCAGTGTCATGCGCGGACGTGGCACGGTCGCGGTGTCGCAGCAGCCGCAAGGCGACGAGCCGCGTCACCACGACGCCGACCGCCGCGCCGGCGACGACATCGCTTAGGTAATGCTGGCCGGTGATCACCCGGCTCGCCGCGACGAGTGCGGCGAGGGCGACATAGAGCCAGACCGGGCGCGGCCACAGGCACCACAGCGCCGCCATCAACGCTGCCGCCGTCGTCGCATGCCCCGACGGAAACGACCAGTGGTCGGCGCGGAAACCGAACCAGGTGAAATCATAGGCGCCGCCGTCGAACAGCAGCTTCGGCCGGGTGCGGCCGACGACGATCTTTAGCAGGTCGGCGACGAGCCCGGAGGTCGCGACCGCGACAAAGATGAACCCAGGAATAGAGGCGAGCCGGCGCATCGTCTCGCCGTGTGGCCGCAGCTTTTCCAACTCGCCGCCCCAGCGCAGGAGCGCGAACGCCAGCCCGCTCGCCACCAGATAGGGGTAGCCGAGGCCGAACCATTGCACCTTGACGAAAAATGGCTGCAGCGGTCCGCCATCGTCGTGAAAGAAATCGGCGATCGGGCGGTCGACCCAGACGATCGCGACAAACTCGGCAAGGACGAACACGGCCACCCATAAGATGCGTCGCCCCGTGGGCGTATCGCCGAGCCGGTCGATCGCGCCGATGATCGGCGTCGCGCCATCGCGCAAGACGAGCCACCAATAGAGCAGCCACGTCGCGCCGACGACCAGAAGCCCGGCATCGACCACATCCGACAGGAAATGATGCCCTGCGGCGATGCGCGCTAATCCGACCAGCGCGCCAAACGACAATGCCACCGCTAGCGCGATATTGCGCTTCCGGCCCGCCGGCGCCAGGAACGCGAACATCACGAGCGAAAAGCCCAGCGCCGCGTGGCCCGAGACAAACGAACAGTTGCGCTTGCACTGGTCGGCGGGAAGCGGCGCTGGCGTGAACTGGCGCTCGCCGCCAAACGCCTCGATCTGGTACGGCCGAGCGCGGCCCCAATGATCCTTGAGCACGGTGTTGACCAGTATGCCGGGGCCGATCGCCAGCGCCGCGACGAGAAAAATCAGCGCATTGCGGTCGAACCGCCAGAGCGGCCGGCCGGCAAACCACAGCCATGCCGTCCCCGTCAGCACGACCAGCAGGATCGCCCAAGCTACCCATTTGATCGATTTCGTGAAGTCCTGCAGCGGCGGCCAGCTTGCCAGCGTGAACCCATGCACCGGATCATAAAATATCCCGCTGACAAATAGATCGACCTGCGGCAGCCAGTAGAACAGCGCCAGGCTCGCGGCTAGCGCCCCGCCATAGATCGCGAAACCCTTGATGTCGGGCATCATGTTGCGCGGCGTCCCTGCGGCCTGTCGAGCACCAGCGCGCGCAGCGCCGCGCCGGCGCGCGCCGTGTCGTCGAGCGGCTGATAGGTCCAGCTTTCGACACGGCCGGCGAACCGCCGAGTGATTCCGGCCTCCTGCATCGTCTGATGAAAGCGCGCGAATTTGGCGTCGCCGCCGTCGAGGTCGATAACATGGACCGGCTTTCCGGTCGCGGCAGCCTCGCTGATCATCGACACCGAGTCGGCGGTGACGAGAAAGGCGTCGGCGACCGCGAGATAGGCGTAGTACGGGTTGTCGCCGGTCATGTCCCAGATTACCGCCGGCAGGCTTTGGAGCCGCTGGCGCAGCAGCGCTAGCCCTGCCTCGCCGGTCCGCCGGGACGGGGTCAAAACGACCGACCCGCGGGAAGCCGCGACGGCTGCGGCGATCGAATCGGCGATGTGCCCGAGCCGGCTGAGGCCGAGGCGGTAGGCGCGATTTGTGCCGCCGATCAGCACGCCGAGGATTGGCCGAGGGAGCGCTGCCAGCTCGGGAAAGCACGCTCGCGCCGCGGCGAGCTTCTCCAGGGTCACGCGGTTGAGCGCGCCTTTCGAGGTGATCACCCGCGCCCCACGCAGCCGGTCGTGCTCGGGCACGACCATCAGGTCGAAGCCGCGGCGCCCGATGCCCGGGTCCTGTATCTGGGCGGCGACCGTGCGGCCCCGGCTCGCGCGGCGGATCGCCAGCGCCGGCGCCGCGGTGTTGCGGCCGCAGCCGATTATCAGGTCCGGCCAAGGCGGCCGCAGCTTCAAGGCGCCATCGCTGACCGCCGCCAGCGGCGCCAGCCATAACTGTGGCGGCAGATAGGCCCATGGCGCCCGGACGCAGAGGCTCTTTTCGATAAACGAGAACCCGGTTGCCTCGGCGAGCCCCAGCGATTGGCTCGCCATCCCGGCCTTGCCGTCATGCAGCACCCAGACGAGCGGCGCAGCATCGCCTTCCGGCAGCGGCGCGGCGGGATCGGTGCTCACGGGCAAAGCGACCATTGGCTCGGGTTTACGAGAAGCCTCACTTTCGGGCAAGCTCGCCGCCCGGCCCCACGCAATAAGCGCGCAATAAAATTGCGCAGCGAAACGCGCATTCCTATGATTATAGGAGCGCAAGGGGAGTTGCGATGCGTCGGATCAGACTCGACCGTATCGACCGCCGCATCCTGCAGCAGCTGCAGGCGGACGGGCGCATGACCAATGTGGAGCTCTCCCGCCGTGTCGGAATCACCGCACCGCCGTGCCTCCGGCGGGTGCGGGCGCTCGAGGAAGCCGGCCTTATCCGCGGCTATCACGCGGCGCTGGCGCCTGAGGCGCTGGGGTTCCCGGTCATGGTATTCGCCCAGGTCGGGCTCGCCAGCCAGGCGGAGAGCGATCTGGTGGCGTTCGAGACGCTGGTACGCGGCTGGCCCGAGGTGCGCGAGGCGCACATGCTTGCGGGGGAGGCTGATTTCATTTTGAAGATCGTTGCCACCGACTGGGACAGCTATCAGCGTTTCCTCAGCGCCAAGCTGACCTCGGCGCCTAATGTCGCGCATGTCAAATCGGCGATGACCCTGCGGGTATCGAAAGCCGAGCCCGGCGTGCCGCTGGGCGACGAGAGGGTGGCGGAAGAAACCGCTGCTTAAGCGCGGTCAGCCGAACGCGACAGTGACGACCTCATAGGATTTGGCGCCGCGCGGGGTCGAAACCTCGACGCTGTCGCCCTTGCCTTTGCCGATGAGGGCGCGAGCGAGCGGCGAGGCGACAGACAGCCGGCCGTCTTTGATGTCGGCCTCGTCCTCGCCGACGATGCGGAAGGTCTGTTCCTCGTCGGTCTCCTCGTCGGCCAGCGTCACTGTGGCGCCGAATTTGATGACCGAACCAGAGAGCTTCGACGTGTCGATCACTTCGGCGCGGGCGACCCTGTCCTCCAGCTCGGCAAGGCGGCCTTCAACAAAGCTCTGACGCTCGCGCGCCGCGTGATACTCGGCGTTTTCCGACAGGTCGCCGTGGGTGCGGGCCTCGGCAATGGCGCGGATGATCGCTGGCCGCTCGGTGGTCTTAAGCCGTTTGATCTCTTCCTGGAGCCGGTTGTAGCCCTCGGATGTCATCGGGAGCCTGTCCATAACGAGCATTAACCCCGGATATCGAAAGCAAGCGGTTAGAAGTAGGATTGCAACGGAGCGACTTCAAGGCTGCCCCGGCGCAGCGCGCCGATTGCCTGGACCGCCGCCCGCGCACCCGCGACGGTGGTGTAATACGGGATGTTGTGAGTTAATGCGGTGCGACGCAAGCTGAAGCTGTCGGCGATCGCCTGCGCCCCCTCGGTGGTGTTGAAGACGAGCTGGACGCGCCCGCTGCGCATGTCGTCGGTGATGTCTGGCCGGCCTTCCTGCACCTTGTTGACGACCGTCACCGCGAGCCCGGATTCGGTGAGCGTTCGCGCCGTGCCGCGCGTCGCCACCAGCTCAAAGCCCCATTCGATGAGCTGGCGGCACGGTTCGACCAGCGCCGGCTTGTCGCCGTCGCGCACCGAGACGAACACCACGCCTGCAAGCGGCAGGTCGGTGCCGGCGCCGAGCTGGGCCTTGGCGAAGGCGCGGCCGAAATCCGAGTCGAGCCCCATGACCTCGCCGGTCGATTTCATCTCCGGGCCGAGGATCAGGTCCACGCCGGGGAAGCGGGCGAAGGGGAACACCGCCTCCTTGACCGCGACATGCCCGTTGGGGATAGGCCGCGTACCGCCGACAAACTCGCACAGCTTCTCGCCAGTCATGACGCGCGCGGCGATCTTGGCGATCGGCACGCCCGTTGCTTTGGCGACAAACGGCACGGTACGCGAGGCGCGCGGGTTCACCTCGAGTACGTAGACCTCGCAGTCCTTGACCGCGAACTGCACATTCATCAGCCCGACGACGTTGAGCGCCTGCGCCAGCGCCACGGTCTGCCGCTCGATCTCGGCGATAGTCTCGGGCGACAGGCTGTAGGGCGGCAGCGAGCACGCCGAGTCGCCGGAATGAATCCCGGCTTCCTCGATATGCTCCAAGATCCCGGCGACATAGACACGATCGCCATCGGCGACCGCGTCGGCGTCGACCTCGATGGCGTCCTGCAGGTAACGATCGATCAAAACTGGACTACTACCCGACACGCGCACCGCATGGCGGATGTAGCGCTGCAACCCGGCCGTGTCGTGAACGATCTCCATCGCCCGTCCGCCCAACACGTACGACGGCCGGATCACCACCGGATAGCCGATGCGCTGCGCGATAGCTTCGGCTTCCTCGGCCGAATAGGCGGTGTCGTTGACCGGCTGGCGCAGACCCAGCGTCTGCAAGAGCTGTTGGAAGCGCTTGCGGTCCTCGGCGAGGTCGATCGCATCGGGCGAGGTGCCGAGGATCGGGATCGCGGCGGCCTCGAGCGCCTTCGCCAGGTTCAGTGGCGTCTGCCCACCGAACTGCACGATCACCCCCAGAACCTCGCCGCGCCGCTGCTCGACGCGCACGATCTCGATCACGTCCTCTGCGGTCAGCGGCTCGAAATAGAGCCGGTCGGAGGTGTCGTAATCGGTCGAGACGGTTTCCGGGTTGCAGTTGATCATGATCGTCTCGATGCCGGCCTCGCGCAGCGAATAGGCGGCATGAACGCAGCAATAGTCGAACTCGATGCCCTGGCCGATCCGGTTCGGCCCGCCGCCGAGGATGACAACCTTGCGGCGGTCGCTTGGTTCCGCCTCGCATTCCGGTGGCGTTACGCCGTCGCCCTCATAGGCCGAATAGAGGTAGGGGGTCTGCGAGGCGAATTCGGCGGCGCAGGTATCGACGCGCTTATAGACCGGCGTGAGGCCGAGTTGGCGCCGCTGCTGAGCGACCTCGGCCTCATCGCGCCCGGTGAGCTTGGCGAGGCGCCTGTCGGAAAACCCCATCTGCTTGAGCCGCAGGAAGCCGGTCGCGTCTCCCGGCAATCCGTCGCGCCGCACGCGTTCCTCGGTCGCGACGATTTCCTCGATGCGTTCGAGAAACCATGGCTCGAAATGGCAGGCGGCGTGGATTTCCGCTGTCGAAAGGCCGTGGCGATAGGCCTGCGCGATCAGCAACAGCCGGCCGGGCGCGGGCCGCGCCAGCGCCGCGATGACCGCTTCCTTGCCGGCGCTTTCGACACCGTCGATCACCACCTCGTCAAACCCGTCGAGTCCGGTTTCGAGGCTGCGCAGCGCCTTTTGCACCGACTCGGCAAAGCCGCGGCCAATCGCCATCGCCTCGCCGACCGATTTCATCGATGTGGTCAGCATCGGCTGCGCGCCCGGAAACTTCTCGAACGTAAAGCGCGGCATCTTGGTGACGATATAGTCGATCGTCGGCTCGAACGAGGCCGGCGTGACGCCGGTGATCTCGTTGTCGAGTTCGTCGAGCGTGTAGCCGACCGCGAGCTTGGCGGCGACCTTGGCGATCGGGAACCCGGTAGCCTTCGACGCCAGCGCCGACGAGCGTGAGACGCGCGGGTTCATCTCGATGATGACGAGCCGCCCATCGGCCGGGTTGACCGCGAACTGCACGTTCGACCCGCCGGTATCGACACCGATCTCGCGCAGCACCGCGATCGCGGCGTTGCGCATGATCTGGTACTCCTTGTCGGTCAGGGTCAGCGCCGGCGCGACCGTCACCGAGTCGCCGGTGTGGACGCCCATCGGATCGATGTTTTCGATCGAGCAGATGATGATGCAGTTGTCGTTCTTGTCGCGGACGACTTCGAGCTCGTACTCCTTCCAGCCGAGCACCGACTCCTCGATCAGCACCTCATGCGCCGGCGACGCCCGCAGCCCGCCGCGGACGATCTCCGCGAATTCCTCGGTGTTGTAGGCGATGCCGCCGCCGGTGCCGCCGAGCGTAAACGACGGCCGGATGATCGCCGGCAGCCCGGTGCCGGCGAGCGCTTCCTGCGCCTCTTCGAGGCTTTTCGCCAGCCGGCTTTTCGGCGACACGAGCCCGATCTTGTCCATCGCCTGGCGGAAGAGCTGCCTGTCCTCGGCTTTCTGGATCGCCGCTTCGCGCGCGCCGATCAGCTCGACCCCGTAAGCAGCCAGCGCCCCCGATTGCGACAGCGCCAGCGCGGTGTTGAGCGCGGTTTGCCCGCCCATGGTCGGCAGCAGCGCGCCAATGGGATGTCCCTCTGCCCGCTCGCGGGCGATGATCTTTTCGACGATCGCCGGGGTGATCGGCTCGATATAGGTCGCGTCGGCGAGCCCGGGGTCGGTCATGATCGTCGCCGGGTTCGAGTTGACGAGGACAATCCGGTAGCCTTCCTCCTTCAGCGCCTTGCAGGCCTGCGCGCCCGAATAGTCGAACTCGCACGCCTGGCCGATCACGATCGGCCCGGCGCCGATGATCAGGATCGATTTGATGTCAGTGCGCTTTGGCATTCTGTTCCATCAGCGCAACAAACCGCTCGAACAGGTAGTGGCTGTCCTGCGGGCCGGGGCTGGCTTCGGGGTGGTGCTGCACCGAGAACACCGGCTTGCCCTTGATGCTGAGCCCTTCGTTCGACTTGTCGAACAGCGAGAGGTGCGTCGGCGAGACCCACTCCGGCAGGCTTTCGGGGTCGACCACGAACCCGTGGTTCTGGCTGGTGATCTCGACCTTGCCGGTGGCGAGGTCCTTGACCGGCTGGTTGGCGCCGCGGTGCCCTTTGTCCATCTTGCCTGTCCGTCCCCCGACCGCCAGCGCCAGCATCTGATGGCCGAGGCAGATACCGAACATCGGCATGTCCTTGTCGATCAGTTGACGTAGCACCGGCACCGCGTATTCGCCGGTCGCCGCCGGGTCGCCCGGCCCATTCGACAGGAACACGCCATCCGGCTTGTGGTGCATGATGTCGTCGACCGTCGCGGTCGCCGGCACCACCGTCACCCGGCAGCCATGCGCCGCGAGCATCCGCAGGATGTTCCGCTTGGCGCCGTAATCGACCGCGACGACATGAAAGCGCGCCGCCTCCTGCCTTCCATAGCCGCTCTCGCGCGCCCAGACCGTCTCGTCCCATTCGTAGCTCTGCCGGCAGCTCACCTCGAGCGCTAGGTCCATACCTTCCAGCCCCGGCCAAGCCTCGGCTTCCGCTTGCATCGCGGCGATGTCGAGCCTGCCGTCCGGGCAATAGGCAATGGCCCCGTTGGGCGCGCCCTTGTCGCGGATACGCCGCGTGAGCCGCCTGGTATCGACGCCGGAAATTCCGGTCATGCCGTGCGATTTGAGCCATTGGTCGAGATGCTGCGTCGCGCGGTAATTGGCCGGCGCGGTGATCGCCTCGCGGATCACCAAGCCACGCGCCGCCGGGGTGATCGTCTCGACGTCTTCCGGGTTAGCCCCCACATTGCCGATATGCGGGAAGGTGAAGGTAATGATCTGCCCGGCATAGGACGGGTCGGTCAGGATTTCCTGATAGCCGGTGATCGAGGTGTTAAAGCAGACTTCGCCGACCGCTTGGCCCGGCGCGCCGATGCCGTGGCCCCAAAGCACCGTCCCGTCCGCCAGCACCAGGGCCGCGTTGCAGTCGGGCGGTCGCGGCGTCTGGGCGGCCGCGTTCGGGTCGGTCATCAAAGACAAATCCTGCCGGATTTTGGGGCCGTTTCCTAGCGACAGCGCCCAATTTGGGGGAACATAGACACAAGATGTTGTTTGTCAACCGGGTAGAAACCGAAGATGTCAGCGTTTCAAGGCCTTAGCCGACCCGTGGAAGTCGATGCCGAAATTGCTGGAAAGCTGCCCGGAACGGCGTAGGTTTTGTGACGCCTGCGAGCGCGGGAGCCCCAAAAGATGTTGCGCGACGAATTTACCGAACGCATGAAAACCGCGCTGCGCGCCAAGGATACCCGCACCTTGTCGACGGTGCGGCTCATCATGGCGGCGCTTAAAGACCGCGATATCGCCGCGCGCAGCGAGGGTAACAAGCCGCAAATTCCCGATGCGGACATCCAGCGCATGCTGCAGGGCATGATCAAACAGCGCCGCGAATCGATGGCGCTGTACCAGAAGGGGAACCGCCCCGAGCTCGCCCGGCAGGAGGGCGAAGAGATCGCCGTCATCGAGTCGTTCCTGCCGCAGCAGCTGGACGATGCGGCAATCGAGGCGGCCGCCAAATTGGCGATCGTCGACTCGGGCGCCGCCGGTATCAAGGACATGGGCAAGGTCATGGGCGCGCTGCGCGAGCGCCATGCCGGGGTGCTCGACATGGCCAAAGCCGGCGCCGCCGTCCGGCGGCTGCTGGGTTAGTATCGCGGGATGGCCTTCCCGCCCGGCTTTCTCGACGAATTGAGGTCGCGCGTCTCGCTCGCCGACCTCGTCGGTAAGCGCGTGCGGCTCGCTCGCAAGGGCCGCGAATATGGCGGGCTCTGCCCGTTCCACAACGAAAAGACGCCCTCTTTCTACGTCGTCGAGGACAAAGGCTTCTTTCATTGCTTCGGTTGCGGTGCGCATGGCGACGCGATTGGTTTTGTCATGCGCTCGGAGAATCTCGATTTCATCGAGGCGATCGAGCGGCTGGCCGGGATCGCCGGCGTCCAGGTGCCGCAGCAGACTGCGCAGGAGCGCGAAAAGGCGCAGCGCCAAAGAACCCTGCTTGAGGCGCTAGAAGCTGCGACCAAATTTTACGAAGAGCGGCTGTGGTCGGCGGCCGGCCGCGCCGGGCGCGAGTACCTCGCGGGGCGCGGCCTCGACGAGGAGACGATGCGCCGGTTCCGGCTCGGCTGGGCGGGCGACGACCGCAACGCGCTCCGTCGCGCGCTGAGCCCGGAATTCCCGCTGCCCTTGCTGATGGAGGCGGGCCTCCTGCATGCCTCCGACTATGGCGGTGAGCCGTATGATTATTTCCGCGAGCGGGTGATCTTCCCGATCGGCGATCGCGCCGGCCGGGTTATTGCTTTTGGCGGCCGCGCGCTCGCCGATCAGCAGCCGAAATACCTCAACTCGCCCGAGCACCCGTTGTTCGAGAAGGGGCGGGTGCTCTATGGCCTCTCCGCGGCGCGCGTCAATTCGGCGAAGGAGGCCGAAGCCGGCGGCGCCGGCGCGATCGTCACCGAAGGCTACATGGACGTGATCGCGCTGCACCGCGCCGGGTTCAACACCGCCGTCGCGCCGCTCGGCACCGCGCTGACTGAGGCGCATCTCGCCGAACTCTGGCGGCTCGCGCCCGAGCCGGTGTTGTGCTTTGACGGCGACACCGCCGGCCAGCGCGCCGCATTGCGTGCGCTCAATCGCGCGCTGCCGTTGTTGAAGCCGGGCCACTCGCTGCGCTTTGTGACCCTGCCAGGGGGTGAGGACCCGGATTCGCTGATCCGCAATTCGGGCGCCGCCGCGGTCGAAGGGGTGCTGCGCGTCGCCAAGCCGCTTGCCGAAATGCTCTGGCAATCCGAACTCGACGCCAAGTCAGTCACCACGCCCGAGCGTCGCGCCGATCTCGAACGCCGGGTGATGGCGCAGGCTGGGCTTATCGCCGACCGCACCGTCCAGGCCGAGTATCGCCGTTTTCTGCGCGACAAGCTGTTCTCGCTCGGGCGGTTGACATTTCCGGGGGCGAAATTTCAGAGCGGGAAATTTGCCGGAAGGAGCCGTCAGGGCACGCGCTTGCCGGCCTCGCCGATCGCTGCGCTGCGCGGCGGCGCGCCACCGCCGCCGCCAGCGCCGGGGCGCCGTCAGCGCGAGATTTTGATCGGACTGCTTCTCGATCATCCATTCCTCGTCGCCGAGGCGCACGAGGACATCGCCGCGCTCGATTTCCCCGAACCGGAACTTGACAGGCTGCGCCGGGCGATTTTAGAGGTCGAGGTTCTGTCTCCGGGGCTTGACGCAGAGGCGCTTCGTCAACACCTAGGGCAGAACGGGTTCGCCATGACCGTGGACGCGGTAGCGTTGGCTTTGGCCGACCATGCGGGGTTCCTGTCGCGGGTGTCCGGCGCCGATGTGGTTCGGCAGAGCTGGGCGCATGTGACCCGAATGGTCCGCGACGATGCCGAGCCCGTGGATGATTTGACCACGCCGGAAGCCTGGGATCGGTTTCTGGCGCTGCAAGGGCGGGAGGCGCAGGAGGGTTTCTCGGAGGACGATTTCCCACCCGGTCGGGCGGAAGGCGCTTCCCCGCGATAACCCTGTGACAAGGATCAGGTGTTAGCTTCCGGTCTCCAACCGGAACCAACCCATTGCCTAGGGACGGCGGAATGGCGAGCAAAGTGGCAAGCGTGGCGGATACGGCTGAGACCCGGGAAGAGGCGGCCGAGGCGCCGCTCCTCGATCAGATCGCGGTTGCGATCAAAAAGATGGTCGCGCGCGGCAAGGAGCGCGGCTACCTGACCTATGATGAATTGAACGCCGCGTTGCCGACCGATCAGGTGTCCTCGGAGCAGATCGAGGACACGATGACGATGCTCTCCGAACTGGGCATCAACGTCGTCGAAAACGAGGATGCCGAGGAGCCCGCCGCCTCCGACAGCGAGGACGGCGAGGCAGAAACGCGCGGTAATCTCGACGACGACGACATCGGCCGCACCGACGACCCGGTGCGCATGTATTTGCGCGAGATGGGCTCGGTCGAGCTGTTGTCGCGCGAGGGCGAGATCGCCATCGCCAAGCGCATCGAAGCCGGGCGCGAGATGATGATCGGCGGCATCTGCGAAAGCCCGCTGACCGTCAAGGCGCTGATGCTGTGGCGCGAGGCGCTCACCGAAGGAAAGATGTTGCTGCGCGACATCATCGATCTCGACGCGACGTACGCCAGCACAGCGCTTGATCCGTCCGATGCCGCGGTTGGGGTGCTGCCTATCGCGGCCGAGGTTGGCGAGGGCGACGAAGAAGAGGAAGAGGACGCCGAGGCCGAGGCCGAGGGCGAGCAGGAAGGCGAAGTCGCGGCCGAGGGCGGCGACATCGACGGCGAGGATGGCGAGGGCGAGGAAAGCTCGGTCTCGCTGGCAACGATGGAAGCGCAACTGCTCCCAAGCGTTACCGCGATTTTCGATCAGGTTGCCGATATCTTCAAGAAACTGTCGAAGCTGCAGGACCAGCGTGTCGTTGCGGTGGTCAAGAGCGCCGCGCTGCCGCGCGCAACCGACCGCCGCTATGACAAGCTCAAGGACGAAGCGATCGAGCTGCTGCGCGGGATACGCTTCAACAACACGCGCATCGAGCATCTCGTTGAGCAGCTTTACGACCTCAACCGCCGCCTGGTCGGCGAGGAAGGCCGCCTCCTGCGCCTCGCCGAGACCTCGGGAGTCAAGCGCGCCGAATTCCTGCAATTCTATCTCGGCGACGAGTTGTCGTCCGACTGGCTGGAGCGCGCCGCGCAGCAGGCCGGCCGCGGCTGGGACCGCTTTGTCGAGCGCTACCGCGACGACATCCAGAAGCACCGCGCTGCGATCGCCAAGATCGCGGTCGAGTCCAAGCTGCCGACCAGCGAGTACCGCCGGGTCGTGCAGACCGTGCAACGCGGCGAGCGCGAGGCGAGCCGGGCCAAGAAGGAGATGGTCGAGGCCAACCTTCGGCTTGTCATCTCGATCGCCAAGAAATACACCAACCGCGGCCTGCAATTCCTCGACTTGATCCAGGAGGGGAATATCGGGCTGATGAAGGCGGTCGATAAGTTCGAGTATCGCCGCGGCTACAAATTCTCGACCTACGCGACATGGTGGATCCGCCAGGCGATCACCCGCTCGATCGCTGACCAGGCGCGCACCATCCGCATCCCGGTGCACATGATCGAGACGATCAACAAGCTGGTGCGCACCTCGCGCCAGATGCTGCACGAGATCGGCCGCGAGCCGACCCCCGAGGAGCTCGCCGACAAACTGGCGATGCCTTTGGAGAAGGTGCGCAAGGTGCTGAAGATCGCCAAGGAGCCGATCAGCCTCGAAACGCCGATCGGCGACGAGGAGGACAGCCACCTCGGCGATTTTATCGAAGACAAGAACGCGGTGCTGCCGGTCGACGCGGCGATCCAGGCCAATCTGCGCGAGACGACGACCCGCGTCCTCGCGTCGCTGACCGCGCGCGAGGAACGCGTGCTGCGCATGCGCTTCGGGATCGGGATGAACACCGATCATACATTGGAAGAGGTCGGCCAGCAGTTCTCCGTCACGCGCGAGCGCATCCGCCAGATCGAGGCGAAGGCGCTGCGGAAGCTCAAGCACCCCAGCCGCTCGCGCAAGCTGCGCAGCTTTCTCGACACGTAAGCCGCGGTCGTCCCGCAAGCAAAAAGGCCGCTCGGCAACACCGAGCGGCCTTTTGTGTCGGTGCGATCTCGTCTAGCGGAAACGCACGCCGATTTTCCCGCCTTTGCGCCAGATCGTTTCACATTCTCGCGGTGGGTCGGCGCGCGGTTTCAGCGTGAAGCTCTTCGGGCACATGAAGATATCGTCCGGCTGCAGCAAGGCGCCCTTATCCGAGATATTGAGGATAAGGCAACCCATTGAGCAGTTGCCGTCACGGAAGAGAATGCGCGCCCCCATCAGGGCACGATGGCGCCGCCAGCGCCGCCGATCGACCTCGAAAGGAGACGGGTTACTTTGCTCTGTAAAAAGCGCTGTCATGTTCGGCATCCTGGGAGCGCCGGTCGCGTGTCTCGCACGGGTAATATGCGGTGAGCATCGCGCGATGCAACGAGGCTTAGATACAGCTATGCCTTCGATTTGCAAGAAATTGCCTCAAATTTTACCATCTTTGGATGGCCCTGGCGCGGCGGCTCTCGGTACGCCGCGCAAAGCACCGCTCGATTGGGGTCTGGATCGTCTATACTGGCGCTCGGTGGGCCGGTAGTTCAGTTGGTTAGAACTCGCCGCTCATAACGGCGCTGTCGCAGGTTCGAGTCCTGCCCGGCCTACCAGTCCCTCGGCTAACCACGATGTGGCGAAATCGCGCTGGCGGCGCTTGTCGCCGAGTGAGATCATCCCGTCGTTGTTGGTATGAGGGAGGAACCACGAATGAGAAAACTCGTCGTCGCCGCCGCTATTACCGTCGTGCTCGGGTTTGCCGGAGCGGTCGGCTGGCAGGCCAGTGCCGCGACGCCGGCGGCGCCGGTGCCCGTCGCCGGGCCGTACACACCGATTCATCCGGCGGCGTGCGGACATCCGGGTGCATATTGCGGACCGCACAGCCACCACGTCTGCGGGCCGTATGGCCACCATTGCTGGTGCGCACCCTGCTGAGATTTGCCTAAAGCTCTGGTGTTCCGGGCAGGGCTGGTCTAATGCCAGCCTGTCCGGAACGGCAGGGGTGATGCTATGAACGATATCGGACAGGGGCCGGGCGCGGTCGAGCGGCCGGCGCTCGCCAACGAGACCGGCGACTACTGGGGCAGCGACGTGATGGCGTTGATGCTCCGGGAAGTAGGCCTTCCCTATGTTGCGCTCAACCCCGGCGCCTCCTATCGCGGCCTGCATGACAGCCTCGTCAACCTGCTCGGCAACAGCGAGCCGCAGATGCTGCTTTGCCTGCACGAGGAGCACGCGGTGGCGATCGCGCACGGCTACGCCAAGGTCGCCGGCAAGCCGATGGGCGCGATTGTGCACAGTAATGTGGGGCTGATGCATGCGACCATGGCGGTGTTCAACGCGTGGTGCGACCGCACGCCCGTCATCCTCTTCGGCGCCACCGGGCCGGTCGCCGCCGACAAGCGCCGGCCGTGGATTGACTGGATTCACACCGCAGCCGATCAGGGCGCGCTCATTCGCAACTACACCAAATGGGACGACCAGCCGAATTCCGTTGGCGCCGTGCCGGAATCGGTATTGCGCGCCTACAAGATCGCGACCACGGCGCCGCAAGGTCCTGTCTATGTGTGCTTTGACGCGGCGCTGCAGGAAGAGCGCATCGGCGACCTGCCGCCGCTGCCGACCGCGGGGCGCTTCAAGGCGCCGCCCCTTGCCGCGCCTGACGCCGCCGCGCTCAAGGAAGCCGCCGAGCTGCTGTCAAAAGCCGCGCGCCCGGTGATCCTCGCCGGGCGCACCGACCGCAGCGAGGCGAGCTGGGCGCGCCGCGTGGAGCTCGCCGAAGCGCTCGACGCCACCGTCCTCACCGATCCCAAGACCGGCGCCGTCTTCCCGACCGCTCACCGCCTGCAAGGCCCGCCGACGGGCAATCAGCCGAGCCCCGAGGCGCTTGCCATGCTGCGCGAAGCGGACGTGATCTTGAGCCTCGATTGGGTCGATCTCGCCGGCGCGCTCGGGAACGCCTTTGGCAATGACGAGATCGCCGCCAAGGTGATCCTCGCCTCGCTCGACCACCAGCTGCACAACGGCTGGAGCATGGATTATCAGGGCCTGCCGCCGGCCGACATCCACCTTGCGGTTGCGCCCGATGTCGCGGTTGCGGCGCTCTTGCCGCTGATCAAGCCACGCGCGCCGCGCTCGGCCGCCGCGCTCACGGGCGATGAAGCCGCCTCCGAAGTGCCCGCGGGGGTTATTACTCCGGTGTCCCTTGCCGGCGCCTTGCGTGAGGCGGTCGGCGGCCGAACCACCTGCATGATCCGCACGCCGCTCGCCTGGGGCGGACATGCCTGGGAGGCCGCCCACCCGCTCGACATGCTCGGCGGCGACGGCGGCGGCGGGATCGGCGGCGGGCCGGGGATGGCGGTCGGCGCGGCGCTCGCGCTACGGGGGAGCGGCCGGCTGCCGATCGCGGTCTTGGGCGACGGCGATACGCTGATGGGCATCACCGCGCTGTGGACGGCGGTGCATTACCGCATCCCGGTGCTGATCGTCGTCGCCAACAACAACTCGTTCTTCAACGACGAGCTGCATCAGGACCGCATGGCGCGCCAGCGCGAGCGCCCGGTCGCCAACCGCTGGATCGGCCAGCGCATCGCCGACCCTGAGCCCGACATCGCGACCCTTGCGCGCGGGCAGGGCGCCACCGGCTATGGTCCGGTCCGCGATCCGGCCGAACTGGTGCGCACTTTGCGCCAGGCGATCGAGACCGTCGAAGCCGGCGGCGTCGCGCTCGTCGATGTCCGCGTCGAGCCGGGATACGCGACCAGCATGGGCCGCCATTATTCGCGGCGGTAAAATGAACCCGCAGCTTGATGCTTACTTTAGCGAAGCCACCAAGTGGCATGGCGAATTAAACAGACTGAGGATGATTGTTCTCGGCTGCGGCCTCAACGAAGATATGAAATGGCGGCAGCCCTGTTACACGTTCAACGGCGGTATTGTGTTGTTGATCAGCCCGTTCATGGACTATTGCGCGTTGGCGTTTTTCAAAGGCTCGTTGCTGAAAGACCCAAACGGCCTCCTCGTCGCGCCCGGCGCGAACAGCCAATCGATGCGCCAGATGCGGTTCACCAATGTCCAGGACATCGTCGAGCGGCAATCCATCATCCAGTCCTACATCGGCGAAGCTATCGCCGTGCAAAAGGCGGGGTTGAAAGTCGAAAAAAAGACTGCGGCTGCCTCAGTTCCCGAAGAATTCCAGAAAAAGCTCGACGAAGCCCCCGCGCTCAAGACCGCTTTCGAAGCGCTGACCCCCGGCCGGCGACGCATGTATCTCATCCATTTTGCGCAGCCCAAGCAGTCCGCGACCCGCCAGGCACGCATCGATAAATGCACGCCGCAAATCCTCGCCGGCCATGGGTTGGATCACGTTTCCCGGTCGAAGCGGTAGGGCGACCGTCATGCCCGACACCACCGTCGCCATCTCCCGCGTCCCCGCCGGCACCGACCTCGTCGAATGGTACTTCAATGAGGGCTGGACCGACGGCCTGCCCGTCGTGCCCCCGACCGGCGAGAAAGTCGCGGCCTGCATCGCCGCGCTCGGCGGCGAACCGGAGTTTCTCGAATGCCGCGTCCCGCCGCGCTATGGCGGCCTCACCCGCGAGGTGCTCGCGGTCAACATGGTGATGGCCGGCTGCAAGCCCGAATACGCGCCGGTGGTGCGCGCAGCGATGCTCGCGCTCACCGCCAACGCCTTCAACCTCAACGGCGTCCAGGCGACGACCCACATGGCGGGGCCGCTGCTTGTCGTCAACGGCCCGATCGCCCGTGAGATCGGCATGAACGGTGGCGTCAACGCGTTCGGCTCGGGCAACCGCGCCAATGCGACGATCGGCCGGGCGATCCGTCTCATTCTCTTGAATGTCGGTGGCGGCACGCCAGGCGACCTCGACAAATCGACCCTCGGCCATCCCGGAAAATACACCTATTGCGTCGCCGAGAACGAGGCGGAGAGCCCATTCGCGCCCTACCATGTCGAGAAGGGCTTCGCGCCCGAGGATTCGACCGTTTTCGTCATCGCCGCCGAGCCGCCGCACAGCTGCACCAATCATGTCGCCGACGACCCCGAGGGCATTCTCGACACGATCTGCTCGGCGATGTCGACGATCGCCAACAACAATGCAGTGTCGTCGGGGCATTGCGCGGTGGTGATCGGCCCGGAACATGCGCGCACGATCGCCGCCAAGGGCTGGACCCGGCACGACATCCGCAACTATCTGCATCTCCATTCGGGCAACCGCTTCGGCGACCTCGCCTTTAACCACCGCTACGGCAAGATCTACAACCGCAACCTGCCGCGCTGGTACAAGCGGGAGCTTGAGTCGCGCATCCCGATCGTGCCGAGCCCCGACCACATCCACCTCTTCGTGATCGGCGGCTCGGCGGGGCGGTTCTCCGCCTTCATCCCCGGCTGGGGCCATATGTCGTCGCCGGTGCTGCGCGGCATCGAGGGGAGCGGCCCCTCGGGTCCGGTCTGCGTCGATGGCACCTGCTATCTCTGAACGCGCGAAGATCGACGCTAAAATCGCCGCAATTGCCGTATATTCCTCGCGGCTGGAGGGAATGCTCGCCGCAAGCCTGGCTGTAAATCCGCTGTTTTAACAGCCAGATCGGTTGGGCGAGGGCATGAGGCTTTGATGGATGAACTGACTGTTTTTGACCCGCGCGGGCGGGTCGATGCCGAGCGTGTGGCGCCGGCGCCGCGCGCCGCGGCGCTCAAGGGGTTGCGGCTCGGCATCCTCGACAACACCAAGTGGAACGCCAACCGCCTCTTGCGCAAGACGGCCGCGCTGCTCGAAGAGCGGCACGGCATCGCCGCGGTCGGCTATTACAAGAAGGAAAGCTTCTCGAAGGTCGCCGACCCGGCGCTTATCGCCGCAATCGCCGCCGACAGCGACATCGTCCTCACCGCGATCGGCGACTGAGGGTCGTGCACGTCGTGCTGTACGCATGACGGCATTGCCTTCGAGGCGCTCGGCCTTCCGGTCGCGGTGGTGGTGACCACGGAGTTCGTCCATGAGGCCAATATGCAAAAGGACGCGCTCGGCATGCCCGACCTCGCGCCGGTGGTGATCGACCATCCGCTGTCGACGCTCGGCGATGCCGAGATCAGCGAGCGCGCCGAACAGGCAGCAGAGCAGGCGGTAGCGATATGGCTGGGGCCGCCTATATAGGGCGAAGCGGCTTGGCGCTTTCGCTTCAGCCTACTATCGTATGCTGACCTTCAACGGGGGAGCCGTGGCGACGACCATCGATCTGACGCCCGAGCTTGAACGCTTCGCGCAGGAGTGCGTCGATGACGGGCTGTACAACGACGTGAGCGATGTCATCCGCTCTGGGCTTCGCCTTTTGCAGGAACAGCAAGAAGCACGTCGGGCTTTCGAGGCCACCTTGCGGGAAGCGGAAGAAGAGGCCGATCGCGACGGGTGGCTCACGACCGACGAGGTGATGGCGGATTTGGACGCCGTCATTAAAAAACATAGGCGTTGACCGACGCGGTGATTTCGCCGCGGGCGCGGCGAGAGTTGGCCGAGATCGTCGAGTGGATCGCGCAAGACAATCCGCAAGCCGCGGTCGCGTTTCGCAGCGAAGTCGAGAAGGTGGCCCGGCGGATTGGCAACCATCCGCGGATCGGCAGGTTTCGGCCCGAATTGGCCAGAGGACCCTATCGCTTCATCCGGATTGCGGGTTATCCCTATCTCATCGTCTACCGGGAGGACGACATGCCGCCGCCCGTCGTTCGCGTTGTCCACATGGCGCGTGACTTGCCAACTGTGTTGAGTGATCTTCGATGACCAACGAAGGCGCCTATCGCGGCCTCAAAGTGCTTGATCTCGGGCAGGGTATCGCCGCGCCGTATTGCGCGATGATCCTGGCGATGCATGGCGCCGATGTGGTGAAGCTCGAGCCGCCGGCCGGCGACTGGTCGCGCGGCCTCGGCAAGCGGTATGGCGATCAGACCGCGATGTCGGCGCATTTCAATCGCGGCAAGAGGGGCATCGCTATCGATCTGCGCGCCCCGGCGGGTCGCGATGTCGCGCTGGCGCTGGCAAAACGCGGCGACATCGTGATCGAAGGTTTCCGCCCCGGCGTCGCGGCCCGGCTCGGGCTCGGTTACGAGGCGGTTCGGGCTTTGAACCCCCGCGTCATCTATGTCTCGGTCAGCGGTTTCGGCCAGGAAGGGCCGCATCTCGGCCTGCCGTGCACCGACAGCGTGGCGCAGGCATTTTCCGGGATTGCGGCGCTCAATATCGGCAACGACGGCGCGCCGCATCGCGTCGGCGCGATGATCGTCGACGCGCTGACCGGGGTCTACGCGGCGCAGGCCATCGGCGTCGCGCTCTATGCGCGTGAGCGGCGCGGCCAGGGCGCGCGGCTGGAACTGAGCCTCGCGCAAAGCGCTGCCGCGATCCTCGGGCACAAGCTCGCCGAGCATGTGCTTGAAGACGGCAAGCCGCAAGTCGTCAACGTGCCGACCGGCGCGCACCGCACCAGCGACGGCTGGGTGATGCTCGCGCTGCTGCGCGAGGCGGATTTCGTACGCCTCGTCACAGCGCTCGGTGCAACGGAGCTCGCGAGCGATCCGCGCTTTTCGACCTTTGCGGCGCGCTACGAAAATACCGCGGCGATTTTCGCTGCGCTCGGTGCGATCTTTGCGCGCGACACGACGGCGCATTGGCTCAAGGTGTTGCGCGAGGCGGACATTCTCTCCGACCGGATCAATGGCTTCGACGATTGGCTCGGCGACCCGCATATCGTTGCGACCGGTGGTGCGGTCGCGGTCGAGCCGATCGACATGCCGGCGTTCAAGGTACCGCGCTCGCCGGGCGTCTCGCCTGAAGCCGACGCCGCGCTGTCGCTTGCGCCGCATATTGGCGAGCATGGCCGCGCGATCCTCGCCGAGCTTGGCTACGGCGATGCGGCGATGGCTCGCCTTGTCGCGGAACAAGCGGTGGTACTGCCGTGAGTGATTTCGACCGAAGCCGTCACCGCTTCCCCGAGAGCAAATTCTTCGAGGACTTGAACGTCGGTGACAGTTTCTACATCCCGAGCCGCACTGTCACCGATGCCAATTTCGCCGCGTTTCAGACGGTGTCGGGCGACAACCACCCGATCCATTACGACATCGAATATTGCCGCGAACGCGGCCATCCGGGGCCGCTGGCGCATGGGTTTCAGGTGCTGTGCTTTACCGCGGCCGGGGCCGGCACCTTCGCCCATGTGGTCGGCGACTCGCTGATCGCCTTTATCGAGCAGTCGTCGAAGTTCCTGAAGCCGGTTTATCCCGGCGACACGCTTTACCCGTCACTGACCGTCGACGCGCTGACCTCGCAGCGCACGACCGGCGTGGTGACAGTCGCGGTGACAGTGCACAACCAGAAGAACGAGCTCGTGCTGAGCGGTGAGCAGAAATATCTGCTGCGGAAGCGGGCCGCCTAGCCGTTCACGATCGAGCGCAGGACGTCCGCCGCCTGGCGGCATTGCTCGCGGCTGACATCCATATGGGTCACGGCGCGGATGCCGCGGCCGCCCAGGGCGGAGATCAGCACGCCGGCGTCCTTGGCCCTGGCGACGATAATCGCCGCGTCGGGCACGTCCGGCGTCATTTCCCAGATCACGATATTGCTTTGCACCGTCGCGAGATCGAGCCGAACGCCCGGCAGCCCGGCGAGGCGTTCGGCGAGAAGCCGCGCGTTGCTGTGGTCGTCGGCTAGCCGGGAAATATTGTGGTCGAGCGCGTAGAGCCCGGCAGCAGCGAGGATGCCGGATTGGCGCAGCGCTCCGCCGAACCGCCGGCGCGCGGTGACAGCTTCCGCGATCAGCGCTGCACTGCCGGCGAGCACACTGCCGACCGGGCAGCCAAGCCCCTTCGACAGCGCGACAGACGCTAGGTCGAAAGGCTGCGCGAGGGCGGCGAGGCTGGCCCCGCTCGCTGCGGCGGCATTGAACAGGCGCGCGCCGTCGAGGTAGGAGGCGATTCCCAGATCGCATGCGGTCCCGCAGATCGCGACAGCCTCGTCCTGCGGAAAGACCAGGCCGCCACCCATGTTATGGGTGTTCTCGATGGCAACGAGCATGGTCGGCGGCAGGACGATGTGCCCGCGTGGTTTTGCCGCGGCGCGGAATTCGTCGGCGGTGAACGTGCCGCCATGGCCGATCGCGGTGAACTGCACCCCGGAATTGGCGGCCGCGGCGCCCGCCTCGAACCACATCATGT
>DATJSH010000031.1:0-38559 GCA_035504235.1 Allostellaceae bacterium | reverse complement strand
CTCTCGATCGTGCTCCCTCTCCCCGCTTGCGGGGAGAGGGTTGGGGTGAGGGGCAAGGTTTGCATAGAACCTCGCCAACTCGCCCGCGATCTGCCCTTGCCGACCCTCGCCCGCCGCCTCGCGCGCAGCAATGGCCAACACCGTGGCGACAAGGTGCGCGTCGCGCTCGCGCTCCGGCGGCAACAGCGGCAGCAGCTCGTCGAGCAACGTCTCGCGCGCCAGCGCCAGCAGGTCGCGGGTCATCGGCAGATCCCACAGTCCGGGCGTGCTCCCTCCTCCTCGATGAGGAAAGGCCGGGCCGAGGCTGTGCGTCTGCCGGTGCGCCGCGCCGTCGCCGTCGAGCAGCATCAGCAATTCGAGCTCGCATTCGCTCGCCCGTCGTCCGGTGATCGCGGTCGAGAGGCTCCGCGCCCCGCCGATGAGAAACCGGTCGCTCTGCTGCAGCGCGATGACGGCCCAGCGGATATTGGCGTAGACCTCCCAGAACCTGACCCGCCCGGGATCGAGTACCCGGCCACTCTCTTCTTCGTAGCCGCGATAGAACGGCGCGCGCGCGGCGATACCGCCGGCCTCGCGGTCGAGCCGGCCGAAGCGCCAGCCCTTGCAGCAAAGCCAGCCGATATCCTCGTCCGGGTCGCCCCAGCCGGCAAATTCCCAGTCGAGGATCGCGGTGAGTTGCGCACGCCCAGGTCCCTGGGCGAGCATGTAATTGCCGGTGCGGAAATCGCGATGGCACAGCACCGGCGGCAGCGTCGCGGGCAGATGCGTCTCGGCCCAATGCAAGGCCCATTCGAGCACCGGTCGCGGGTTGGGGTGCCCATCGAGATAGGCTCGGAACCCGGCGATCGCCGCTTGCGGACCGGCATAGGGCGGCAGGAATGCGAGGTCGGCCCGCGGCGGGCGGATCGTCTGCAGATGCGCCAGCTCGCGCCCGAGCCGCTCAGCAATCGCCGGCCGCGCCGGCTCCAGCGCCGGATCGAGCGTGATCGGACGCCCTGCCGCGCTGCCCGCGACGCGGCGCATCACAAAGAACGGCTTGCCAATCACCGCCTTTTCCGCGCACGCGAAAAGCGGCTCGGGGACGGTTATCCCGGCGACGAACGCGGCTTTCAGAACGTGAAATTCCTCGACCCGGCCGAGGCTCGACGGCACCCCGGTCGCGGCATCACAGCGTAACACCAGACGCTGCGTGCCCGGCAGTATGCCGCCGTCGAACTCGGCATCGATCGCCCAGTTTTCCTGGATCGCCCCGCCCGACAGCAATTGCAGCCGGGTGATCTCGACCGCTTCCGCGCCACTCTCCGTCTTGAGGAACTCGGCGACCGCGCGCTGGCGGTCACCCAGCCCAGCTTCAGATCGCGGCAATGCCGTGGCCGCCATCGACCGAGATGCAGGCGCCGGTGACATAGGCGCTCGCCGGCGAGCAGAGGAACAGCAGCGCGCCGCCGAGATCCTCGACCTGACCGACGCGCTTCATCGGCACCCGTGCCGCCAGCTTCAGCCCGGCTTCGCTCATCAGGAAATCGCGGTTGAAATCGGTCACCACATAGCCGGGCGCGATCGCATTGACGAGAATATTGTAGCGCGCCAGCTCCATCGCCATCGCGCCGTTGAGATGCAGAAGCCCAGCTTTCGCAGCAAGATAGGAAGGAACTCTTGCGATGGTGCGGAAACTCAGCACCGAGGCGATGTTGACGATACGGCCCGGCCGTTTCTTGGCGACGAGATGCGCCGCGAACTCGCGCGCCATCAACCACGCACCCTTGAGATTGGTGTCGACGACGTGATCCCAATCTTCCTCGGTGTGCTCGAAGAACGGCTTGGAGACGACGACCCCGGCGTTGTTGACGAGGATCGATAGAGGTCCCAATCGCGCTTCGGTCGTTGCCAACGCCGCGGCGATACTTTTCTGGTCCGTGACGTCGAGCGCCGTCGCCAGGCACGTTCCACCCCGCTCGCGGATCGCGGCGCAAGCGGCGTCGAGCCGGTCGATGCGCCGCGCGGCGAGCGCCACCTTGGCGCCAGCCAGCGCCAGCACTTCCGCGAGATGCAGCCCGATGCCGCTCGAGGCGCCGGTCACCAGCGCGACCTGACCCTCGACCGAGAAGCTCGGAAGCCCGGTCACGCCACCACCTCCTTCGCCTGCTCGCGCAGCGCGTATTTTTGTATTTTCCCAGTCGAGGTTTTCGGCAGCGGGCCGAACACCACCGTGCGCGGCGCCTTGAAGTGCGCGAGATTGGCGCGACAAAACCCGATGATGTCGGCCGCGCTCACCTTCTCGGCATCGGGCTTCAGGGTCACAAACGCGC
Source organism: Allostellaceae bacterium (assembly GCA_035504235.1). Classification (GTDB taxonomy): domain Bacteria; phylum Pseudomonadota; class Alphaproteobacteria; order ATCC43930; family CGMCC-115725; genus DATARH01. Next base: position 36,250 of record DATJSH010000031.1, on the reverse strand, counting down.
AGGGAGTCTCGCCCCATTTGTCGTCGGGCTTTGCGACCACCGCCGCCTCCATGACTTGCGGATGGCGGTAGAGCACCTCCTCCACCTCGATCGACGAGATGTTCTCGCCGCCCGAGATGATGATGTCCTTCGAGCGGTCCTTGACCTCGATATACCCGTCCGGGTGCATGACCGCGAGATCGCCGGTGTGGAACCAGCCGCCGGCGAACGCCTCGCCGGTCGCGGTGGGGTTGGTGAGGTAGCCCTTCATCAGCGTGTTGCTGCGCACCACCACCTCGCCGATCGTCTCGCCGTCGGCCGGCACATCCCGCATTGTCGCCGGATCGACGACGCGCTGGCGGTCGAGCGTGATGGTCTGCACCCCCTGCCGCGCCATCTTGCCGGCGCGCTCGGACAGAGGCAGCCCACCCCATTCCTCCTGCCAGGCGCAGATGGTCGTCGGCCCGTAGCTTTCGGTGAGGCCGTAGAGGTGCGTCACCCGGAACCCCATCCGTTCCATGGCCTCGATCACCGGCGAGGGCGGCGCGGCGCCGCCGGTCGAGGCCTCGACGACATGGTCGAAGCGCTGTTTCACGCTATCGGGCGCATGCACCAGCATGTTGAGCACGATCGGCGCGCCCGAGAGATGCGTCACCTTGTGCTCGGCGATGGCAGCAAAGATCAGCGCCGGGTCGACCCGGCGCAGGCAAATATGCGTGCCGGCGACGGCGGTCACGCCCCAGGTATAGGTCCAGCCGTTGCAGTGGAACATCGGCAGCGTCCACAGGTAGACCGATTGCGGTCCCAGCCCGAAGAGGATCGCGTTGCCCGTCGCGTTCAAGAAGGCGCCGCGATGGTGATAGACGACGCCCTTGGGGTTGCCGGTGGTGCCGGAGGTGTAGTTGAGCGCGATCGGCGCCCATTCGTCGCTCGGCGGCGACCACGCGAAACCGGGATCGCCCCCAGCCAGAAATTCCTCGTATTCGATGTCGGCCAGCTGCATGAGACCATCGCCATCGGTGATCTCGACCACCGGCAGCGTGCGGCCGAGCCGTCCGAGGACGTCCTTTGCGACGGGAGCGAACTCACGGTCGGCGACCAGCAGCTTTGCCTGGCCGTGGTCGAGGATGAAGGCGATCGACGCCGCATCGAGCCGGTAATTGAGTGCGTTGAGCACCGCGCCCGCCGTCGGCACCGCGTAATGCGCTTCGAGCATCGCCGGCACGTTGGGCGCCAGCACCGCGACCGTGTCGCCAGCGCCGATCCCGCGCCGGGTCAGCGCCGATGCAAAGCGCCGGCAGCGTTCGGCGAACTCGCGCCAGGTGAAGCGTCTCTCGCCATCGATGACGGCCGTCTTCTCGGGATAGACCGAAGCGGCGCGCGCCAGAAACGAAAGCGGCGTCAGCGCCGCGAAATTCGCCGCGTTCTTCGCCAGATGTGGGGCGTCGTAAATCGACCCGGCCATGCCGACGAGCTTATCACGCTGAAAGGTCGACCCGAAACGACAGCTTGGCCTTGCCGTCGGCGTCCTCGTATCGCCGCTCGAACGCGCCGCCGTTGGCGACGATCACCTTGCGCGACGGCTCGTTATCTTCGTCGCAGGTGATTCGAGGCGCGAAAGGCCGCATTCGCGCGCCACCGGCAGCATCAGGCGCAGCGCCTCGGTCGCGTAGCCGCGCCGCCGTTTCCACGGCACCACGGCATAGCCGATATGGCCGCTGACACACGGCGGCAGCTCGTCGGTGCCGTGTTGATACCGCAGATTGATGCTGCCGCAGAACTCGCCGTCATCGAGCCACAACACCCGGTTCGGCAGCTTTGGCACCACCTCGCCGTCGGCCCGCGTGATCGTGCCGTCTTGACGGGTCAGCTCGTCGATCAGCGCCGCCGGGTCGCGGCGGTAGATAGCAAGCTGCTCGCCCGAGACATCGCGCGTCGTGTCCGGCGACCAACCCTGCTCCAGCGCCGCGACATAGCCGGCGATCTTGGCGAGATTTGGGGTTAGAAGTCGGATTGTCACGCCGCATCATACCAAAATTTGCGCCACCCCGGCCCACGGGCCCGCGCTGCGCGCGGCCCGAGCGCCGGGATGGAATCTGGGAGCGCCGCTAGTTCCCCAGCAGGGCCGCGACCCGTTCGCGATGCCAGGTGGCGTCGCCAAACGCGACCTCGCTCGCCTTGGCGCGCTTCATGTAAAGGTGGAGATCGTGCTCCCAGGTCATGCCGATACCGCCGTGCAGTTGGATGCCGCTGTTTGACACCTTTCGGCTGGCATCCGACGCATAGGCCTTGGCCATCGACACCGCCATCGACGCGTCGGACTGCTTCTCGTCGACCGCCCAGGCGGCGTAGTAGACAAGCGACTTGGCGTTCTCGACCTCGACCAGCATGTCGGCGCATTTGTGCTTGACGCCCTGGTAGCTGCCGATCGGCTTGCCGAACGTGACGCGCAGCTTGGCGTAGTCGACCGTCATGTCGAGCACGCGCTGCGCGCCGCCGCACATTTCAGCGGCCAGCGCCACCGATGCAGCGTCATAGACCCGCGCCAGCGCCGGCCAGCCCTGGTGCAGCTCGCCGAGCAGCGCCGTCTGCGGCACCGCGACATTGTCAAAGCGGATTTCGCACAGCTTGCGGGTCTCGTCGATCGACGGCATCAGCGCGACGGAAAGCCCCGCCACGTCCTTCGCCACGAGGAACAGGCTGATGCCGTCTTCCATGGTGCTGCCGTCGCGGGTACGCGCGGCGACGACGATGACGTCGGCGAGATGCGCGTCGGGCACGAAGAGCTTCGACCCCGAAAGAGCGAACCCGCCGCCCGCGGGTCGCGCACTCATCATGATGCCCGAAGCGTCCCAGCGCGCGGCGGGCTCGATGGCGGCGAGGGTCGCCTTTAGCCGCCCTTCGGCGATTTGCGGCAGATATTCCCGGCGCTGTGCCGGCGAACCCGCCTCGCGGATCGCCGCGCCGCCGAGCAGCACCGTTGCCAAATACGGCCCCGGCATCACCGCGCGGCCCATCTCCTCCATCAGCACGACGAGATCGACGAGGCCCAGCCCGGCACCGCCATCCTCCTCGGCGAAATTGATGCCGAGCCAGCCCTGCTCGGCGAGCTGCGACCAGAATTCCGGGGTCATCGCCTCTTCGGTCGCCATGCGTTCGCGAACGAATTTGGTGGTGCAGGCGGCATCGAGGAACTTGCGCGCGGTATCGCGCAGCATTTGTTGCTCTTCGCTAAAGCCGATATCCATCTATCCGACCCTCGGTGCGTGTTGGCGGCGCCATCGTTGGGGGACAACAGGTTCCGAGCAACCGGAGTGCAACATCACCTCCCCCGGCACATTGTAGTCGCGCAGAACCGTTCGACTGTCGCGCAGGCCGCAAGCCTCGCGCTGAACGACAAACATCCAAAGCGCCTTACCCGCCTCTCTCACCAGGGCGCGTCGCACCTCTCGCCCCTCGTCGCGCGGATGGCCAGCGTCGAAGTCCCACAGCCTGGCGAGGGCCGTTTCCAGCGCGCGGCCCATCCGTCCGAGCGCGGCGGCCTGCTCTTGGACGAGCTCGTATTCGAGGACGTCGAGGGAAGTTTGACCCCGAAGGCCCGGATTGCGCACTCATCACCCCTTCGGCAGGCCGAGCACGCGTTCGCCGATGATGTTGCGTTGGATTTCGCTCGTTCCGCCGGCGATCGCGTATTGCCGCGCGCCCATGACGCGGTGCGCCCAGCGCCCGGCATCGGGCACCGCCTCGGTGGCGCCCTCGATCGTCGCATAGGGGCCGAGCAAGGTCGACGACGCGTCGGCGATGCGCTGCGCCAGCTCGGAGCCGAATAGCTTGAGGATCGAGCCTTCCGGCCCCGGCGGCTCGCCGCGCAGCCGGCGGGTAAGGCCGCGCAACCGCGTCACCTTCAGGGCCTGCGCGTCGATCATCAGCTGCGACAGCATCTGCCGCACATGGGTTTGGTTCCAGGCCGGCTCCTGCCGCGTCGGGAATTGCTTCGCGAGTTCGACAAGGCGGGCAATCTGCGCCGCATGGTCGCGCCCGCCGGCCCCGCCGCGCTCGAACATCAAGGTCGTGATCGCGACCTTCCAACCCTCGTTGATCTTGCCGACGATATTCTCCTTCGGCACGACCACGTCCTCGAAGAACACCTCGTTGAAATGCCGGTGGCCGTTGAGCAGTACCAGCGGCCGCACGGTGATCCCCGGCGTCTTCATATCGACGAGCAGGTAGGTGATGCCCTGGTGCTTCGGCGCCTCCGGATCAGTGCGCACCAAGAGGAAGCACCAGTCCGCGAAATGCGCCCCAGAGGTCCACACCTTCTGGCCGTTGACGACAAAATGGTCGCCCTTGTCGATGGCGCGCGTGCGCAAGCTCGCGAGGTCGCCGCCGGCGCCCGGCTCCGAGAAACCCTGGCACCAGCGTTCGTCGCCGGCGAGGATCGCCGGCAGGTGGCGCTTTTTCTGCGCCTCGGTGCCGAGCTGAATCAGGGTCGGTCCCAACAGGTTGATCGCACTATGGCCAGGCAGGATCGGCGCGTGCGCGCGGAAATACTCTTCGTCGAAGATCACCTGCTGGATAAAGCTCGCGCCGCGCCCGCCATATTCCTTGGGCCACGAGATGCCGACCCAGCCGGCGGCATACATCTTCTTCTGCCAGGCGATGCGCTTTTCGAGCGTCTGACGGTCGGGCGCGACGCGGGAATCCGACGCGTCCTCGACCTTGAGGTCGTCGGTCAGATTGGCGTCGAGCCAGGCGCGGAACTCGCGGCGGAACGCGGCATGTTCCGGGGCGTCGGCAAAATCCATGACGTTCTCTCCCAATGACCCGCTCGTGGCGGGTTCAGAACTCGGCGTCGAGTTCGGGCATGTCCTCGGGTTCGGCTTTGGCGGCCTCGATCCATTCGACCATTGTCGGCAGGCTCATGATCTGCTCGCAATACGCGTCGGCGTCGGCCGGCAACTCCACGCAATAGGTGCGGAAGCGGGTGCACACCGGCGCATACATCGCGTCGGCGATCGTCTCCTTTTTGCCGAAGAGAAAAGGCCCGCCATAGCGCCCGAAGCATTCGGACCAGATCTTCAGGATGCGGTCGATATCGGCCCGCGCCGCCGACCACACGACAAACCCCGGCTTGGTGCTCTTGAGATTGACCGGCAAAGCCGCGCGCAGCGCGCCGAAACCCGCATGCATCTCGCCGCAAATCGCCCGGCAATGCGCCCGCGCCGCCGGGTCTTTCGGCCACAGCCCGGCCTCGGGAAATTTCTCGTGCAGGTACTCACCGATCGCCAGCGTATCCCAGATCGTGACACCCTCATGGGTCAAGGTCGGCACCAGGATCGACGACGATTGCAACAGCAATTCGGCGCGCACCGACGGATCGTCGGCCGACACGATCTGCTCGTCAAAATCGAGCCCGGCCCATTTGGCCATCAGCCAGCCGCGCAGGCACCACGACGAGTAGTTCTTGCTGCTGATCGTAAGGACGGCCTTCGCCATGGCAATAACCTTCGGAGAAGCCTGCAGGCAATCTAGCAGGCTTTCTTAACCCGGCAAGACCCGGGCCAGCGCCGCCGGTTCCGAAATAAAATTGCAATGCTGCAGAGCACAAAGCATCTCGCACTGCAACGCAACCCAGACTATCTTAAGTGTCGAGTTCTGTTCGACGGCCCCGATAGCGTTTTTCCCACGCGCCATTCGAAGCCCTAGCGTTCGGAGCGGAAAGCGCACGGTGCTGTACCAGCTTTACCAGAGTTACGCCGACGGCCTCGCTCCGTTTCAGAGCATGGCGGCATCATTTGGCGACGCGTTCGCCCGACCCTGGCTCGGCCTGCCGCAGACCGCGCTGCAACGCAGCGTGATGGCGGCTTGCCAGCTTTTCGCCGAAGGCCGGTTGCAGCACCACCGGCCCGAATTCGGCATCGATCGCGTCGCGATCGGCAACAGCACCGTCCCGGTCACCGAGGAGAAAGTGCGCGTCACGCCGTTCTCGACCCTGCTGCATTTCAAGAAGGAGACGGCACATCCGCAGCCACGCGTGCTCCTGGTAGCGCCGATGTCGGGCCATTTCGCGACGTTGCTGCGCCACACGGTGCGCACGATGCTCCCGGAGAACGACATCTACATCACCGATTGGCACAATGCGCGCGACGTGCCGCTTTCGGCCGGCGATTTCGATTTCGACGATTTCATCGACCACATCATCCAGTGCCTGGAGGTGCTGGGCGAAGGCTCACATGTCGTCGCGGTGTGCCAGCCGGTCGTCGCCGTGCTCGCCGCAGTGGCGCTGATGGCGCAATCGGGGAACCCCTGCCAGCCGCGCAGCATGACCTTGATGGCTGGGCCGATCGACACGCGGATCAAGCCGACCAAGGTCGACGATCTGGCGATGGAACACCCGATCGAGTGGTTCGAGGCCAATTTGATCCAGCGCGTCCCGGCTCAGCACCCCGGCGCCTACCGCCGGGTCTATCCCGGCTTTCTGCAAATCGCGGCGTTCATGGCGATGAACCTCGAACGCCATATCCGCGCCTTCGCCCGCCAGTTCGACAATGTCATCGACGAGAACGAGAAGGGCAGCGTCGCGCACCGTGCCTTCTATGAGGAATATTTTGCCGTCATGGATTTGACCGCGTCGTTCTACCTGCAGACCGTCGACCGCATCTTTCGAAAGCACGAACTGGCCCGCGGCGTGCTGGTGTCGCGCGGCCGCAAGGTCGAGCCGGTGGCGATCCGGCGCACCGCGCTCCTTACCGTCGAGGGCGAGAACGACGACATCTGCTCAATCGGCCAGACTCTGGCGGCGCAGGAGCTGTGCACCTCGATCCTGCCGATCCGCCGCAACCATCATTTGCAGACCGGCGTCGGCCATTACGGCGTGTTCAGCGGCCGCCGCTGGGCGAACGAGGTCTACCCCCGCGTGCGCCACATCATCCAAGCGAACAGCTGACGAGGGCGAGCATATCGCCCTCGTCATCCCCCCGGGCTTGACCCGGGGATCTCGTGCCGAGCCTTACCCGCCACCCCGGCGCCGGGGTCCACTCCTCCACCGACGAGCAGCCGATAAAAGGGTCCCGGCCTTCGCCGGGATGGGTAATAATGGACGTCGCGGCCCATCAGACGAGGGACGATACGATGCTCACCCGGCAACAGATCGATGCCTACAAGCGCGACGGCTTTTCCTTCCCGCACAAGGCGCTATCCGACGCTGAGCTGGCGGAGTGTCAGGCGGGCCTGGCGCGTTTCGAAGAATGGCTCGGCACGCCGGTCAATCACGGCGACTGGCGCTGGCGCTCGCAGGCTTACGCGTTCCTGCCCTGGCTCGACGGGCTGATCCGCCATCCGCGCATCCTCGACGCGGTCGAGGATCTGGTCGGCCCCGACATCCTGGTCTTCACCACGACCTTTTTCATCAAAGACGCACACAGCCCGGTCTTTGCCGCCTGGCACCAGGACGCGACCTATTTCGGCATCGAGCCCTATGAGCACGTGACCGCCTGGGTTGCGCTCAGCGACGCGACGGAGGAAGCCGGCTGCATGGAGGTGGTGCCGTCGCACGGGCGCCCGCGGCAGCTGCGCCACGCCGCGCTTGGGCTCGAACACAGCATCAATGGCGGCGGTCAGGAGATCGTCGACGAGTTCGACCAGAGCGGCACGGTGATGATGGCGGTACCGGCGGGCAGCTTCTCGTTGCACCACACGCTGTGCACGCACCGCTCGGCCCCCAACCGCGCCGACCACCGCCGGGTCGGCATCGGCATCAGCTACATCCCGGCGCATTGCCGGATCACCAGCGAGGTGAGGATGCTGACCCCGCTGGTGCGCGGCCGGAACACCGGCGGGTATTTCGACATCCTGCCGCCGCCGCGCGAAGGCGAGTTCCATCCCGCGGCGATCGCCCGCCACGAAGACGCCTATCGCCGCTACCGCGACAATTACGCCTTCCAGATCGACGCGCACGACCGCGCCTTTGCCGGCACGGGCGCGGCGCCGACGCCGCGCTCGACGCTCGATCCCTCGCGGCACCTCGTCGGCAAGGTCGCGAGTTACGGCGGATTTTGAGCGAGAAGCACCCAAAGGATTGTCATTCCGGGGCGGCCGATTAGGCCGGACCTCACCCACGTCCCGGAATGACAGCTTTTATTGCAGCCCGTAGAACCCCATCGCGCCGCCGGCCATGACGCCGCGCTTGGTTTCCTCGGAGAGGCCTTCGAGTTGCTTTTGGATCATCTTGGGCGCGCCGGGGAAGAATCCGTCCGGGTGCGGGTAGTCGGTCGCCCACATGATCTTGTGGGGCCCGACATAGTCAGCCAGCACCTTGAGGCTGCCCTCGACCGGTTCGAACGAAATCCAGCACTGGCGCTGGAACAACTCGCTCGGGCGGTGCTTGAGACCGCTGTCGTTGAAGCCCTGATCGTCGAAATGCCGGTCCATGCGGTCGAGCCACGGCGCGATCCACCCGCCGCCGCTTTCGAGGAAGCCGACGCGCAGCTTCGGATGCCGTTCGCAGACGCCGCCCCAGATCATGCTAAGCGCGGCCAGCATCATCTCCATCGTGTGGCTGATGATGTGCTGTGCTCCGCGGCCCTGGAAGCGGTCGACCCCGACCTGCGGCATCCCGGGCGATGCGCCCTCGTGGAAGCCGATCGCGAAATCGAGCTCCTCGGCCGCATTCCAGAACGGCTCGTAGACGGGGTCGTGGATGAGGCGGTTATTGTAGGGGTTGGGCCGCAGGAAGCCGGCGCGGAAGCCGAGTTCCTGGCGCGCAAAGGTCATCTCCTTGATCGCCTGATCGACATCCTGCATCGGCAGCATCGCGACACCGAACAGCCGGTCGGGATAGGGTTTGCAGTAATCGGCGAGCCAGCGGTTATAGGCCCGGCAGGTGGCGCCGGCGAGGCCGGGGTCCTGAATGCCGCCGACAAACAACCCGATGCTGGGATAGAGAAACGCCGCGTCGATCCCGTCCATGTCCATGTCGGGGATGCGCTTGTGCGGGTCGAACCCGCCGGCGCGGCCTTGGCTATACTCGAAACCGTCGGCGATCACATGGCCGTCAGGCGCGCCGATCGCGCCGATCGCCCCCAGGCCGCGCTCGGCACTGCCGAGCAGTGCGGTATCAACCTGCAGCTGCTGCCGGCCGTGGTTGTTGGTGACGAGCCTCGGCGCCCGGTCGCGGTATTGCGGCTCGATGTAGTCGGTCCACAGGTTAAGCGGCTCCAGGATATGCCCGTCCGCGTCAACGACATTGTATTGCCGAGCCATGTGCGCCTCCCTGCTTCCGTGTCAGTGCAATCCGTAAAACGCCATCGCGCCGCCGGCCATGACCTGACGCTTCGCCTCCGGGGAATAGCCTTCGAGCTTGTCGCGCACCAGCTGCGGCGCGCCAGGAAAGAACCCGTCCGGATGCGGATAGTCGGTCGCCCACATGATCTTGTGCGGCCCGACATAACCGGCAAGCGCTTTGAGGCTGCCCTCGACCGGCTCGAACGAAATCCAGCAGCTTTTCTGGAAAATTTCGCTCGGCCGGTGCTTGAGACCGCTGTCGTTGAAGCCCTGGTCGTCGAAATGCCGGTCCATGCGGTCGAGCCATGGCGCGATCCAGCCCCCGCCCGACTCGAGGAACGCGACCCGCAGCTTCGGGTGCCGCTCGCAAACGCCGCCCCAGATCATGCTCAACGCCGCCAGCATCATCTCCATCGTATGGGTGATGATGTGCTGCGCCCCGCGCGTCGCGAAACGGTCGCTGCCGACCTGCGGCATACCGGCGCTGGCGCCTTCGTGAAAGCCGATCGCGAAGTCGAGCTCCTCGGCCGCGGTCCAGAACGGCTCGTAGGCGAGATCGTGGATCAGCCGGTTATTGTAGGGGTTCGGCCGCAGGAAGCCGGCGCGGAAGCCGAGCTCCCTTCGCGCGAACTTCATTTCCTCGATCGCCAGCTCGATCGATTGCAGCGGCAGCATCGCCACGCCGAACAAGCGGTCGGGATAGGGCTTGCAGTAGTCGGCGAGCCAGCGGTTGTAGGCGCGGCAGCATGCCGCCGCGAGTTCCGGCTCGGTCACCGCGCCGCTCGACAGGCCGAGCGTCGGGTAGAGGAACGCCGCGTCGATCCCGTCCATGTCCATGTCGGGGATGCGCGCGTGCGGGTCGAACCCGCCGGGCCGCCCCTGGCTGTATTCCATCGTATCGTCGCAGACGACGCCGTCGCGCGCGCCGATCGCCCCGGCGACCCCCAGCCCCTTGGAGCTGCCGACGATGCGATCTTCGATCAGCAGGCGCTGCTTGCCGTCCTTGTCGGTGATCAGCCTTGGCGCACGATCGCGGAAGGCCGGATCGATGTAGCGATCCCACAGGTCGAGCGGCTCGAGGATATGCGCATCGGCGTCGACGACATTGTATTGGCGCGCCACTTGGGCCCTCCCTCAATTCATTGCTGTCATTGCGAGCGCAGCGAAGCAATCTCGTCCAGAGGAGTCTCGGAACGAGATTGCCGCGTCGCTACGCTCCTCGCAATGATGCCCTAAAGCGTCAATTCAGCCCGTAAAACGCCATCGCGCCGCCGGCCATGACGCCGTGCTTGGTCGCGGCCGACACGCCGGCCGCGTCAAGCTGCTTCTCGATCATGTCCGGCGCGCCGGGGAAGAAGCCGTCGCGGTGCGGGTAGTCGGTCGCCCACAGGATCTTGTTGGGGCCGACGTAATCGGCGAGATGCGCAAGGCTGCCTTCGACCGGCTCGAATGAAATCCAGCACTGCTGCTTGAAGATTTCGCTGGGCCGGTGCTTGAGGCCGCTGTCGTTGAAGCCCTGGTCGTCGAAATGGCGGTCCATGCGGTCGAGCCATGGCGCGATCCAGCCGCCGCCCGACTCGAGGAAGCCGACACGCAGCTTCGGGTGCCGTTCGCAAACGCCGCCCCAGATCATCGAGAGGCAAGCCAGCATCATCTCCATCGTGTGCGAAATGATGTGCTGCGCGGCGCGGCCCTGAAAGCGGTCGATACCGACCGTCGGCATGCCGCTCGACCCGCCTTCGTGGAAGCCGACGACAAAGTCGTATTCCTCGCACGCGGTCCAAAACGGCTCGTAGGCCAGGTCGTGGATCAGCCGGTCGTTATAGGGGTTCGGTCGCATGAAACCGCCGCGCATGCCCAATTCCTTGCGGGCGAATTTCATCTCCTCGATCGCCGTATCGACATCCTGCATCGGCAGCATCGCGATGCCAAACAGGCGGTCCGGATAAGGCTTGCAATAGTCGGCGAGCCAGCGGTTGTAGGCACGGCACAGCGCGCCGGCGAGCGCCGGGTCATGCACCGCGCCCGAAAAGAGCCCCATGCTGGGATAGAGGAATGCCGCATCGATACCGTCGAGGTCCATATCGGGGATGCGCTTGTGCGGATCGAAACCGCCCGGCCGCCCATCCTCGTATTTCATCGTCTCGGCCTTGATCTCGCCCTGGCGCGCGCCGACCCCGCCAATGCCGCCCATGCCCTGCTGCGAGCCAAGCACCTGGTTTTCCAGGAACAGCTTTTCCTTGCCGTCATTGTCGATGATGATCTTGGGCGCGCGGTCGCGGAATTTGGGGTCCATGTAGTCGTTCCACAGCGTCACCGGCTCCAGGATATGACCGTCGGAATCGATCCGCTTGTACTGACGCGCCATCTGCCGTTCTCCTCCATCTGACATCTGCCCCCAAGACCCGACCAAAGGGCTTCGCCTCGAAGGCTGCTGCGTCATGCTGGCGCAGCCCCGCCGCAAAGGCAAGATCGTAAGCCTTCCTTATTATGCTGATTGGTTATGCGAGTCTTGCAAGCGCGCGAAGCGCTACATCGTCGTCGCGGCGAATTTGACGATGGCCTCGGTCTCCGAGGCGGCTTTGGTGACCGCTTGGCCGATCAGGTCCATCTTGCGCAACTGCTCGACCCGCGCCGCGGCGGCGTCGAGCTCGGCGGCGCTCAGCACAAAGCCGGCAAGCGCGCAAGCGTCAATCAGGCAGACCAGCACCACGTCGCGCGGGTCGGGGATTTCGTCGGTCAGCAGCAGTTGACGCAGGCGGGCGCGGACCTCCTGCTGCTCGCTGTCGTCGATGACGGGATAGCGCCGGGTGCGGAAGACCCATAGATGCCGCCCGTTCTCTTCCTTGAGGATGCCGCGCGCGATCAGCCGCCTCAGCGCCCGCGCCCGGTATTCCTCGGCCCTTGTCGCGACGTCGTAGAGCGCGTCCACGATGTCGAGCGTCGCACTCTTTCTGCCGAGGCTGGCGAGCGCGTCGTCGAGGATGTCGTCGCCGAGCGGCGTGCGGTCGGCCACTGTCATCTTTTCGAGATCGGTATCGATGCGGTTGTGCAGCGCCAAGTCCATCAGCGCCGCGCCGCTCATGACAATCGCGAAGACCGCTTCCGGCAGCGGCACGAAATTACCGTCGGTTTCGTCGAGCAGCAGCAGCACGATTTCTTCGGAAAAGCTCAGCACGGCAGCCTCACCGCACCGCGGCGACGGCCGCCGCGGCATCGGCGGCGATCGTGATGATCGTGTCGAACCCGGTCGCGGCAAACACTTCGCGGACATTGTCGGCGAGGCCGCCGAGCGCGAGCTTGCCGTGTTGCTGCTGGACTTTCTTCGCGGCGACGAGAAGCACCCGCAGACCGGCGCTGCTGACATAGGAGAGCTGGCTCATGTCGATCGCCACCCGCGGCGCCTCGCCGGCGACCGCCGCCGTCAGTTGATCCTCGGCGCTCGGCGCGGCGCTGCTGTCGAACCGCCCCGACAGCCGCACGACGACAACATCGCCGTCGCGCTCTTGCGCAATGTCCATGAAAACTTTCCCTCGGCCTGGGGATAAATGTTGGCACCGCAGGTTTGCATGAGGGCGCTTTTCCAGGCAATAGCGCTTGGCTTCGCCCGTGACGCAAGGTAGGAGGCGGTATGGCCGAGTATCGTCTCGACGTCCCTGCCGATATCGCCGAAATCCCGCGCCTGCTCGATTGGGTCGAGACATGCTGCGGCGAGAGCGGGGTCGGCGGCGATGTGCCGTCCAAGCTAATCCTGGCACTGGATGAAGCGGTCGCCAACGTCATCAACTACGCCTTTACCGGCACCGCGTCGCCGCACCGCATCGCGGTCGTGCTGGAGTTCGATGGTGACCGCGTCGCCGCCGAAATCATCGACAACGGACGGCCGTTCGACCCGTCTGCCACGCCCGAACCCGACTGTACCGCGCCGCTCGGGACCCGCGATGTCGGTGGGCTCGGCATCCACCTGATCCGTCGCGTGATGGACCGCGTCGAATACCGCCGGGCTGGCGACGAAAACCGCCTGCGCCTGGAAAAGCGCCGAACTTAGGGGCGATAGACCAACGCCAGCAGGGTGATGTCGTCGGACTGCTCGGCGCCGGCGGCGAAGTTCGTTGTGGCGGCGAGGATTTTCTTGACGAGCGACGCCGCGCCCTGCCCTCGCCCCGCCTCCAGCGCCGCTTCAAGGCGCGTGTTGCCGAATTCCTCGCCCGCCGGGTCGAACGCTTCGGTGATGCCGTCGCTGAACATGAACAGCGTGTCGCCCGGCAGGAGCCGAGCCTCGACGATCCGATACGACAAGTCGCCATCGACACCGAACGGCAGTCCGGTCGCCTTCAATGTTTCCCGACCGCCGGCGGCGCGCAGCAAGTAGGGAGGATTGTGCCCGGCGTTGCAGTAGCGCAACACACCCGTCTTAAGATCGATGACGCCGTGAAAGGCGGTGACGAACATAGCCGCGGCGTTCTCTGCGGCAAGCAGCCGGTTCGCCGCCGCCATGTCGGCGCCCATGTCGCCGCGCTCGCCGAGGCGCAGCACGGTGCGCGACACGGCCATGAACAGCGCCGCCGGTATCCCCTTACCCGACACGTCGGCAACGGTGATCGCCAGGCGATCGCTGTCGAGCAGGAAGAAATCGTAGAAATCACCGCCGATCTCGCGCGCCGGGTGCATCTCGGCGTGCAGATCTATGATGGCGAGCGCTCCCTCTCGCACGAGCGGCCGCGGCAGGATCGAGTTCTGAATTGTCGCGGCGGCCTGCATCTCGTCGCGCCGCCGCTGCTTTGCTTCGAGTTCGGCGGCCATATTGGCGAAAGCGCGTGCCAAATTGGCCAGCTCTCCGGGCTGTCGGGTCAGCTCGGCGAGCATCGCGGGGTCATATTCGTCGCGGCCGAGTGCGTTGGCGGCGTATATCAGATAGGCGAGCGAGCGGTTCATGCGGTGGATGCGCTCGCCCAGCTCACCGATGATTGCCACGCCGATAGCCGGGTGTTCGAGATTGAGGCGCCTCAGGCTGTCTCGGTCGAGGCGCAGCACGCGCAGCTCGCTGCGCGCGACGATCGTCGCGTTGCGCGGCGTCGCCGCCAGCGCGCCCAGCTCGCCGACCATGTGCGGCGGCCCGACCGTCGCGACATCGACCTCGCCCGCGGGCGTGCCGACAAACACATCGACCTCGCCGTCGAGGATTATGTCGGCGAAGGTGCTCGGCTGCCCCTCCTGCATGATGGTGGTGCCGGCGCGGAACTGCGCGACCCGGCAGCGTTCGGCGACCGCGCGCAGCGAGGCCGCATCGAACCGCGCAAAGATCGGCAGCGGCGCCAGCAGCCGGGCGATCTCCTCGATCGACAGCGGATTCGCTTCTGTCTCTAGGGTAACGGCGGCCTCGTCCATGGCCGCATCAATGGGCGAAACGGCGAGGCGGGTAAACCCCGCTACGCGCCGAGCAACCCATCGACCAGAGCAAGCAGCCGGGACGCGTGGAAGGGTTTCTCGAGTGACGCCGTGGCGCCGAGTCCCGAAGCGGCCCGCAGATATATCGGATCACTGCCGCCGGAAATGGCGATAATCGGCAGCATCGCATTGTCGCGCCGCAGGCTGACGATGGTCTCAATCCCTTCCATGTCGGGCATCACGATATCGGTAATGACCAAAGCCGAACGCTGCTCCCGGAAGCGCGCGACACCGTCGCGGCCGTTTTCTGCTTCACGCACCGTATGACCAGCGCCGGTAAGGATGCGGGTCAAGAGGCGGCGCATCTGCCGATCGTCGTCGATAATCAGGATATCGGCCATGGCTGATACTCCACATCCAATGCCGCTTGGATGGCAGCTCCGACGATACTCGCAAATATTGTACAGAAAATTAATCACACCCGCTGTGCGGCGTGCGGCTTGCGCAATTCCCGAGTCGGCGGCGGCATCGCCATGTCCGGAGTAGCCGCGCGGGCAAGCTTCACCAGCGTCTGCATCAGCCCGGCAACGCCTTTGAGGCGCGTCGCCTCGTCATCCCAGTTGCGCAAATAGACAAGCTTCTGGTCGGGGCGCAGCCGCAACCGGCCGGCCTGGCTCTGGATCAGTTCGACGAGCCCCGCCGGGTTGGCGAAACGATTGCCGCGCAGCTGGATGACCGCGCCCTTCGGCCCGGCCTCGACCTTCTCGACGCCGGCGATCTTACAGGCGCGCTTGATGGCGATGATCTGCAAGAGGTTCTCGACCTCGGCCGGGAGCTTGCCGAAGCGGTCGATCAGCTCGGCGGCAAAGGCCTCGCTTTCGCGCCGGCTGGCGAGGCCGGCGATGCGGCGGTAGAGCCCGAGCCGCACCGAGAGATCGGTGACGTAATCCTCCGGGATCAGCACCGGCGTGCCGATGGTGATCTGCGGGCTCCATTCCTCGTCGCGCATCGGCGTGCCAACTCCATTGGGGCCGCCTTCCGTCCGTGCCACGGCAACCGCCTCTTCGAGCATGTGTTGGTAGAGCTCGATGCCGACCTCGCGGATATGACCCGACTGCTCGTCGCCCAATAGGTTGCCGGCGCCGCGTATGTCGAGGTCGTGGCTGGCGAGCTGAAAGCCCGCGCCCAGCGTATCGAGTGTTTGCATCACCTCGAGCCGGCGCTGCGCGGTCGGCGCCAGCTTTTTCTTCTCCGGCAGTGTCAGATAGGCGTAGGCGCGTAGCTTCGAGCGGCCGATGCGTCCGCGCAACTGGTAGAGCTGCGCCAGACCGAACATGTCGGAACGGTGCACGATCAATGTGTTGGCCGATGGAATATCGAGTCCTGACTCAATAATATTGGTCGAGAGCAGCAGGTCGTAGGCACGCTCGTCGAAGGCGCTCATCACGTCTTCGAGCTCGGCCGCAGCCATCCGGCCATGCGCCATGCAGACACGAATTTCCGGGACGATCTTGCGTAATTCGGTGCGCACCTCGTCAAGGTCGGCGATGCGCGGGGCGACATAGAAGACTTGTCCGCCGCGGTCGCGTTCCCGGAGGATCGCCTCGCGCACGACCACCGGATCGAACGGCGTCACAAAGGTGCGCACGGCCAGCCGGTCGATTGGCGGCGTGGCGATAATGCTCATCTCGCGCACGCCGCTGAGCGCCAGCTGCAAAGTACGCGGGATCGGGGTCGCGGTCAGCGTCAGCACATGCACGTCGGCCTTCAATTGCTTCAGCCGCTCTTTTTGCACGACACCGAAATGCTGCTCCTCGTCGACGATGACGAGCCCCAAATGCTTGAAGCGCACATCCTTGGCGAGCAGCGCATGGGTGCCGACGACGATCTCGATCTTGCCGGCGGCGATACCCTCCTTGATCTGCTTCGCGTCCTTCGGGGCGACGAGCCGCGACAGTTGCGCGACGCGGACCGGCAACCCGGCAAAGCGCTCGGTGAAGCTGCGATAATGCTGGCGCGACAGCAGCGTCGTCGGCACCACGACCGCGACCTGCGCGCCGGAGAATGCGGCGACGAACGCGGCGCGCAACGCCACCTCCGTCTTGCCGAAACCGACATCGCCGCAGATCAGCCGATCCATCGGCCGCCCGGAAGCCATATCGCCCAGCGTGTCCTCGATCGCGCGGAGCTGGTCGTCGGTCTCGGGATACGGAAACCGCGCGGCGAATTCCTCATAGATCCCCTCGGGCGGGGTGATCGCCTCACCGGGCCGCAGCTGCCGCTCGGCGGCAACGCGGATCAACTCGCCGGCGATCTCGCGGATACGCTGCTTGACGCGCGCCTTGCGCCCCTGCCACGCCGCGCCGCCGAGCCGATCGAGCTGCGCCCCGGCATCCTCTGAGCCATAGCGCGACAGCACCTCGATATTCTCGACCGGCACGAACAGCCGGTCGTCGCCGGCATAGAGCACCTTGAGGCAATCGTGCGGCGCGCCGGCGACCTCGATCGTCTCGAGCCCCTCATAACGGCCGATGCCGTGCTCCTCGTGGACAACGAGGTCGCCCGAAGCAAGGCTCGCCGCTTCGGCGATGAACTCGTCGAGGTTGCGCCGCCGGCGCGGCGCGCGCGCGAGCCGGTCGCCGAGAATGTCCTGCTCGCCGAGCATCACCAGGCTGTCGGTCGCGAAACCCTGCTCCAGCGGCAGGATCGCGAGTCCCACCGCCGAGCGCGGCAGCGCATCGAGCGCCGCGGCGTCGGCGGCCGGGCGCAGCTCGGTCAGCCCGCGCTCGCGCAGCACCGTCGCGAGCCGGTCGGCCGCGCCGGCGCTATACGCGGCGATTGCCGCGCGCTTGCCGGATTTGCGCTCGCCGTCGAGATAGTCGCGCACCGCCTCGAACAGATTGATCTTGGGGTCGGCGCGCTCCGCCGCGAAATTCCGTGCCGGCCGCGCGCCGGCATCAAACGCGGCCCGTTCGCCTTCCGGCGCGGCAAACGGTGACAATTGCACAACCGCCCGCTCGTCGAGCACCCGCCGCCATTCGTCGTCGGCGATAAACAGCTGATCCGGCTTGACCGGCCGATAGAGCGGCGCGCCGCCAGCAGCGGAGCCGGACGCCGCGATGCTCCGCCGCGCCGCATAGAAATCGGCGACGCTTTCGAGCCGGTGCGAGCGCACCTCATCGATCTGCCAGTCGAACGACACCGCCGCGCCCGGCAGGTAATCGAACAAGGTCTCCAGCCGCTCGTAATAAAGCGGCAGCCAATGCTCCATGCCGGCATAGCGCCGGCCGGCGCTGACCGACTCATAGAGCTGGTCGTCGCCGCCGACATTGCCGAACAGCTCGCGATAGCGTGTGCGGAACCGGGTGATCGCCGGCTCGTCGAGCAGAACCTCGCTGACCGGCTTCAACTCGAGCTTGTCGAGCTTGCCGGTCGAACGCTGGGTCAGGGGGTCGAACGAGCGCAGCGATTCGACCTGGTCGCCGAAAAAATCGAGCCGCACCGGCTGCGCCGCACCCGACGGATAGAGGTCGACGATGCCGCCGCGAACCGCGAATTCGCCCGGCTCGCGCACCGTGTCGGTGCGGGTATAGCCGTTGTTGAGGAAGAAGCTCTGCAGCCGATCGAGCCCGATGCGCCCGCCGGCGCCGACCGTCAGCACACGACCGTCGAAGAGTTTCCGCGGCGGCACGCGCTGCATCGCCGCGTTCACCGTGGTGAGGACGAAAATCGGCTCGTCGGCCGCATCCGCGGCCAGCCTTGTCCCAAGGGAGGTTAAGGTATCGATGCGCCGGCTGGTGATCTCGCCGTTCGGTGACACGCGGTCGTAAGGCAGGCAATCCCAGGCCGGGAAGGTCAGCATCGCAAGGCCGGGGTGGAAGAACTGCAAGGCCGCGGCGAACCGCCCCATGCGCGCGTCGTCGCGACAGACGTGCAACCAGGCGGGGGCCTTGCCGGCGCGCAACAGCCCGCCCAGCACCGCCGCGTCGTAGCCTTCCGGCGCGCCGAAGAGGGTCGCGCGGCGCGGCAGGCTGCCGATGATGTGGCTGAGCTCGTCGAGCGGCATCAGTCTGTCACGTCGGGCGCGGTTTATATTTGAACGCGAGCAGCATGCGGGTCACGTCGTGGTCGCATTCGGCCGGCGGCGCGCAGCGGCCCATGAGCCAATCGAAAATGTCCGGGTCCGCGCGGTCGAGCAGCGCTTCGTAACGGTCGAGCTGCGCCTCGTCGAACCCGGGCAGATGCTCGTCGGCAAACGAGCCGAGGATCAGATCGGCCTCGCGCGTGCCGCGATGCCACGAGCGAAACAACAGCCGCTTGCGGCGCGGGTCGGGCAAGTGTGTCATGGGTCTGGCTTGGCGCTGCTCAAGCCAAGATATAATGGCTCGCGCGCGTCGCGTCATGAGCCGACGGCGAATAGCGGACACACGATAAATTGCGCCCTCAGCTTCTCGACAAGCTTTTCGCGCCGGTAACGACGCTCTCGGGCATCGGGCCGCAGCTCGGGCGGCTCATCGAGCGCGCGGCAGGACCCCTGATCGTCGACCTGTTGTGGCATCTGCCGACCGGCCTCGTCGATCGCCGCGCCTCGCCGTCGGTCACCAAGCTCGAAGACGGCAGCATCGTCACCCTGAAATTGAAGATCGAGCGCCACGAGCCGGGCATGGGCCGCCGCCCCTATCGTATCGTCTGCTATGACGGCACCGGGTTCATCACCCTCATCTATTTCAATGTGAAAGGCGACTATCTGGAGCGCCTGCTGCCCAAAGGCAGCGAGCGCATCGTCAGCGGCAAGGTCGAGTTCTATTCCGGCATCCCGCAGATCGCCCATCCCGATTTCGTCGCACCGCTCGACCAGGCCGACAAGCTCAAGCCCATCGAGCCGGTCTACCCGCTGACCGCCGGGCTGCCGCCGCGGGTCGTGCAGCGCGCGGTCGCCGGCGCGCTCGAGCGCGTGCCCGAGCTGCCCGAGTGGATCGACGGCGGGCTTCTCAAGCAGCGCCAATGGCCCAGCTGGAACGAAGCCATTGCGGCGGTGCACGAACCGCAAAGCGAGGCCGACCTCTCGCCCGAGACCAAGGTTCGCGAGCGGCTCGCCTATGACGAGATTTTCGCCAGCCAGCTCGCCGTCGCACTGGTGCGAGCGCGACGTCAGCGGCGGCGCGGCCGCGCGACCGAAGGCACCGGCGCCTTGTCGCAAAGAGTCGAAGCGGGGTTCGGCTTTGCGCTGACCCAGTCGCAGCGCCTGGCGATCGCCGAGATCTCTGCCGAGATGAAGGCGCCGCTGCAGATGATGCGCCTCTTGCAAGGCGATGTCGGCAGCGGCAAGACCGTCGTCGCGCTGTTGGCGATGCTGATCGCGGTCGAGGGCGGCGCGCAGGCGGCGCTGATGGCGCCGACCGAGGTGCTCGCCCGCCAGCACCATGCCACATTGCAGCGCCTCGCCGGCCCGGCCGGGGTCGAGGTGGCGCTGCTGACCGGCCGCGAGAAGGGCCGGCCGCGCGACGCGCTCGTCTCCGGCCTCGGCTCGGGGCTCATCCCGATCGTCGTCGGCACCCACGCGCTGTTGACCGGCGATGTCGTCTTCCGCGACCTCGCGCTCGCGGTCATCGACGAGCAGCACCGCTTCGGCGTCGAGCAGCGCCTCGCCCTCAGCGAGAAGGGCGACAATTGCGACACGCTTCTGATGAGCGCGACGCCGATCCCGCGTACCTTGATGATGACCGCCTATGGCGACCTCGACACCTCACGCCTCATCGAGAAGCCGCCCGGCCGGCAGAAGATCGACACCCGCGCGATGCCGCTTGACCGCCTCGACGAGGTGGTCGGCGCCGTGGCGCGGGCGATAGACCGGGGCGCCAAGGCTTATTGGATCTGCCCGATGGTCGAGGAGAGCGAGGACACCGACCTCGCCGCCGCCGAAGAACGCCACCGCATCCTCGCGGCGATGCCGGCGTTTCGCGGCCGCGCCGGGCTCGTGCACGGCCGCATGAAATCCACCGACAAGGATCGCGCGATGGCCGGGTTCGCCGGCGAGGGCAGCGATCTCCTGGTCGCCACCACGGTCATCGAAGTCGGCATCGACGTGCCGCAGGCGACGATCATGGTCGTCGAGCACGCTGAGCGCTTCGGGCTCGCGCAGCTCCACCAGCTGCGCGGCCGCATCGGCCGCGGCAGCGAGGCCTCGACCTGCCTGTTGCTCTATCAGCCGCCGCTTGGTGCAATCGCGCGCGAGCGCATCTCGATTCTGCGCGAAACCGATGACGGGTTTCGCATCGCCGAGGAAGATCTCCGGCTGCGCGGCGGCGGCGAAGTGCTGGGGACCAAGCAGAGCGGCCTTCCAGCACTGCGCCTCGCCGACCTCGCGGCGCATGAGCCCTTGATCGCGGTCGCCCATGACGATGCCCGGCTCGTGCTCAGCCGCGACCCCGGCCTGGAAACCGAGCGCGGCCAGGCACTGCGCACCCTGCTCTACCTCTTCCAGCGCGACGAGGCCGTGCAGTACCTGCGAGCAGGCTGAGAGAGGCCCCACCCCGGCAGAGGCCAGGGCCTATCGTTCAACCGCACGAAAAACTGAAATATGGGTCCCGCCGTTCGCCGGGATGGACGAACAAAATCAGGAGAAACCCGCCCCGCGAACGGCCCACCTGCAAGAGTGGATGGCACGGATCAAGTCCGTGCCTGAAGGCCCACGGGGTCAAGCTCGGCCAAGGCGACCTTATACCTTACCTTATCTCAGCGCGCCGGCATGCCGGCGTCGAGCAGCGCTTTGTGAAAGCGCTCCCGGCCGTTGACCATGAACGCGTTGTTGTTGGGATTGGATTTCTCTTCGTTGACGACGCGCTCAAGCGTCCACTTGGAGAAGCGTTTGTCGAATGCCTTGAGCGCTCGGCTCGCCGCGGCCTTCTTCCCGACCAGCGTGTAGGCAGCAACAAGGTAGGCGCGGTTGTACCAGAGCTTCGGCCATGCCTTGACCGACTTCTCCAGCCAGTCGATGGCCTCCTTGTCTTCACCCTGGATAAATTTGGCGCGGCCGATGATCCATTGGAACATACCGAGCGAGGGGCTCTTGGGGCGCAAGGAGATCGCCTTCTGGACCTCGGCGATCCCTTCCTTCGGGCGGCCGAGATAAATGAGCTCCGCGCCGCGCTGTGCGTAAGCGCGGGCGAATTTGGGGCTGCATCTGAGCGTTTCGGTGAACTCCGCCAGGGCCTGCTCGTGCTCGCCGCGGGTGCGGTGCAGGAAGCCCTTGGCGTAATGCCCGAGATGATGGTCCGGCTGGATCGACAGAACATGTGCGACCGCGGCCTCGGCCTTCTTGACCTCGGCATCGCCGGCGCCGTTCCAGCGGTTGAGGTAGTCGCACAGCGTCGAGGTGGCGAGCAATGCCGAGGAATCGGCTGCGTGTCCTTCAAGGTGCCCGCGCATCCGCTGGGTGCCGCGCGGGTCGAGCCGCCCGTCATAAATCGCCCTTGCGCGAGCGATGGAGTTGCGCCGACTCTTCATCGGTAGTTCCCCCGGTTCGACGTCTCACCTTTTACGCGAGCGGCCGAGGCCATGCAAACATGCCGTGGCGGCGCACTCATTCCTCCGCCATCCCTGCGTGAAGCAGCCCTTCATGGAATTTTTCGCGCGCGCCGACGACGACCGGCCCGCTGCTCGGAGTCGACTCGTTCTCGTACCTGGTGACGATCGCCAGCGTAAAGATCGGATCGGAAAAGCGCCGGTTCAGTTCGGCGAGGGCCCTGGCGCCGTCTTCCGGCTTGCCTGCTAATGCGTAAGCGCTTGCCAGATAGGCGCGATTGTACCAGAGGTTGGGCCGTGCCTGGACCGATTTGAGCAGCCAGGGAACAGCCTCGCCGTATCGCTCGGCAAAAAAATAGCTGCGGCCGAGGATCCAGTAAAAAATACCGACGGACGGGTCGTGCGGGCTGAGCCGCAAGGCCTGCTCGACATAGGCGGGCGTCTCCGCCGCGCGGCCGACCAGCATGAGCTGCGCACCCTTGTGCGCATGGGCGAGCGCAAAATTCGGGTCGAGCTCGATCGCCCGGCTGAACGACTCGATCGCCGATTGATGCTCCTCGCGGGCGCGATGGATGAGGCCGTTGGCAACATACGCCAGCGCATTGTTCGGATCGATCGACAATGACTTGCGCGCTGCCTCCTCGGCGGCAACGACCTGCTCGCGGCCGGTATCGTTCCAGCGGTTGAGGTGGTCGGAGATCGTGATCTCGGCGAGCCGGGCCCACGCCTCGGCCGAACTGGGGTCGAGGCTCAGCGAGCGCTGCAGGAGCTGACGGGCGGCTAATGTGTTCTCCGGCGCGACCGACCCGTGGAACAGGCTCGTCGCGCGCAGCCGCAGATCGAGGGCGTCGGGATGCGTCGATTTCTCGACCCGGCGCCCTTCGGCACGCATCAGCTGGACGTTGAGCGAGGCGGCGATCCGCCCGGTGATGGCGTTTTCCAGCCGCGGCAGGTCGGCGAATTCGTTCTCGAACCGGTCGCCCCACAGCTGCTCGCCCGTCGCGGCCTCGACCAGCTGGACGTTGGTTCTCACCAGCTCGCGTATCCGGGCAATGGTGCCGAGGACGAGGTAGCGCACCCGCAATTCCCGGGCGAGCCGCCGCATGTCGATGTCTTTCCCCTTGTAGGTCAGCGCCGAGGCCGCCGAGATCACGGTGATATCGCGCATGCGCGACAGGTCGACGGTCAGATCGGCGGTAACGGCGTCAGTAAAATATTCCTGCTCCGGATCGCCTGTGGCGTTGCGGAACGGCAGCACCAGGATCGCCGGCTTGCCAGCCGCTTCGCTTGCCCGATGAGAGGCGCGGGCCGGCGCGGCTTCGGAAACATCCCCGCGCGAACCACCGCGATTGCGGGTCATCGAGCGGAAGACCGCGCCCAGCGCCTGACGCAAGCCGTCGCGTGGCGCCGGCATTGTGGCACCCGGCCGCGCGGCGCGGCGCATGCGGTAAACCCGCACCCGCCGCTTGATATTCTTCAGCGCGCGCTCGCCGATGTCCTCGAAACCGGTCTCGATCTTGCCGCTGATGTCTTCGTAGACCCGCGCCGAGACGCATACGCCGCCGGGATCGGCCAACCCCTCGAGCCGCGCCGCGATGTTGACGCCATCGCCGTAGATGTCGTCGCCGTCGATGATCACGTCCCCCACGTTGATGCCGATCCGGAAATCGATGCGGCGGGCGGCTGGGACGCCCGAGTTCCGGTCGGTCATGCCGTGCTGCCACTCGATAGCGCAACGCACCGCGTCGACGACGCTCGGAAACTCGACGAGCAGCCCGTCGCCGGTCGTCTTGACAATGCGGCCGCGATGTTCGGCGATCTTAGGATCGCCGAGTTCGCGCCGGATTTCCTTCAGTCGCGCGAGCGTGCCTTCCTCATCGGCGCCCATCAGCCGCGAATAGCCCGCGACGTCCGCCGCCAGGATCGCCGCCAGTTTTCGCTCGACCCGCTCTCCGTGCATTTGGCTAGCCGGCCCCGCCCCGAAATGTGCTTCGTCACAATATGACTTAATTCGACCTGACGCGACGACGGGTTTTGCCGCAATCGAAGCAGACAGGCCTTTCGCTCACTCCCTGATCGCGGGAGGGCGCGCGCCGTCGCCCCGCTAGTAGCTCGGCTTGACCGGGTGGGGCGTGAGCTGAATTTCATGCGACCAGCAGGTCTTGTCCTGCGTGTGCAGATACCAGAACGCCTCCGCGATCCTCGTCGGGTTGATGATCTCCGCGCCGCGATTGGCGTTACGCGGCAGCGCGCGCGTACCCGGCGAGTCGATCGTCCCATCGATGACGACATTGGCGACGTGCACGCCGTGCTCGGAATATTCCTCGGTCAGCACCTGCGCCAGCGTGCGCATCATGACCCGCGGATAATACAGCGACGAGCCGGTGTAGCGCTTGCGGCCGCGTAGCGAGCTCGAATTGTTCGAGAAGAAGAATGAACCTTCGCCCTTCTGGCGCATCGCCGGCAGCACCTCCTGCGCGACGAGAAACGGCCCGCGAATGGCGACCGCGATCGCGGTATCGAGGATGCGGACGGGTACGTACTCGAGGAGCTCCTTGTCAGCGGGCAGCTCGCGGCCGTCGAGATAACCCGCATTGTAGATCAGTGCGTCCGGTTCGCCCGCCTCGCTGCGGATCGTCTTGAAGGCATTCGCCACCGACTCGTCGCTCGAAAGATCGAGCTCGACGGTCATGCAGTCGCCGCCCTGCTCGCGGATCGCCGCCTGCAGCCCCGCCGCGTTGGCGGCGGTGCGGGTCGTCACCACCGTGAAGAAGCCCTCGGCGGCGAATTTTTGCGCGACGGCGCCGCCGACGCCCCATTGCACGCCGACCGGCACGACATTGGGATCGACATCGTGACCGTGCAGCATGTTGGTCATCCGGCCGTCGGCCTGCCATTTCGAGGTCGCGCCGACCACCACCGCGACCTTCTTCCCCTTCGTGTTCTGCATCGTCTCCCTCCCGTGGCTGGACTGTGGCGTATCGCCGACGGCGATGCCATGTTGCTGACCCGATGGCGGCGACAATAGCGGGCAGGAGCATGGCGCACGAGTGGGATGCTACGCAGTACCTGCGCTTTTCCGATGCCCGCACCCTGCCGGCGATCGACCTGCTCTCGCGCATCGAGCTCATCGCCGCGCGGCTGGTCGTCGATCTCGGCTGCGGCCCCGGCAATAGCACCGCGCCCTTGAAGGCGCGCTGGCCCGAGGCGGTCGTCACCGGGATCGATTCATCCGAGGAGCTCCTCGCCGCCGCCCGCCGCGACCACCCCGGCATCGACTTCATGCAAGGCGACATCGCGACTTGGGCAGCGGCCACGCCGGTCGACGTGATTTTTGCCAACGCCTCGCTGCAATGGGTCGGCGTCCATGACCGGCTGGTGCCGCATCTCTTCGAGCAGGTCACGCCGGGTGGGGTACTTGCGGTGCAGATGCCGCGCAACCACGACTTCGCGACGCACCGCCTCATGCGCCAGGTCGCCGCCGAAGGCCCGTGGCGCGATCGACTCTCGGACGCGCGCGATCCGTCGCCGGTCAAGCCGCCCGAGTTCTATTATGACCTGCTGGCGCCACGCGCCGCCACCTTTACGATCTGGGAGACCAACTACATTCAGGTCATGGAGGGGGCGCCGGCGATCATTGCCTGGCTGCGCGGCACCGGGCTGCGCCCGTTCCTCGCCCGCCTCAACGAGGCCGAGCGCCCCGCCTTTCTCGACCGCTACGCCGCGCTCCTCACGCAAGAATACAAGCCGCAGGCCGACGGAAAAATCCTCCTGCCCTACCCGCGCCTCTTCTTTATCGCGACGCGAGGCTCATGACAGAAGCGTATATTATGATTATATACGTTCATGATCGACTGGACGCGGATCGAGGGATTTGATTGGGACGTCGGAAACGATCGCAAGAATGCCGACAAGCACAACGTTACCCAAGCCGAAGCGGAACAAGTTTTTTTCAACGAGCCGCTTTTGGCGGCCGAGGACGTCCGGCATAGCCATCGAGAACCTCGGTTTCATGCTTTGGGCCATACCGATCTCGACCGGCTGCTTCACGTCACCTTTACACTGCGCGCCCAAGACAGCTTGATCCGGGTGATTTCGGCCCGTCCGATGCACCGGCGAGAGAGGAGCCGATATGAGCAAGAGCGTTAAAACCCCTCCAACCTTCCGCAGCGAAGCCGAAGAGCGGGAATTCTGGGAGAGCCACGATTCGAGCGACTACATCGACTGGAAGAAAGCCGAGCGTGTCCGGCTGCCCAACCTCAAGCCATCGACCCGATCGATTTCGCTGCGCTTGCCAGTGGCGCTTCTCGAGCGCCTGAAGATCGAAGCCAACAAGCGCGATGTTCCATATCAGTCGCTGATTAAGACATGGCTTGCCGAGAAGGCCAGCTCGCGTTGACGCAGCCACCATTCGTCCTCTTCTTTATCGCCACAAAAGCGCAACAGGGGTAAAAGGGCCGCCCAAAATGTGGGAGACGCCTGATGCTGCAGATCGCCGACCGGATGAATACGCTCGGCACCGAGACCGCGTTCGAAGTCTTGGCCCGCGCCAACGCGCTCGCCGCGCAAGGCCGGTCGATCATCAATCTCGGCATCGGCCAGCCCGACTTCGCGACTCCGGACCACATCGTCGAGGCCGGCCGCAAGGCGCTCGCCGACGGGCATCACGGCTACACCCCGGCCAACGGCATCCCGCCGTTGCGCGAAGCGGTGTCGGCCGATCTTCACCGCCGCCATCAGGTCGAAATCTCGCCCGACGACGTGCTGATCGTCCCCGGCGGCAAGGTCACGATGTTCTTCGCGATCATGATCTTCGGCGAGCCGGGCGTGGAGATCATGTACCCGAACCCCGGTTTCCCGATCTATGAGAGCGTCATCCGCTTTTCCGGCGCGACCCCGGTGCCGATGCCGCTCTACGAGAGCGCCGGCTTCTCGTTCAGCGCCGACGAGGTGCTGGCGAAAATCACGCCGAAAACGCGGCTCATCATCATCAACAGCCCGGCCAACCCGACGGGCGGTGTCGTGCCGAAATCGGAGCTCGACAAGCTCGTCCGCGGCCTCAGCGACCATCCCCAGGTCGCGATCATGAGCGACGAAATCTACGGCGAAATCCTCTACGATGGCACCGAGCACTGGAGCCTCCTGCGCTATCCGGAAATCCGCGACCGCGTGATCCTCTTGGACGGCTGGAGCAAGACTTATGCGATGACCGGCTGGCGGCTCGGCTACGGCGTCTGGCCAAAGCAGCTCTTCCCGCATGCCGAGCGGCTGGCGATCAACTGCCATTCCTGCGTCAACGCCGCCACGCAATTCGCCGGCATCGCCGCGCTCAAGGGCCCGCGCGAGCCAGTCGAGCGCATGGTGCGCGCCTTTGCCGAGCGGCGCGCGTACATCGTCGCCGCGCTCAATTCGCTCCCCGGTGTGCGCTGCGCCAACCCGGGCGGCGCGTTCTATACCTTCCCCAACGTCAAGGGCACCGGTTACGACGCCAAGACGCTGCAGACCGAGTTGCTCGACAAAACCGGCGTCGCGACCATCGCCGGCACCAGTTTTGGCGCCTCTGGCGAGGATTACATCCGAATTTCCTACGCCAACAGCCTCGATAACCTGCAGGAGGCGATCGAGCGCATCCGCAAATTCCTCGGCAATTTGCCGCGTCGTGACGCCTAACTATCCCCACGACTGTCATTCCCGCGAAAGCGGGAATCCATGAGCAGGGACCTCGGTCAATTTTGCGCCGTCCGTAGTCACGGGTTCCGGGCTCATCGCTGCGCAATGCCCCGGAATGACAAGTGGGCAGGATCACGCTTGCATCTGCCTAAGCTTTAGGCATTCTGCCGGTATATTGCACTGGCGGCCTGCTGCGGCGGGGTTTGCGAGCCTTGGGGGCGTCTCGGCCGCTGGCATGGGTTATGCTGAGACTCGCGGCAATGGCCGAGCGTATTCGGCATGGGGAGGTCGGTTCGGATGAAAAAGGTCGAGGCGATCATCAAGCCCTTCAAGCTTGATGAGGTAAAGGAAGCCCTGCACGAGGTCGGCATCAAGGGCATCACGGTCGTCGAGGCCAAGGGCTTCGGCCGGCAGAAGGGCCATACCGAGCTCTATCGCGGCGCCGAATATGTCGTCGACTTCCTGCCCAAGGTAAAGATCGAAGTCGTCATGGAGGATTCCATGGTCGAGCGGGCGGTCGAGGCGATCATGCACTCGGCGATGACCGGCCGCATCGGCGACGGCAAGATCTTCATCTCCAGCATCGAGGAAGCGATCCGCATCCGCACGGGCGAGCGCGGACCGGACGCGATCTGACCGCTCGCAGCCCGGCTGGCACCGGGGTTGCTAGGACTCGGAATTCTTATTTTTTCTAATCAACCAGCAGGGACGCGACGATGGCTGACACAGATACGGTAATGGCTCTGATCAAGGAGCATGATGCGAAGTACGTGGACTTCCGCTTTACCGACCCGCGCGGCAAGTGGCAGCACCTGGCGCATCATATTCGCACGATCACGCCTGAGTTCCTGACCGGCGGCGTGATGTTCGACGGCTCCTCGATCGCCGGCTGGAAGGCAATCAACGAGAGCGACATGCTGTTGATGCCCGATTGCTCGACCGCGGTCATGGACCCGTTCGCGGCGCAGCCATCGGTCATCATCTTCTGCGACGTGCATGAGCCGCTGACCGGCCAGCCCTATGCCCGCGACCCGCGCTCGACCGCCAAGAAGGCCGAGCAATATTTGGTCTCCTCGGGCATCGGCGACACCGCCTATTTCGGCCCCGAGGCGGAGTTCTTCATCTTCGACGACGTGCGCTACGAGTCGACGATGAACACCGCCTCCTACACTATCGAAAGCGACGAGGGGCCGTGGGTCAGCGGCAAGTCCTTCCCCGATGGCAATACCGGCCACCGGCCGCCGATCAAGGGTGGCTATTTCCCGGTGCCGCCGGTTGACGGCCAGTCCGACATCCGCGCCGAGATGCTCTCGGTCATGTTCGACATGGGCCTCAAGACCGAAAAACACCACCATGAGGTGGCGCCCTCGCAGGCCGAGCTCGGCAACGAGTTCGACACCCTGGTCAAGACCGCCGACGGGATGCAGATCTACAAATACGTCGTGCACAACGTCGCCAACCAGTACGGCAAGACGGCAACCTTTATGCCGAAGCCGATCAAGGGCGACAACGGCTCGGGCATGCACACCCACCAGTCGATCTGGAAGTCGGAGCGGCCGCTCTTCGCCGGCAACCTCTACGCCGACCTCAGCGAAACCGCGCTCTATTACATCGGCGGCATCATCAAGCACGCGAAAGCGATCAACGCCTTCACCAACCCGACGACCAACAGCTACAAGCGCCTTATTCCCGGCTTCGAGGCGCCGGTGCTGTTGGCCTACTCGGCGCGCAACCGCTCGGCCTCGTGCCGTATTCCCATCGTCTCCAGCCCCAAGGCCAAGCGGGTCGAGGTGCGTTTCCCGGACCCTGCCTGCAACCCGTATCTCGGCTTTGCCGCGATGCTGATGGCCGGGATCGACGGCATCCAGAACAAGATCCATCCCGGCGAGCCGATGGACAAAAACCTCTACGACCTGCCGCCGGAAGAGCTGAAGGACGTCCCGACCGTGTGCGGCTCCTTGCGCGAGGCTTTGGGCGCGCTCGCAGCCGATCACGCCTTCCTCACCAAGGGCGATGTGTTCACCGCCGACCAGATCGAGAGCTACCTCGAACTGCGCTGGGAAGAGGTCTATGCCTTTGAGCATACCCCTCACCCCGTCGAGTTCCAGATGTACTACTCGGTTTAAGTTAAGGGCGCATCCACCTTGCTTCCCTCCCCCGGGCTTGACCCGGGGGTCCACGAATAGCTTTCGCTTATTCATGGGTGGCCGGACCAAGTCCGGCCAAGGGGCAAAGTAAAAATGAACCAGGTTCACACCTGGCTTTTTCAGCTTCTGTTCCCTATTGCTCTTACAGCATTCCTCAAGGCCGGTGCATCAGCAGCGATGCCAGCAGCGCCAGCGCCAGCAGCGCCGAGATGCCCTGCCAAACCTGCAGCGGCGCGCGCTCGTAGAGCGTGCGCGGCCGGCCGAGCCCGATCGCGGCGCGCGCCGGCCCCGCCTCCATCTCTTGAGCGAATTCGGTCATGTCGTTGAAGCGCTGCGCCGGATCGAGTGCGATCGCCCGCGCCAGCGCGGCTTCGAGCCAGGCCGGCAGGTCGGGGCGCAGTTCGCTGAAGCGCTGCGGCCGGCTGCGCCGCGGCGGGCTCATTGCGTCGGCATTGGCGTAGGGATATTCGCCGGTAAAAGCGCGGAACATGGTGACGCCGAGCGCATAGACGTCGGTCTGCTCGTTGCCCGCTTCGCCGTCAGCCATCTCGGGCGCCATAAAGGCCGCGGTGCCGGGAATATTCTCGGCGGGAAACTCTTCGAGCCCAGGCACCCGCACCACGCCGAGATCGATCAGCTTGAGCGAGCCGCCGGTTTCGAGGATCACGTTGTCGGGCTTGATGTCGCGATGGATAATCCCGGCGCGGTGCAGCGCCGCGACCGCGCGCGCCAGGCGAATCGCGATATTGCGCCCTTCCTCCAGCCCCAGCATCGGCGGATGCGCCATCCGGACCTCTAAGAGCTCTCCCTGGTAGAACGGCATCACCGTGTAGAGACAGGTCTGGCGCCCCGGAGGCAGCTCGATCACCCGCCCGATCGAGGGATTGTTGATCCGCGCGCCGACCCAGGCCTCGCGCACAAACGCGGCGCGATAAGCCTCGATGCTGGCGAGCTGCGGCTTGGGGAATTTGATGACGACATCGCCGCCCTCGACCTCGTCCTCAGCGCCGAACAGCCGCGTGTAGCGGCCGTCGGAGAGCAGCGCCCGTAGCACAAACCCGTCGATCGACTCGCCGGCGACGGGCACCGGGATCACCGGCAATTGCTGGATCGCGGTGCTGACATCGGCCGAGCCGGCGGTCGGCAGCGCGACGACGTCGAGCACCAGCGCGGTGCAATTATCCGTGCTTTCCGCCTCGAGCGCCGCGGCGACCAGCGCATTCGCGGTGTCCTGCGGCGCCGAGCGGTCGTGCAGGATATCGGCGATGCGCGCCTCGCTGACAAACCCGTGCACGCCGTCGCTGCACAACAGGAAACGGTCATGCAGCGCCACTGGCTGCGTCGCATAGTCGAGCCGCACCTCGGCCTCGACCCCGAGAGCGCGCAGCAGCGTGTGCGACCGGCCCGAACCGGTCTCGTGCACATGGTCGGTGGTCAGCTGTGTCAGGCGGTCGCCGCTCAGCCGGTAGGCCCGTGTGTCGCCGACATGCAGGATGTGAACGGCGCGGCCGCGCAGCACCAGCGCCGTCAACGTGCATCCCAGCCCGGTGAGGTTGGGGTCCTGGCGGCCGATGGAATTGATCCAGCTGTTCAGCGAGCTGACGATCCGCGCACCGGCGCGCTGCACCTCCATCGTCTGCGGCAGGTCGCAGAACCCGTCGAGAAAGCCGCGCACCGCGGTCTCCGCCGCGATGCGCCCGCCTTTTGCACCGCCGATGCCGTCGGCGATCGCGGCGACGACCTCCTGGCGCGGCTGGTCAAGCTCCCAGCCCATCAGGGCGCCGGCGAAATCCTGGTTGTCCGGACGCGGCCCGGTCTTCGAGGCAAAGCCGACGCTTGCCTTCACCCCAGCCTCGGCGGCCGTCATCGCCAAAGGCCCTCTTCGCTCGCCGCTCGCCGCTACTCGTCCCGCCACACCGGCTTGCGCTTGGCGATAAAGGCATCGATGCCTTCCTCGGCATCGTGGACGCGCAAATTCTGGATCATCACCTCGCTGGTATAGGCATAGGCGTCGGAAAGGTGCATCTCGATCTGGCGATAGAACGCCGTCTTGCCGAGCGCGATTGCGGCCATCGATTTCGCCGCGATCTTGCGGGCGAGCGCGTCGGTCGCCTGGCGCAGCCCGCTTGCCGGCACCACGTGGTTGACCAGACCCAGCGTCTTGGCGGTCGGCGCGTCAATGAAATCGCCGGTCAGCAGCATCTCCATCGCCGGCTTGCGCGAAACCGCGCGCGATAGGGCTACCATCGGGGTCGAGCAGAACAGCCCGACATTGATCCCCGAGGTCGCAAACTTCGCATCCTCGCTCGCCACCGCGAGGTCGCAGCTCGCGACCAGCTGGCAGCCGGCGGCCGTCGCGATGCCGTGCACCTCGGCGATTACCGGCTTTGGCAGGCGCACCACCTTCTGCATCATTTCGCTGCAACGCTCGAAGATGCGCGCGTAAGCCTCGCGGCTCGGGTCCTGACGCATCTCGCGCAAATCATGGCCGGGGCAAAACCCGACCCCCGAACCGGCGATGACGACGACCCGCGCCTCCTTGTCGGTCTCGGCCCGGTCAAGCGCATCGATGATCTCCGCCATCAGCGCCAGGGATAGCGCGTTGCGCTGCGCCGGCCGGTTCATCGTCAAGCGCAGCACACCGTGCGCGGCGCGCTCCTCGAGCAGCAGGGGTACGATCTTTTCGGCAAGACTCATCGGTCGCCTCTATTGGTGGCTTTTGGCCGCGGTCGGGCTGGTTTGCTGGCCGAGATCGGTCGGCTGGATGATCGGCACCGATGGCTGCATGGCGCTTTGCGATTTGCTCAGCGGGGGCTGCGGTACCGGAATGGCCGGTGGCGCGGAGATGCCGATCGAGCCCGACACCCCGAGCGGCGAGCTGGAACCCGGCATCATGGCCGAGCCCAGCGATCCGGGCGCTTGCGACATCCCAGGCGTCATTGGCGGTGAACCGGGCATCATTGCCGCCATTCCGGGCCTCAAGCGCGAGGTTCCGGCCGAAGATGCGGTGGGGGCCGCGGCGGGGTATGTCGCATCGGTGGGGTTCGATGACGCGTATCCGCCTCCCGCCTTGCGCGGCTCCGGCGCCCGGGCGGAGGCGTGGGCCTTCGGTTTCTGATCGGGCGACAACAGGTCCGCCGTCACCACGCCAAGCACCAGAAGCCCGGTCACGAACAACAGCCCCGCGATGATATAAGGCTTCATGCTGAAATCCGGCCTGCTCGCACTGGTGAAGACCATACCACGCCGGGCCGGACGAGGCAGCCTTCCCGGCCGTTGGTGCTTGGGGTATTATTTTACCTCGGGCAAAACCCTATTGTTTTACCAACCTGATTGGCTTAAACGAACGCCTCCGCGGCATTGGGCGGCGCGCAGGACAGGCCCCGTTTGCGATGAAGACATTTTCGGCCAAACCCTCCGATATCGACAAGAAATGGCTGCTGATCGACGCCGACGGGCTGGTGCTCGGCCGGCTCGCCTCGATCATCGCGATGCGCCTGCGCGGCAAACACAAGCCCAGCTACACCCCGCACATGGATTGCGGCGACAACATCGTCGTCGTCAACGCCGAAAAGGTGCAGCTCACCGGCAACAAGCGCACGCAGAGCATCTTCTATTGGCACACCGGCTATCCGGGCGGCATCAAGGGACGCAGCAAGGGCGCGATCCTCGACGGCAAGCATCCCGAGCGGGTCATCGAAAAGGCGGTCGAGCGTATGGTCCCGCGCGGACCGCTGGGCCGCAAGGTGATGGGCCATCTTCGGGTCTACGCCGGCCCCGACCATCCGCACGCCGCGCAATCGCCCGAAACGCTCGATGTCGCCGGTATGAACCGCAAGAACGTGAGAGCCTAGCCATGGCTGAAAACGACGAAACCGAAGACCAGAAACCGGAAGAACAAACCCCGGAGCAGCCCGCTTCGGAAACAGCAAGGCCGGCGCGCGGCTCGCAGACTTTCCAGGGTCTCGGCAGCCTGCGTCAGGCGATCGGCGCGGCGCAGCGCCAGGCGACGACGCCGACGGCGCCGGTCGTCCCCATCACCGTCCCGACCGACGTCCAGCCGAAGATCGACGAGCAGGGCCGCTCTTACGCGACCGGCAAGCGCAAGAACGCGGTTGCCCGCGTCTGGATCCGCCCCGGCAACGGCAAGATCGAGGTTAACGGCCGCGACAGCCCGGTCTATTTCGCGCGACCGGTGCTGCGCATGCTGATCAACCAGCCTTTCTTGACCTGCGACCGGCTGGGGCAGTTTGACGTATGGTGCACGGTCTCGGGCGGCGGCCTCTCCGGCCAGGCCGGCGCGGTTCGCCACGGCATCAGCCGGGCGCTCACCTTCTACGAGCCAGGCCTGCGCCCGGCGTTGAAGCAGGGCGGGTTCCTCACCCGTGACAGCCGCGTCGTCGAGCGTAAGAAATACGGCAAGGCGAAGGCCCGCCGCAGCTTCCAGTTCTCAAAGCGGTAAGCGAACGACATCTGTCGCATCGCTTAGCGGCCCGGCCGCAGGCCGGGACCCATTGCTCAGGGCCCTGCAACCCAGACAGGCGGATCCCGGCCTTCGCCGGGATGATGACAAGGGATCGCCACCGCTTTTTTGCGATTAAACTCCCTGTGATCCGAGGGGGGAGGCCACCATGCGTTTCGCGATCGCTCTGCCGACCGACGCCACTTCGTGGAGGCTGGTGCGGCGCGCCGAGGAGCTGGGTTTTGCCCGCGCCTGGTTTTACGACACGCAGATGCTCTCTGCTGATCCATTTGTGGCGATGGCCGCAGCGGCGCTCAAAACGACAACGATCCGTCTCGGCACCGGTGTCCTCATCCCGTCGAACCGGCTTGCGGCGGTCGCCGCCAACGCCTTCGCCTCGTTGAACAAGCTGGCGCCGGGACGGATCGATTTCGGCATCGGCACCGGATTTACCGGCCGCCGCGCCATGGGCCTCGGCGCGGTTCGGCTCGCCGACATGGCGGAATATATCCGCGTCGTGCGGGCGCTGCTCGCCGACGAGACCGTCGAGGCCGAAATCGAGGGCAAGAAGCGCCTCATCCGCCTGCTCAATCCGGAGCTAGGCCTGATCAACACGCGCGACCCCGTGCCACTCTACATCGCCGCGACCGGCCCGCGCGCCCGCAAGCTGACCGCCAAGCTCGGCGCCGGCTGGATCAACACCGGCGGCGATGTCGCCGGCGCCGCCGCCGGGATGCGCGAGATGAAGGGGCTGTGGCGCGATGCCGGGCATCGGCGCGACGCGCTCGACAGCGTTGTCCTCACCGGCGGCGCGGTGCTGCGCGACGGCGAGGCGATCGATTCCGACCGTGTCGTCGCGCAAGCCGGCCCGCGCGCGGCGATGCTGCTGCATCGCGCCGCCGACCAGGCGCTCGGCGGCTTTCCGCCAATGGCGCAGATGCCCCCTGCCCTCGCCGACACCATCGCCGCCTATGTCGAGACCGCGCGCGGCTTCGGGCCGCAAGGCGCGCATTACCTCGAAAACCATCGCGGCCATTTGATGTTCGTCAAGCCCGGGGAGCGCCGTTTTGTGACCGCCGACCTGATCCGCGCCACGACGATCACCGGCAGCGAGGCGGAGGTCATCAAGACGCTCGCCGGGTTTGCCGCGGCCGGCTACAGCGAGGTCGCGCTCCAGATTGTCCCCGGCCAAGAGCACGCGATCGAGGATTGGGGCCGCATCCGCCGCGCGTTTGTGTGAGGCGCTGATGAACCACGACGACGATTATTCCGACGCCTACCTTCGCGACATCCTGACGAGCGCGAAGACCATCGCCGTGGTCGGCGCAAGCCCGCGGCCGCATCGAGCAAGCCACCGCGTTATGCGCTTCCTGCAGGCACGCGGCTATCGCTGCATCCCGGTCAATCCAAATGCCGCCGGCGGCGACATCAACGGCGAACGGGTTTACGCGCATCTTGCCGACATTGGGGAACCGGTGGACATGGTCGACATCTTCCGCCGCAGCGAATTGGCCGGCGCGGCGGTCGACGACGCGATCGCGATCGGCGCCAAATCGGTGTGGATGCAGCTCGATGTGCGCGACGACGGGGCCGCCGCGCGCGCCGAGGCTAAGGGGCTCAAGGTAGTGATGGATCGTTGCCCGGCGATCGAAATCCCTCGCCTCGGGCTTTAGCCGTCGGCTTCCCGGCAGAGGCCGAACCGGCGTTTGCCGGCGACGGTGTAAAACAGCGGCGGCGGCGACCGGTCGCCGCCGCGCATCGCGATGGCGCGCGCCAGCATGAACTGGCTCACGTCGCG
>DATJSH010000030.1:0-14505 GCA_035504235.1 Allostellaceae bacterium | reverse complement strand
CGCAAAGCACTCTACGCGGCTATTCTAGCGTGAATTCTTCAGGCGCCAAATCGTCGTGTGGCTCGGCGATTTCGTCGCCGCCACGCGGCAACCCCGGGACGAGCGGCACAAAACGCACAAAGGCCAATTCCTCAACTTCGTACCCTGATTCGCTGGCGGGGTCATGACGCCGCACAAGAACTAGGCGCTGATCCTCATGTTCGGCGCCGACCGGCAGCACCATCAGACCCTCAGGACCTAGTTGCTCGACCAACACGCCCGGCACCTCGCGCACCGCGGCGGTGACGATGATCCGATCGAATGGCGCCTGCTCCCGCCAGCCTTTGGCGCCGTCGCCGAAGAGGGTGACAATGTTGCCGAGGCGCAGCGCCGCGAACCGCCGTTCCGCCTCGCGCATCAGGGCCCGGTGACGCTCGATAGTAAAGACGCGCCGCGCGAGCCGCGACAGGATCGCTGCCTGATAGCCCGAGCCGGTACCAATCTCGAGCACCTTTTCGCGGCCGGTCAGCACCAGTTTTTCCGTCATCAGCCCGACCACATAGGGCTGGCTGATCGTCTGTTCGCTGCCGATCGGCAACGCGACATTGTCGTAGGCCCGGTCCTCGAGCGACTCACCGACAAACATCTCACGGGGCATCTTTTCGATCGCGCCCAGCACGCGCGCATCGCCAATTCCAGCGCGGCGCAACTCCATGATCAGCCGCAGCATGCGGGCGAGTTGCGCGCTTTCTTCGATCATTCGAACGCAGGCCGCAGCGCCGCGGCGGCAGCGACATTGGTGAGGTCGAGGTGGACCGGCGTAATCGATATGCGATGGTCAGCAAGGGCGCCGAGATCGGTCCCCGGTTCGGCGCCGCCGCGCATCTGCGACGGGCCAATCCAGTAATAATGCCGGCCGCGCGGATCGGTACCTTCGGTGAGATTGTCGCCGAGGACGCGCTTGCCTTGATGCGTCACCGCAAAGCCGCGCACCGCCGAGGGTGACGCCGCCGGGAAATTGACGTTGATGAAGGTGTCTTTGGGCCAGGGTTCGGCGGCGCCGACGATGCGGCGGATCGCCTGCTCGGCGAAGGCCTCGGAGACGCCCCACGGGATGGCATTGCGGTCCCGGTATTCCTGGCTCAGGGCCATCGCCGGCACACCGAACAGCGTCGCCTCCATCGCCGCTGCGCAGGTGCCGGAATAGGTGATGTCCTCGGCGATATTGCCGCCGCCGTTGATCCCGGACAGCACCAGGGTCGGCAACCGGTCGCGCAGCAACCGCTTCAACCCCAGCAGCACACAATCGGTCGGCGTACCGTCGACCATGTAGCGGCGCGGCGACACCTCGATCAGCCGGATCGGACGGCGCGTCGTCAGTGAGTGCCCGGTGCCGCTCTGCTCCATCTCGGGCGCGACAACCCAGACCTCGGGCGACAATTCGCGCGCGATCCGTTCGAGAAGCTTAAGGCCCGGCGCGTCGATCCCGTCGTCATTGGAGACGAGGATGCGCGCGAATTTCGGGTTGGTCGCTTCAGCCATGCGGTTCGATTACCTGCATTCCGCCCATATAGGGTTGTAACGCCGGCGGAATTGCGACGGTGCCGTCGTGGCGCTGATAGTTTTCGAGGATCGCAATCATCGTCCGCCCGACCGCGAGCCCTGAGCCGTTCAGCGTGTGCACCGGCCGCGTCCCCTTTTCGCCCGCGGGGCGATAGCGCGCGTTCATGCGCCGTGCCTGGAAGGTACCGCAATTCGAGCAACTGGAGATTTCACGATAGGCGTTCTGCCCAGGCAGCCAGACTTCGATGTCGTAGGTCTTCTGCGCCGCGAACCCCATATCGCCGGATGACAGCAGCATCACCCGATAGGCGAGGCCAAGGCGCTTCAGCACCTCCTCCGCACAGGCGGTCATGCGCTCGTGCTCGGCGGCCGAATCCTCGGGCTTGGCGATCGACACAAGCTCGACCTTGGAAAATTGATGGACGCGGATCATGCCGCGGGTGTCACGGCCGGCGGCGCCAGCCTCGGAGCGAAAACACGGCGTCCACGCCGTCAAGCGCAGCGGCAGATCCTTTTCGTCAAGGATTTCGCCGGCAACGAGGTTGGTGAGCGGCATCTCGGCTGTCGGGATCAGCCACATCCCGCCCGAGGCGGCGGTGGTCTGAAACATGTCCTCGGCCGCTTTCGGCAGATTGCCGGTGCCGTAGGCGGTCTCTTCACGCACCAGAAACGGCGGCGCCGTTTCGCTGTAGCCGTTCTCGCCGGTGTGCAGATCGAGCATGAACTGCGCGAGCGCGCGTTCGAGCCGCGCCAGCGCACCCGTGAGCACGACAAACCGCGAGCCCGACAATTTCGCCGCGCGAGCGAAATCCATCATGCCGAGCTTTTCGCCGATGACCTCATGCGCCAGCGGCGCGAAATTGAATTGCGGCGGCGCGCCCACCGTGCGGAGCAAGACATTGGCGGTCTCGTCCCGGCCCACCGGAACATCGTCGGCCGGCAGGTTGGGCAGCGTTGCCAGCAACTCGTCGATCCGCTTGCGCGCCTCAGCCGCTTCACGCGCGAAATTCACTTCCGCAGCCTTGTTCTCACCGCTTTGCCGCATCG
The DNA here is from genome assembly GCA_035504235.1 of Allostellaceae bacterium. GTDB lineage: Bacteria > Pseudomonadota > Alphaproteobacteria > ATCC43930 > CGMCC-115725 > DATARH01. The sequence continues at coordinate 11,916 of DATJSH010000030.1, read as the reverse complement.
ACTCGGCCGCATCGCCGCCGGCCCGCTTTGCCATGCCAATCTCGCGGGCCAGACGATTGGCCGTCGCCTGGGTTTCCTGCAGCTTGGTCTCGGCCGTCCGCCACGCGCGATCGATCGCCAGCACCTGTTGCGAGCGCGGCGGCAGGCCGCGCTTCTGGAGCGCGGCGTCGAACGCCTCGGGATTGTCGCGAATGGCGCGCAGATCGTGCATTTAGATAGTCGCCGGTTTCTGAACACTACTTATAGCCGATTGTACTGTCATCGCGAAAGCCAAGAGACTGCTCTTGGCCTTACTCGCCGGCGGCGGGGTTGCTGCCGCCCGACAGTTCGGCCTCCTCCTCGGCTTCGCGCTTGGCGCGCTGCTTTTCGACGTATTTGCACGAGAAGATCGACAACACGTAGAGCAGGATCAGCGGCACCGCGAGCGAGGTCTGGCTGATGATATCGGGCGGGGTCAGCACCGCCGCGACGGCGAACATGCCAACGACTGCATAGCGCCATTTCGAGATCAGGCCCTGCGAGGTAATGATCCCGGCGCGCGCCATCAGGGTCAGCAGCACCGGCAGCTGGAACGCCACCCCGAACGCCAGCAGCAGCGTCATGACCAGCGATAGATACTCGTTGACTTTCGGTTCGGCGACGATCGGCAGCATGTTGGGGCCGCCCGCCGTCTCGAAGCTGAGGAAGAATTTGAATGCGTAGGGGATAACCACGAAATAGGCGAGCGAAGCGCCCATAAGGAACAGGATCGGCGTCGCGCAGATGTAAGGAAGGAAGGCGCGCCGTTCGGATTTGTAGAGGCCCGGCGCGACAAACTTCCAAATCTGCACAGCGACGACCGGAAACGCGATACAGCATGCCGCCCAAAACGATACCTTGATGTACGTGAAAAACGCCTCGGTCAGCCCGGTGAAGATCATGTGGCGGCCGGGCTGCCTTTCAAGGATTCTCGCCAATGGGTAGGCGAGGAAGCGGTAGATCGTCTCCTTGAACTGATAACAGGCAAGAAACGCGACGATAATCGCCGCGGCCGACCACATCAGGCGATTTCGCAACTCGACCAGATGATCAAGCAGCGGCATCCGCCCTGCTTCGAGCTCGGTCTCCCGTTCGTCTTCCGTCGCCATCAGCGCGCCAAACCCACCCGTCTCACGGCTTTGACGGCTCGACGGCGCGCAGCGGTTCGGGTTCGCTCGCCGGCGCCGCCTCGGGCACGTGGGGCAGCGTCACCGGGATGGTCAACGGCAGCTCCGGCTCTACCGGCTCAACGATGGGCGGCACCGGTTCGATCATGGCCACCGACTCCTCGATAACCGGTGCCGGCGCGGTGTCGAAATGATCGGGAATCGCTGCCTGCGGTCCCGCAGCGGGGTCTTTGGCCGGGTCGATGATCTTGTTGAATTCCTGATCGAGATTGATCTCGGTCGCCTTCCTGAGCTCGTTCTGCACTTCGTGCAGCTCGACCTCACGCATCATCTGCTCGACGCTCGAATGGAATTCCCGCGACAAGGTGCGCGCTTTGCGAACCCAGTAACCGGCAACCCGCAGCGCCGCCGGCAAATCCTTCGGCCCGATCACGATCAGCGCGACGATGCCGATCAGCATGAACTCGGGCCAGCCGATATCAAAGAACATCGCGTTGTACCTGGCGCTGACGGCCGCGGACGCAAGGGGCACGACAACATAAGGCGGCTCCGCTAGCGGTGCGATAATGTCAGAAAGGCAATGAGGCAGCAATCGCGCGGGTCGCCGCGGAGATGGGACTACTCGTCCTCTTCCTCGCCCGGCTCCGCGTCACCGAGACGCTCGGCGAGGGCTTCGCCAAGCACCGCCGGGCCGATGTCCAAAAGCCCCGACTGCCGCAACTCCTCGACGCCCGGCAGTTCCTTCAGGCTTTCGAGCCCAAAATGCATAAGGAATTGCGGCGTCGTGACCCAGTTGAGCGGGCGGCCCGGACTCTCGCGGCGGCCCTTGGGCTGCACCCAGCCCGACTCGAGGAGCCGGTCGAGCGTGCCACGCGCCAGACCCACGCCACGTATCACCTCGATCTCGGCACGAGTCACCGGCTGGTGGTAAGCAATGATCGCCAACGTCTCGACCGCCGCGCGCGACAGCCGGCGCGGCACATCGCGTTCGCTCTTCAGCGCCGAGGCGAGATCGGGCGCGGTGCGGAACGTCCAGCCGCCGGCCAGCGCCATCAGATTGACGCCCCGCTTGGCATAGGTCTCAGCGAGCTCACGCAGCAGCGCCGGGATGTCGGCATCCTCGCCGAGGCGCAGCGCCAGCTCCGTCTCGGCGAGCGGCTCCGCCGCAGCGAACAGCAACGCCTCCAAGAGTCGCAACTGCTCGTTCATTCCGGCCCTGCCCCGCCGCCGCTGCGCAGAAAAAGCGGCCCGAAGGCGCGGTCCTGGCGCAATTCGAGCTGCCCGGCCTTGACCAGCTCCAGGGTCGCGGCAAAGGTCGCCGCCAGCGCCGATTTGCCCAGCGGCCCACCGCGCAGATCGTCAGGCAAAAATGCCAGCAGCTCGCGCCAATCGGGAACATGGCCGACAAAGCGGCGCAAATGCTCCATCGCGTCGGCCAGCGACTGATAGGCCGACGGCAGGATGGTCAGCACCTGGCCATGCTGTCGGCGGTGGCTGTCGCCATAGGCCTTCAACAGCTCATAGAGGCTCAATTCGAAGACCGGCTGATCGACCGTCGCCAGTCCTTCGGGCGCGCCCCGCGCGAAAACGTCGCGGCCGAGCAGCGGACGCGCCATCAACGAGGCGCCGGCGCGCTGCATCGTCTCCAACAGGCGCAGCCGGTACGCCAGCGCCTCGGCCAGCTCGACCACCGAGGGGCCGCTCTCGTCCTCGGGAGGGTCGGGCAGCAGAAGACGTGATTTCAGGTACGCCAGCCACGCCGCCATCACGAGATAATCGGCCGCGATCTCAAGCTGCAATCGGCGCTGCTCGGCGATGAACGCAAGGTACTGGTCGGCGAGCTGCAGGATCGAGATGCGCGCAAGGTCGACCTTCTGCTCGCGCGCCAAAGCGAGCAGAAGGTCGATCGGGCCCTCATACCCATCGAGGTCGAGGACGAGCGCGCTGTCGGTCATCCCTGTCCCGTGATCGCCAGCACGAATTGGTAGAGCGCGTTCGCGGGACCGCCGATTAGCCAACCCAGCAGGCTGAAACCCAGTCCGGCCTGCGTCCCGATATACGACACCAGAAACAGCCCCATCAGGATCAGCATGCCGTAAGGCTCGAGCCGCGCGATCGGCAATGCCAACGGCCGCGGCAGCACCCCGACAAGCACACGTCCGCCGTCCAGCGGCGGCAAGGGCAGCAAATTGAACACGCACAGCACGACGTTGAGCTCGATCGAATGGCGCAGGTTGTCTCGTGCCCACAACAGCGCGCTCGGCGGCAGCCAATGCAGACCATACGCGAGGAGCGCCGATACGATCGCCAGCAGCACGTTCATCCCCGGCCCGGCCAGCGCGACGAGGACCATGCCGAGGCGCAGCGGCTTCAGCCGGCCGAAATTGACCGGCACCGGCTTGGCATAGCCGAACAGGAACGGCACCCGCGCGATGATCATCAGCGCCGGCAACAATATTGTCCCGAACGGGTCGATGTGGTTGAGCGGATTGAGGCTTACACGGCCCGCGCGCATCGCGGTGTCGTCGCCGAGTTGATAGGCGGCAAGGCCATGTGCCGCTTCGTGAAACGTCACGGCGAAAATCACCGGCAAGACCCAAGTCGTAGCCGTGCGCACCATTTCCGCGAGGTGGCCGTCGACGATCATGCGGCGCCAGCTCCCATCGCCGCCTTGGTCATCGCCTCGAAACGCAACTCCGCCTCGCGCCGGTCGAAGTCCCGAATGGAGTTGCGGCGCAGCGCCTCGCCTCGCGCGAGGCGGGCCGCAGCGGCCGGAATCAGCGGCGCGGCAGCCTCAGCCGCCTCGCGCATCTCACTCAGCACGCCGCTGCAATGCAGCGCCACATCGCAACCTGCGGCCAATACGCCGGCAATTTTTTCCGCCATCGTCCCACTGAGCGCGCCCATGTTGACGTCATCTGAGACCAGCACGCCGTCAAAGCCGATATCGCGGCGAATGACCCTGTCGATCACCGTGCGTGACAGGGTCGCCGGCGCGTTGGGGTCGATCGCGGTATAGACGACATGCGCGGTCATCGCCCATGGCATGTCGTTGAGCGCGCGGAAGGGTGCGAAATCGCTCTGCGCCAGCACTTCGGCCGGCGTCTCGACCCGCGGCAGCGCCTTGTGGCTGTCGACCCGCGCGCGTCCGTGACCAGGCATGTGCTTGACGATCGGCAGCACGCCGCCTTGGAGCAGCCCCTCGCACGCCGCACGGCCGAGCCGGGACACAAACGCCGGGTCGCCGCCATAGGCGCGGTCGCCGATCACATCGCTCGCACCCGCGACGGGCAGGTCCAGCACCGGCAGGGCATCCACCGTGACGCCAAGCGTGGCGAGATCGTCCGCGATCAGCCGCGCGCCAAGGCGTACCGCTTCCTCCGCACCGGGAACCGCCGCCAGCCGTGCGGGCGCCGGGTAGCGCCGCCATTCAGGCGGCTTGAGGCGCGCGACGCGGCCGCCTTCCTGGTCGATCAGCACCGGCGCGTCGCGGCGCCCGACGCAATCGCGAAAATCAGCCACCAGCGCTTCGACCTGTTCCCGGTGACGGCAATTTCGTCGGAACAGGATAAAGCCCAGCGGATCGGCGTGGCGAAAGAAGGCCCGCTCGTCGGCGCTCAGCGTCTCGCCCGCGCAGCCAAAGCAAACAGCCAGTGGTGTTTTAGGCTGCGCCTCATGGGACAATTTGGCACCCCAAATTGCGCTCCTTGAGCGCCTTGCAAAGCCGCAGCGCGGCCGCGTGGTCGCCGACCGGTCCGACCTCGACGCGATACCAGATGCCGCGGTCACCGAGGTCCGCGCGCACCGCGACGGCGGTGAACTTGCCGAGCACATCGGCGTTCTCCCGCTTCACGCGTGCCCACTCGTCGCGAGCCTCGTCCGGCGTGCGCAGAGAAGCAAGCTGTATCTTCACCGGCGGCCCGACCGGCGCCGACCGAGCCGAAGCGACCGGTGGCGGTCCCGGCGCGGGCAACGGCGTCGGCCCCGGCTGTATGCCGGGCGCCATAGTTTGCGGAACGGCGGCTACCTGCGGCGGCGCGAGCGGGCGAGGCGCCGGCGCTTCGGGCGGCGGCAAGATGTGCTCGGCCGGGCTGGCGCTCTGCTGCATCGAGTAGATCGGGTCGTTGCGATCGGGGATATTCATCCCGCCGGCCTTGTCGGGCTTGACCTTGACCGGGTCAGCGTCCGCACGGATGAGCGGTAGCTGGGCGTTCGCGGCCGCGCTGCCTGGGCCGGACGCAGAGGCCGGAGCGACGGTCGCTACAGCGCTTTCGGCGTGCCTCTCCCCGGCGTGATAAGCGAACCACAGCCCGCCGGCGAACACCGCCATTACGCCGAGCATCAGAAGCACGCCGGGCATCAAGCGGCGCGGCGCATAATACTCGTCGGCAACCCCAGGCGCCGGCTCGTCGGAATAGTCGAGCCGCTCCTCCGGATCGACGTGCCCGAATTGTTGATACGACATGCCTACATCTCCTCCGCCGGCGTCACCCCGAAGACGGCCAGCCCCGACGCGACCACAATCGCCACCCCGCGCACCAGCGCGAGGCGCGCCCGGGTCAGGTCAGGATCCCCCGAAATGATGAAGCGCAATTGCACTTCATCCCTGCCCTTGGTCCACAGCAGGTGGAATTGCGCGGCGACCTCTTGCAGATAAAACGCAAGGCGGTGCGGCTCATGCGCCTCTGCGGCGCTTTCGACCATGCGCGGCCAGCCCGCGAGGAGCCGGATCAGCGCCAACTCGGCCGGGTCCGCCAGCAGCGCAAGGTTTGCCCCGGCCAGCGCCGCATCCGTCAGATCCTCGCCCGCCAACTCCTCGGCGGCGTGGCGCATCACCGAGCAGGCGCGGGCGTGCGCGTATTGCACGTAGAAGACCGGATTATCCTTCGACTGCTCGGTGACCTTGGCGAAGTCGAAATCGAGCGCCTGGTCATTGCGGCGGGTCAGCATGATAAAGCGGAAGACGTCCTTGCCGACCTCGTCGACCACCTCGCGCAAGGTGACGAAGGTACCCGCGCGCTTCGACATGCGCACCGGCTGGCCGTTGTCGAAGAGGGAAACCAGCTGGCAAAGCTTCACATCGAGCGTCGCCGCGCCGTTGGTCAGCGCCAGCACCGCCGCGTTCACCCGCTTGACGTAGCCGCCGTGGTCGGCACCCCAGACGTCGATCATCGTACCGCCGCCGCGCCGGTACTTGTCGAGGTGGTAGGCGATGTCGGCCGCGAAATAGGTCCAGGAGCCGTCGGATTTTTTGAGCGGCCGGTCGACCTCGTCGCCGAATTGCGTGGCGCGAAACAGGAGTTGCGGCCGGGGCTCCCAATCATCGGGCAGTTTGCCCTTGGGCGGTTCGAGCACGCCGGTGTAGACGAGCCCTCGCTCCTCGAGGACGCCAAGCGCCTTATCGATCGCCCCGGCTTCAACAAGCGCCTTCTCGGACGAAAACCGGTCGAACCCAATGCCGAGCGCGGCAAGATCGTCACGAATGAGCGCCATCATCTCGGCGACCGCAAACTCGCTCAGCGGGCCAAGCCATACTGCCTCCGCCTTGCCGAGCCAGCGCTCGCCGTCGCGCTCGAACAGGCGGCGCCCGGTCTCCTTCAGATATTCGCCGGGGTAGAACCCTTCCGGTTCGGCGAGGGCCGATTGCGAGACTGAGGAGCTATGCAGCAGCGCACTTTCCGGCTGGGTCGCGACCTCCTCGCAGTAACGGAAATAGACCGAGCGAGCGAGTGCGTCAACCTGAGCGCCGGCATCGTTGATGTAGTACTCGCGCTCCACATCAAACCCGGCCTTTTTGAGCAGTGACGCCAGCGCGTCACCCACCACCGCCCCGCGCCCGTGGCCGACATGCATCGGGCCGGTGGGATTGGCCGAGACGAACTCGACGTTGACCCGCCGCCCGCCGCCGGCCTCGCTGTCGCCATAGGCGGTGCCGGCGAGAAGGACGGCGCGCAGCTGCATATGCCAGACCGCCGGCTCGAGGCGGACATTGATAAAGCCCGGCCGCGCCACCTCGGCGGTAAAGCCGGCGCCGCGGTAATCGGCGGTCTCGAGCTCCCGTCCAGCCAGCGCCGCGGCGATTTTACCTGCCAGCTCCAGCGGGCTCTGCTTGATCTGCCCGGCCAGCACCATCGCCGCGTTGGTCGACAAATCGCCGTGGGCGGGGTCGCGCGGCGGTTCGACCGCGACGCGCGCGACATCGAGCCCTCGCGGCAGCGTACCCACCGCCGCGAGGTCATTTAATGCGGACAGAACGAGACGGCGAAAATCGCCGAAAATGTCAGCCATCGAGAATGTCGCTATACGGCCGCGTAGGTATCGAACAAGCGGCGATGCTCGTCGAGGGCAAATCGGTCGGTCATGCCGGCAAGGTAATCAGCGACGGTTCGTGCGCGCCCGACCGGATCGCCCGAGGCGGCCACGCGCCACTCGCTTGGCAGGCATTCCGGCTCGGTGAGGAACAGCTGGAACAGCTCGCGCACGACACGACGCGCCTTGTGACTCATGCGGTTAACCCGATAGTGCCGGTACATCCGCTCGTAGAGAAAGCGTTTCAACGCCCGGTCGTGATCTTGCATCGCATCTGAGAACGCCGCCACGGGGCGCCCCAGCATGCGCACATCGTCGGCCGATTTGACGCGGCTGTCATCGAGCCGCGAGCGGGTCTCCGCGACCATGTCGCGCACCATGCGATCGATCATCCGACGAATCGATTCGTGGATGAGGCGCGGCTCGTCGAGCTCCGGATAGAGCTGCGCGACATCGTGAAAGACCGGGCCGACCAATGGCACGTCAGCGAGGTCGGCGATCGCGAAAAGCCCGGCGCGCAGCCCATCGTCCAGGTCGTGGTTGTTATAGGCAATGTCGTCGCTGAGCGAGGCGACCTGCGCCTCCGGCCCGGCATGGGTGTCGAGCCGCAGATCGTGCCGCGCGATGTACTCGGCGATCGACGGCGACAACGGCGGGGCGACCGGCCCGTTATGCTTCACGGTGCCTTCCAGCGTCTCCCAGGTCAGGTTGAGCCCGTCGAAGTCGGCATAGCTGCGCTCTAGCCTGGTTAAGATGCGCAAAGTCTGGTCGTTATGCGAAAATCCGCCGTAATCCGCCATCTCGGCGTTAAGCGCCTCCTCGCCGGCATGGCCGAAGGGGGTGTGCCCCAGGTCATGCGCGAGCGCCAGCGCCTCGGCCAAATCCTCGTCGAGGCCGAGCGTGCGGCTGATTGACCGCGCGATCTGCGCGACTTCGAGGCTGTGGGTCAGCCGGGTGCGGTAATGATCGCCCTCGTGATAGACGAAGACCTGTGTCTTGTGCTTGAGCCGGCGGAACGCGGTCGAATGGATGATGCGATCGCGGTCGCGCTGAAACGGCGAGCGCATCTCGCTCTCCGGCTCGGGGTAGAGCCGCCCTCGGCTCTCCCCGGGCCGCGACGCATAGGGCGCGCGGTGAACCACCCATTTCATCGGGTTATTGGCGATCTGATTGGCCACCGTACGCAAATGGGGCGTGGCAGCCCTAAACGTCAACTATTCACTCACTCCCACCCTTTGAACGGCAGTTGCAGCTTTGCCGCCGCGTCCGCCGCCGGCCATACCGTCACGTACCGTCTGCCCTGGAGCTGGGTCAGGTAGGTCCCGGCGAGCGTGTTCTGCCCACTAGCGTCGAACTTGATGCCGTTATAACCGACGATGAGCTGGTCAGGCTTGAGGTCGGTTGCCCGCAACGCCTGCCGGATCGCCTTCGGATCAGTCGATCCGGCACGGTCGATGGCGTCCGCGAGCACAAAAAATCCCTGCATTACCCCCGCGCTGCCGTCGTCGAGATCATGGCCGCTTTTCGCCTTGTAGAGGCCGTCAAGGATCGCCGTCGCGCTTCCCTCCTTGCCGACGCTCCATACGCTGCGATCGATCAGCCCCTGCGCGAGATTGCCCACCGCCGCCACGAACCCGGGGGCGGAGAAGCCCGCATCGTCGCCGATTTCCACTTGCGGCTTGTAGCCCGCGTTCTGCATCGTCTTCGTCATCAGGATCGCGTCGGCCGCGTGGCTGACAAAGATCGCCGCGTCGGGATTTTTGGCGAGCAGCGCGGCGAGGGTCGCCGACAGATCGCTCGCGTTCGCCGCATAGGCGATCGTATCGACCGTAAAGCCCGCCGCGCGCAGCGCATCGGCGATCGCCCCCGCCGCCGACTTTCCAAAATCGCTGTTCTCCGCGACGAGGGCGACCGTGGCGATTTTCATGCCGCCCGCCTTCAGCCCGGCGAGAAACTGCGCGTAGGTTTTGGCCTCGTCGCCAGCGAGCGGCGCGGTACGGAAGACCCATTGGAACCCGCGCCCGGTGATGCTCGGCGCGGTGGCGTCGGGAACGAGAAACGGCACGCCGTGATGCTCCGCGAGCGCGGTCGCAGCCAGCGTTTCTGGCGACTGCCCAGCGCCGATCAACGCGGCGACGTGATTTTGAGTGATGAGCCGCAGCGCCTCGCCAGTCGCCGCAGAGGGATTGGCGAGGTCGTCGGCGAACTTGACCGCGAGCTTGGCGCCGCCGAGCCGCGGCAGCCCTTGCCCGGCGCCCAGCGGCAGCGCTTCAAGGCCGGGGTGTGGCGTGTTGACGATGTCGGCGCCGGTCTCGATCGCCGCCCGTGCGGCGGGGTCTCGGGCGAACGGGTAGATCGCGCCGATCGTCGCCGTATCCGCGGCTTGCGCCAGGCTCACCGCGCCGATCAGCGTCGCCGCAGCCGTTCCCAGCAGGACAAAGAAACCACGCAAGGGGGGATCAGTCCAACCGAAGACACCTGTCACGCGGCGCGCAGTTTCGCGGTCGCCGCGCGGTCGACAGCGCCGTCCGCGGCCAGGGCCACGCGATAGGCGGCGCGCGCGGTCTCGGCGTCGATCAGCCCATCGGCGACGTCGAGCGCCACCTGGTCGGGGTCCCGGGTCGCCGGGTCGCCGAACCCGCCGCCGCCCGGCAGCTCGAGGCGGATGAAGTCGCCGCCGGGGATCGTCTGCCGCCCCTTCGAGCGGATCGCCTTACCCGACATCAGCGACACCTGGCCGGGCGCCCCGAGCCCGCCGCCGTCGCGGCCGCGCGCCGGATTGTTAATGCGCTCAAAGTTGCACAGCATCGCCACCGGCATCCCGTCGGCGCCGCCGAGCTCGATGACCTGGCCGAGCCCGCCGCGATACCTGCCGACGCCCCCCGAGCCCTCGCGGAACTCGCGCCGACGGAACAGCACCGGCGCCACGGACTCGGTCGCCTCGACCGGGATCGTGCGTACCCCCGACGGGAAGGCGGTGACGTCGAGCCCGTCCTTGCCGGGGCGCGCCCCGGTGCCGCCGCAATGGAAGATGACCGTACTAAACGGCGGCACGTCCTCGTGCCCCTCGCCACCGAGTTCGTCGGCGACGTCGGCACCGCCATAGATCTGCGGGTTCCACAGCGATGACGCGCCTTCCGCCGGCACGCCGTCCTCCATCACCTGGTGGAGGCAGCCGAACACCACGTCGGGCAGCATGTGTCCGACGGTATGCCGCGCCGCCACCGCGCGCGGCCGCTTCACATTGAGCAGGCAACCCTCGGGCGCGCTGACCGTGATCGGCGCGAGCGACCCGGCATTGTTCGGCACCTCGGGCGCGACCAGGCACTTCACCCCGAATGCCGTGTAGGCGAGCGTATAATTCAGCACGACGTTGATGCCGAACGCGCTGGCCGGCGAGGTGCCGGCATAATCGACATGGATGCCGTCACTACCGATCGTCATCTCGCCGGCCAGGGTCAGCGGCCGGTCGTATCCGTCCATGTGCACCGCGTTCTTGTACTTACCGGGCGTCAGCCTGCGGATCGCCTCCACGGTCGCGATGCGCGAGGTTTCGATGATGTGCTCGCCGAGCCGGTCGAGATTGCCGATACCGAATTCCTCCATCATCTCGACGAGGCGGCGGCTGCCCTCGTCGTTGCACGCCGCCAGGGCATAGACATCGCCCTCGACCTGCAGTGGCTCGCGCACATTGGCGCGGATGATGCGCATCAGATCCTCGTTCATCCGCCCTTCGCGCGCCAGCGCCATCAGCGGGATCGCGAGGCCCTCCTCGAAGACCTGCCGCCCGTCCGGCCCCATGCCGAGCCCACCGATATCGACGACATGCACGGTCGAGGCAAAAAGTCCCACCGGCTCGCCGTGGAAAAAGGTCGGGCTCACCACAGTCAGATCGTGCAGATGTCCGCAGGTCAGCCAAGGATCGTTGGTGATGTAATGGTCGCCCGGCTTCATTTTCTTGAGTGGGAAGGCGTCGAGGAAATGCTTCACCGCCGCGGCCATCGAGTTGACGTGGCCGGGCGTCCCAGTCACCGCCTGCGCCAGCATATTGCCGTCGCGGTCGAAAACGCCCGCCGAGAGGTCGCCGGCTTCGCGCACCGGGGTCGAAAACGCGGTGCGCACCAGTGTCTGCGCCTGCTCCTCGACGACGGCGATGAGCCGCGACCACATGATCTGCATGTGGATTTGCGACAGCGCGGTGTTCGGGCGACCAAGCATAAGGCCTCCAAGGCATTGAGCGTCGCGGAGTGTACGTGCGGCAGCCTTGCCTGAGCAATGCGTGCAATTTCTGCGCGCCGGTCTTGGCAGCCGGCGGCGCTTGCCCCACATCAATGAGGCGAGGCGCAACCTTCGCGGAAATATCCGCGTAGCCAAAGACGTTGTCGCGTTCGGATGCGGGCTTGCCGCACTGCTGACCAGGAGATCATGTCGATGAAGGCAATTACAGGGGTTCTCGGCGGGG
>DATJSH010000029.1:0-7020 GCA_035504235.1 Allostellaceae bacterium | reverse complement strand
TAAGTGAGCCTTCCGCCGGGATCGTAATAGCCGAGCAGCAGCGCGCCGAGATGGGGGCGTCGTCCTTCCGGATCGGTCCAGCCGATGACGACGAATTCCTCGCGATTGAGGCATTTGATCTTGAGCCACAGACCGCGATTGTCGGGCGCGTAGGCGGCATTGGCGCGTTTCGACACGATGCCCTCGACCCCCAGAGGACAGGCTTTTTCGTAAAAGGCCGGGCCGAGGCCGATCTGGTGATCGCTGTACTGCAAGGGCGACCCCGTCGACGGCAGCAAGCCGGCAAGGCGTTCCTTGCGTTCGATCAGTGGCCGTGCCGTGAGATCCTCGCCGTCGAGATAGAGAAGATCGAACAGGAAGAACACGAGGCCGGCGGCGTTGCCGGCGTCCGACGCCAGCTGAATCATGCTGAACGAGGTGATGCCGTCGGGGCGCACGCCGCACAATTCGCCGTCGAGATAGGCCTGGCGCGCGTCGAGCGCCGCGACGGTCTTGGCGATCTGGGAATATTTGGCGGTCCAGTCGAGCCCGTTGCGGGTCAGCAGCCGCACCGCGCCGCGGTCGAGCCGCGCATGCATGCGGAAGCCGTCGTATTTGATTTCGTGCAGCCACTGGTCGCCGTCCGGCGCTTCTTGCACGAGCTGCGTCAGTTGCGGGCGGACCCATTGTGGTAAGGGGGAACGGTTCGCGCGTCGTTGCATGATTGGCAGATGGGGTGGGAAACGAAAGCCACGAGCAAGCGGCGTGAGGAGAGCGGAAGGGATTTCTTAACGTCGGAATTCCATGGATTTTAACGCAAAAGGGCAGGGAGCCGGCTCATATTGTTCGTATTCGGGAAAGGGGCTATTCGTGGAACATGGCTGAAACCGTTCCGACAGAGGGGAAACCAGAAACCGGCTTTCTGAAGGACATCTGCGCCTATTTTCGCGACTTCCTCGATACGGATTTCAAGCGGCAGCCGGCTCCGAAGCGGAGCGTCACGCTGAAGGACGCGTCCGGGAACCTCACCGGTATCGACGCGTCAAAATACCCCGATCTCGTCAATGAGGTGTGGCGGGCGCTGAGAAAGCCGATTGGCGACAATCAGGCGTTCTCGCTCGCCGTGCCCCGCGGACGCTATCGCGGGCGGCTCAAGACGGCGCTCAAGGACCTCATCGACAAGCACGCGCAAGCGCTGAGCGAAGACGATCTCAACCTGATTGCCGACCGAGGTTCGGCGACGGCGCGCGAGCTGAAAGAGGAGTTCCGAAACGATCCGGATCGGTACACCGATACCGTGACGGCATCGATCAAGGCCGACATGGTGCGCGCGATCGTGGCGCCGCTCGTGGCGAAGCTTGAGGGAGCGCTGGCGCGGGCGCGCGGCGACGCTTTCGAGGCGATGTACAATATCGAAGAAGAGCTCGGGGAGCGCCTGGTCGAGACGGCCCGCGAGCCCATCGCATCGGCCTTGGCGACGGCTCTGGTCGAGAATTCATTCGGGGAGCTGGATGGCGTTCTTCGCGATCTGGTTGATGCGGAGCCCATCAGGCAAAAGCTGGAGACCTATTTCGACAGCTTTGTTACCGCCGACTTTTTTCAGGAGCTGCACGAGCTCGGATCGACACTGAAAATCCGGGAGAATTTCGAGACCTATCTTTATGTTGGCGAGTTGCGGTTCAACCGGGCGTCTTATCCGCTTTTCTATTTGTCGCTGAGCATCGAGCTCGAGGACCGGATCTTCCGGATCACGGCGGACCCGCATCTCTACATCAACAAGAAGGCCGTAGACTTCGCGGCGCAGGAAATCGCCCGGGAGAGCGGAACGCCGAACCGCGTACGGATTGACGAGCGAATTGTCTACATGGAGTCGGGCGCGGACTTCGCCGGCATCATGCAGCAGCTGCTTGATCGGTGGACTGCGGATCTGGCGATGCCACCGCTTGATCTCGCTGAATCCCACCCGCAAAAATCCGAACGCAGCCAGATCACGATAACCAACGCTCTTCATTTCGGCGCCTTCGACAAGTCGGACGAGGCGATGCTTAACGACTACGAAGAGCTGATGGAGATGCTGCGCACCGGTGAGCCGGTGGCGTTGGATTTCAGCGATATCGTGTTGTCGTTCCTGTCGCGGGACCCGTTGAGTCTGGAGAAGCCGGTCGAGCAGGATTGGGGCGATACTCCGGTCGACGGCAGGCTGGTGTTCGCGTCGCCGGTGCCGCTGAACGAAGAGCAGCGGAAGATTCTCGCCGCGCTGCGGCGGGAGCAGTGCCGGTTTCTCGCCATTGAGGGTCCGCCGGGCTGCGGCAAGAGCCACACGATCGTCGCAATCGTATTTGAGGCGATCCTCACGGGGAAGAATGTGCTGGTGCTCTCCGACAAGAAGGAGGCGTTGGACGTCGTCGAAGACAAGCTGACAAAGGTGCTGAACGAGGTCCGCATCGGCACCGGTTTTCAGAATCCGATTTTGCGGCTCGGAAAGGCCGGAAATACCTACGGCAAAATCCTCAACAGCCAGGCGCTGGCCGCGATCACGGCGCATCACCGCGTCGCCGCGGCGGGCGTCGGGCAGATTCGCGCGCAAATCAGCAAGGAAGAGGCGAAGCTCAAATCCGAGATCAACGAGCTGGCGGCCAAGGGTCAGGCAATTGACGTGGGCGAGGTCGCGGCGCTCGCGCGGCAGGAAGGCGACCTTGCCTTCGTCCGGGGGCTCGATGCGATTCTCGGCGACGATGCGAGACTTATGGCGCTGGAAGATGCGCGCGCTGTCGCCGACTGGCTCGCCGGCGAAGGTAAGTCCGTGATGCGACTAATGCGGGCGACCGCGACCAAGACGCGCCTCGCAGACTTGGCCAGGATTCTTGAGTTGCAAGGTGCGCTCGCGGGGATTCCGGAGGTTCGAGGGAACGACCTCGTGGCATTAGGTTTTTTCACCGGCTTTGCACCGCACTGCCATGAAGTGCTGGAGAATTTCGTCCAGCAATACCACGCGGCAAGGCAACCTGTGGTCGGCTACCTTTTCACGCGCGCACGCGCGCGGGCGATCGATGAGGAGCTGGGGCGGCAACTGCCCTGCCGCTCGGCGCTCGAAGCACACAAGCAGGTCAAGACATTGGTGCGGGCAGCGATAGTTCTTTCATCGCTGCGCGCAAGTTTCGGCAAGGCCGGGATAGCGATCGAGCATCATCACTGGGCCTACCAGCAGGTGATCGACAACGTCGCGCCGATGACAGAGCGGGTCCCGGAGATCTTGAAGAGGGTCACACGTCTGGTGGACGCGCTCGCGCGCGACGCGGAGCTGGGCGACCTCGGCATTGAGGCCGAGGACCTGGGATGGGTCGATACGGCTTGTGTCGAAGGATCGCTGCTCGTCCGGCTCACGGACTTCGCCGCGGAATACCGCGGCATGAAGGAGCGTTTCAGCGCGCTGCCGGAGTTCGATTATGTCGGCGAGAAGAGCCGGCTTGAAAGCCTTCACACCCAGCGGCTCGCGCACACGATCGATGAGCGGGTGGTCGCGTTCGCCCACGAGCACAAAAACCTGGCGCAGTCACTGCGCGACATTATTAGAAAGCGGCAGCGGTTCCCGCGCGATGCCTTCGAACACCTCAAGCAGGCTTTTCCGTGCATGATCGCAGGCATCCGCGACTACGCGGAGTATGTGCCCCTCGAGCAGGGGCTCTTCGATCTGGTGATTATCGACGAGGCGTCCCAGGTCTCGATTGCGCAAGCGTTTCCTGCCTTCGTGCGGGCCAAACAACTGGTGGTGCTCGGCGACAAGCGCCAATTTTCGAACGTAAAAACGACGAACGCATCACGTGACATCAATGCAAAGTATACGCATGAGATCATCGACAATTTTCGACGGGAAAGCGCCCTCGATTCTAATACGTTGAACCGGCTTCAAAAATTAAATATCAAGGTGAGCGTTCTCGAATTCATCGAACGAATTGCGAATTACAATGCCTTGCTGAAGAAACATTTCCGGGGATACCCGGAGCTGATTTCGTTTTCGTCGAAGACCTTTTATGGCGGGCAGCTGCAGGCGGTAAAAATCCGGGGGAAGCGGATCGAAGATGTGATCCGTTTCTCGTATGTCGCTCACGATGGAAGAGTGGAGCCCGCGAAGAACGTCAACAGTGTCGAGGCCGAGGCGATCCTGAAGGAGCTGCGGGACCTCGCCGAACTGGATGTGCCGCCGTCGGTCGGCGTGATCACACCCCATACCGAGCAGCAGGCTTTCCTCGTGCAACTGGTGAGCCGGCAGGACGATGCGGACCGGCTAAACGAGGCGCTCGATCTTAAGATCATGACCTTCGACACGTGCCAGGGGGAGGAGCGGGACGTCATCCTCTACTCGATGGTCGCAACCCCGCTTAACGACAAGCTGGCCTACGTGTTTCCCAAATCGCTGGAGGATGCCGACGAGGTCGATCATATTCTGCGGCAACAGCGCCTCAATGTCGGCTTTTCGCGCGCGAAAGAGCGCATTCACTTCTTCCTGTCGAAACCGATCGAGGACTTTTTCGGGGCGATCGGCAAAGCGCTGCACCATTTCAAAGGGGTTTTGGAAAAAGCCAAGACGGCGCCGGGCCCGGCTGACACCGACCCTAAGTCGCCAATGGAAAAGAAGCTGCTGGCATGGCTGAATCAGACCCAGATCATGCAGAAGTTTGGCAATTACATCGAAATCGACCCCCAATATCCGATTGGCGAATATCTGCGCCAGCTCGATCCAACCTACCAGCACCCGAAATATAAGGTGGACTTTCTCCTCAAGATCAGCGGCGCCGCCAAAAGCGTTTCGATCATTATCGAGTATGACGGCTTCAAAGAGCATTTCACTGACCTCGATGAGGTCGACGCGGCGAATTACGGCCTTTACATGAAACCGGAAGATGTCGAGCGCCAGAAAGTGCTCGAGAGCTACGGCTACCGCTTCCTGCGGGTGAACCGCTTCAACCTCGGCAAGGACCCGGTGCGGACTCTCGACGAGCGGCTCGCCCGTATGGCCCACGAGGCGTTGCAGGCGACGAAGCCGCATCCATTCGTGGACAAGGTCAAGGAACAGGCCAACGGTCTCGCCAATGGCGATATGCGGCAATGCTCGGTATGCGGCGAGGTCCAAGCGATCGATGAGTTTCGGGACATGAAGCTGGCGAGCGGCTATGGGCGGAAATGCCAAAGCTGTAAGAAAGCAGGGCGGCAGCGTCAGCGGCGGGTTCGGGCGGCGGTGAGCGGCCGCGGATGAAGAAACATGGCGGGGGGCTGCAGGCGCCCGCTAGGCGGCGAGCCGCTCGGGTGAGGATGATACGTCCGCCGTCTTAGCTTGTTTCTTCCCAATCTGGGTGAGCAGCCAGGCCTTGGCGGCGGCGGCCACACGGTCTTGCTCCGCATGATCGTCGGCGAGGCCGCGGGCCTTGAGGATAATGGAGCGCAGCTCGGCGACGCCGCAGCAGCAGGTGTCGTTGAAATGCACAAGCGGAAGGCCGGGTCTCGGCATCGCATCCTGCAGCAGCGCGATCACCGGTGCCGTCGGCAGGCGATGCTGGCGGCCCAGATGCAGAAGGGCGCCGACGAGGCAGTGTCCGCCGTTGCCGTCGTCATAACAGCCGCGCGCCCAATGGCCGTCATCGGCAAAAAGCTCGAGCATCAGATCGAGCAGCTGCACCGCTTTGGCGATTTCCGCTTCGGGCATTGGTTTGAGCGCTCTCACCCGGTAGTGACGCCGACGCCTATCATCAGCGATACAATTCGCTTACTGCAAAGCAATTGGTTCGATCAACGACGGATCGTTGTTCCTGACGTTGCCGACGCGCGGGCTCACCGGCCAGCAGATCATGCCGTCGGACGGGTAGGGCGCCAGCAGCGCCTTCAATTCCTCGGGGTCCGCCGGTTCCTCGCCGAGCCAGGTGGGCCATGTTTCGGGCTTGAGGATCACCGGCATGCGGTTGTGGATTTCGCCGCACAATTCGTTGGGCGTGGTGGTGATGATCGCGAAGCTTCGCACCCACTCGCCGCCAGGCGCGTGCCAGTTCTCCCACACGCCGGCGAGCGCCATGATGCCGCGATCGGCGAGTGCCAATGCGTAAGGCTGTTTCCCGGTCGCGGTCTTTTTCCATTCGTAGAAATTGTCGGCCGGCACCAGGCAGCGGCGGCGCTCGAAGGATTTGCGGAAGGCCGGTTTGCTGTCGATGCCCTCGGCCGCGGCGTTGATGTTGGCGAAGCCGACCTTGATGTCTTTCGCCCAGTAGGGGATCAGTCCCCAGCGCAGCATATCGAGGCTGCGCTGTTCGGCCTTGGTGTCGTAGCGCACGACCGGCAGGGTGTCGGTCGGTGCCACGTTCCAGCTCGGCGGAAAATTCGGCGTCGGCCGCTCGGGCGGGATCGAGAAGGCGACTTTGATCTCGCTGACATCGGAGGAAAGGCGGACGCGGCCACACATATCATGAACATAGCGACGCCATGTCCCGCGTCCAAGACGGCAACCTGGCCCGAATTTGCTGGACATTCATGCCGCCTACTTGAATTATGTACATAATTCAAGGCAAGACGGAATGAGCGCACAAAAGAAACATGGCGGGGCGAGGGCGGGGGCGGGGCGTCGGCCGGGACCGCCGACCAGGGCCGTGCGCCTGCCGGCGCCGCTCGCCGATCTCGCGCGACAGATCGCGGCGGTGAAAAGGGGCGGAGAGGTCGCCGCTTTCATCGATGTCGAAGGCCGGACGGCGCTGAGCGTGCCGATGATGGCGTTTGCGGCAGCAGCGGGATTTCCGTCGCCGGCCGAGGACTACATCGATCGGCCGCTCGATTTTAACGAGCTGCTGATCGAGCATCCCGCCGCGACCTTCGCGATCCGCATCGAGGGCGAAAGCATGACCGGCGCCGGCATCTTTCCCGGCGATATCGCGATCGTCGACCGGGCGCGTACGCCGGTCAACGGCAATGTCGTCCTGGCGCTGGTTGATGGCGCCTTCACCGTTAAACGTTACCGGATCAGGGACGGCGCGGTGTGGCTGCAGGCCGAAAATCCGGCAT
>DATJSH010000028.1:0-30502 GCA_035504235.1 Allostellaceae bacterium | reverse complement strand
CGCCTCGTTCAAGGATTACGGCAAGCTGTCGCGCCGCAGCCGCAAGGAGATGATCGCCGGTGCGCGGGTCGAGGTCGCGCCCTACAAGGAAGACCCCGGCGACTTCGTGCTGTGGAAGCCGTCAGACGCCGGCCAGCCGGGGTGGGACAGCCCGTGGGGCCGCGGCAGGCCGGGCTGGCATATCGAATGCTCGGCGATGAGCGAAGCGCATCTCGGCCCGCATTTCGACATTCATGGCGGCGGGGTCGACCTCGTCTTCCCGCACCATGAAAACGAGCTCGCGCAAAGCGTCTGCGCCCATGCCGGCGAGCCCTTTGTCAATTTCTGGGTGCATAACGGCTTTCTCTCGGTCGACAGCACCAAGATGTCGAAGAGCCTCGGCAATTTCGTCACCGCGCACGAAGTGCTGAAGGAATGGCCAGGCGAGGTGGTGCGCCTGGCATTGCTGTCCTCGCATTACCGCGACCCGCTCGATTGGACCGAGGAACGATTACAGCAGGCGAAGCAGACGCTCGACCGGTGGTATCGCGCGCTGGGTACGGACTCCCGAGAATTCGATACAGTGAAAGCGATGCTCATTCTTTCGGAGGAGGGTTTTATCCTCGATGAAGTTCGGGAGTCACTTCGGGACGACTTAAATGCACCCCTGGCGATCACTCAGCTCCACGGGTTGGCCGGAAGGGTTCATCGCTGCGACGACCATAACGAGCGAATCTTGACCCGAGCCAAGCTGACCGCTAGCGGGCGGATATTGGGTCTTCTGGAGAAATCGCCTGACGAATGGCTACGCGGGGAAGAGATCGATGGGGGCGCAATCGACGAGCGCGTCGCCTCTCGTGCGCAGGCCCGCAAGGAGCGCCGGTTCGCCGAGGCCGACCGCATTCGCGACGAACTTGCCGCCGACGGCATCATCCTGGAAGACGGGCCGGGCGGCACGACCTGGCGGCGGGGCTGACGTGCGGCCGCCGTTAAAAAAGCCACAAAGTTGCGTTGGGATAATCGGAACGATGAAACGCGAGGTTGCGGAGAGGGCTCAACGAAGGTCGGCGAAACGATTGGGTTATTCAACTGGCAGTTCAATCCAGCCTGTTAATTTCCAACAGATGCAGGCTCAATCTCCGCGCGAATGACACTGTTGGTTGAAACGGGACAACCGACCCTTGGCCGGCACCGATCATAAAAAACCGCTGCTGTCGGGCGGGCCGGCGATCATCCTCGTCGAGCCGCAGCTCGGCGAGAACATCGGCACCGCGGCGCGCGCCATGCTCAATTGCGGGCTTTCCGACCTGCGGCTGGTAAAGCCGCGCGACGGCTGGCCCAACCCCAAAGCCGTCGCCGCTGCCTCGGGCGCCGACAGCGTGCTCGACGCGGCGCGGCTCTATCCCACCCTGCGCGAGGCGGTCGCCGATCTGCGCCATGTCTACGCCTCGACCGCGCGCGACCGTTACATGGTGAAGCGCGCGGTGACGCCGCGCCTCGCGGCCGGCGAAATCCGCGCCCATCTCGCCGCCGGCGAGCCGTGCGGCGTGGTCTTCGGGCCGGAGCGCACCGGTCTCGTCAACACCGACATCACGCTGGCCGACACGGTGCTGACCGTGCCGCTCAACCCCGGCTTCTCGTCGCTGAACCTGGCGCAGGCGGTGCTGATCATCGGCTACGAATGGTTCATCGCCCGCGAGGAGCCGCCCGCCGAGACGCTCCACACCGGGCACAGCCGCCCGGCGACCAAGGAAGAGCTCGTCCGATTCTTCGATCACTTCGAGGAAGCGCTGGTCGAAAGCGGGTTTATCCGCCATCCCGACAAGCGGCCGAGCCTCTTCCGCAACCTGCGCAATTTTTTCCAGCGCGCCTACCCGACCGAGCAGGAATTGCGCACCTTGCATGGGGTCGTGACCTCGTTCATGGGGCCGCGCAAAGGGGCCGGCGACGACGCGGTCTAGGCATTCCCATCGGGCGACTCGTGCGCGGCCGAAAGCTGAGTCAAAATCCGCCCATGCGGGTTCTCTACCATTCGCTGCTGTCGGCCGCGTCGCGCAAGGTGCGCGTCGCGCTCGCCGAGAAAAACCTCGACTTCACGATGAAGGCCGAAAAGCCGTGGGAGCGCCGGCCCGAATTCCTCGCGCTCAACCCTGCCGGCGAGGTGCCGGTGCTGATCGACAATGACGACGTGCTCGCCGGCACCGAGGCGATCGTCGAATACCTCGACGAGGTCTACCGCGAGAAGATCCTCATTGGCATCAACCCGCTCGACCGCGCCGAGGTGCGCCGCCTCGTCGCCTGGTTCGACGACAAGATGAACCGGGAAGTCACCGAAAACCTCGTCGGCGAAAAGATCATGAAGCGCACGATCGGCGAAGGACAGCCGAACTCCCAGGCGATCCGCGCCGGGCACGCCAACCTGCCGCACCACCTCGACTATATCGGCTATCTCGTCGACCGGCGGCGCTGGCTCGCCGGCGAATATTTCTCGATCGCCGACATCACCGCGGCGGCGCATCTCTCGACCCTCGACTATCTCGGCGATGTGCCCTGGGAACAGAACGACCTGGCGCGCGAATGGTACGCGCGGATCAAGTCGCGCCCGAGCTTTCGCGCGATCCTCGCCGATCATGTGCCGGGCTTGTCTCCACCCAAGCACTACGCCGATCTCGATTTTTGAGCGTTCCCTCCGATAACTCCCCAATAATTTCGCCTCCCGCGGGCTTCGTGGATGGCCGGGCCAAACCCGGCCAAGGCGACTGAAAAGCCGCCTCGTTGCGCAATACTGGCACCGGCGTCCTGATCGCCTTTATCGCGCTGCTCGTCATCGTCAGCGTGCCGGTGTTCTCGACCGTGCTGCCGCCGCTGGTCGATTACCCCAACCATCTGGCGCGGATGCATCTCATCATCGAGGGCGGCAACCAGTTCTACGCGGTGCGCTGGGCGCCGCTGCCCGATCTGGCGGAAGACCTGATCGTCCCGGCGCTGGCGCATCTCGTGCCGCTCGACATTGCCGGAAAGCTGTTCCTGGTGGTGATTTTCGCGCTGATCGCGGGGGGGACGCTGTGCCTCAATCGCGTCGCCGCCGGGCGCTGGCAATGGTGGGGGCTGCTCGGGTTCTTGCTGCTTTACGACCGTATCCTGCTCTGGGGTTTCCTTAACTACCTGTTCGGGCTTGGTGTCGCGATCTGCGGGCTCGCGCTGTGGCTGAGGCTCGAAGAGAGGCCGATATTGCGCGCGGCCGCGTCATGCGTCGTTGCGCTGTTCTGCTTCTTCAGCCACATCGCCGCGTTCGGCGTCTACGCGCTGGCGATCCTGGGGGTCGAGGCGGAGCCGGGCTTCAGCCTGATGCGCGCGAGGCGCTATCGCGCGCTGGCGCAGCGGATCGCCATCGCCGCGGCGCAATTTGTGCTGCCGGCGATCCTTTTTCTGTTCTGTCAGCCATCCTCGGCAGGCAGCCCCATCAGCTTCACGCATATCTGGCGCAAGGCCGACCTGTTGTTCAGCGTCTTCGACAATTATAGCCGGCCGTTCGACATCGCGTGCTTTGTGCTGTTCGTGGCGCTGCTCGGGGGATTGGCCTGGCGCGGACGCCTCAAGATGGCGCCGCGGCTGGGGGCCGCGCTGGCGGTGCTGGTTGTCGCCTATCTGCTGCTGCCGAGCCAGATGCTGTCAGGCTCCGGTGTCGACCGGCGCCTGCCGGTGGCGATCTTTCTGCTGCTGGTCGGCGCCAGCACGCCGGGATTGCCGCGCCGCGCCGGTGTCGCGATCGCTGCTGCCATCGGCGCGATCTTTTTGCTGCGCATGGCGGCAATCGAGCGCGTATGGCTGGAGGCGAGTCGGCTCTACCGCGCCGACATCGCCGCGATCGACCTTTTACCAGAGCATGCCAAGCTCGCGGTGGCCTTCCCGCCGGGCGACATCCACGCCGCGGCGATTCCCGAGCTGCATGTCGCGACCGTGGCGGCGGCGCGACGCGAGGCGTTTGTGCCGACGGTCTTCGCCTACGCCTCGCAGCAACCGCTAGCCATGCGCCCGCCTTACGATGCGCTGGCGGGCGCAACATCGCCGAATTGGATCTGGGACGGGTTTGTCGAGGGCGAGGCGGTACCGCGCGCGGCGGCCGCTGCGGCGCTCAAGGATTACGATTTCGTCGTGTTCGCCGACCGCAACCCCTTCAAGGTGCCGAACAACGCCTGCCTTGCGCCCCTGCCCTCGCCATCGCGCTTCCAGCTTTTCAAGCTGCGCCAGGGCGAAGCCTGCTGATCAGCGGCAGAGCGCCGGCCAGTGACGCTCGCGCTGCCAGTGCGACAGCGCAATGCCGGCCGAATAGGGCCAGGCGGCGAGCGCATGCCAGCCGTTCGGCTCGTGCTGAAGGAGCGCTGCCTCCCCCGCCGGCAGCTCGTCGAGCCCATGCGGCGTGCAGGAAATAAACGCAAGGCCGTAGCCCGCCCTGGCGGCCCGGTCGAGCGTCGCGGCATCGGCCGTCGCATAGCGCTTGAGGTCGAGACCGCGCCGACGCGGCGGCACGCTTGCCAGGTAGTCGCCGAGCAGTTCGCCGATCTCGCCGTCATCGCCGGGCAGCAACAGCGCCAGCCTGTCCCGGTCATGAACAAAAGGCTTCAGCTCGCGTGCCACATCCCAAACGAGCGGCTGCGGCATCTCGATGTCGAAGCGCAGACGCTCGGCGAAGGCGAGCGGCGCCAATAGCGCAGCGCCCACCACAACGATGCCAGCGACGCTCCGGCGCTCCCATGCCGGTGCGGCGATCTCGCAAACCGCCAGCGCCAGCGACAGCACCAGGATCAGTGACAAATGCGTGTTGTAGCGGAAATAGGAATGCGCCTCGCTCGCCATCTCGACCGAGAAATGCGCGACATACGTCACCACCAGGAAGCCGTTGTAGAGGAGGAAAGCCGCCGCGTTGAACACGAGGAATCGCGTCGCGCGCGACCAACCGTCCCGGCGCAGCATGACCGCCAGGCAAACGAATGAGATGATTTCGGCGGCGAAATAGACCGGCTTTTCCACGACCGCCTCGGCGATGCCGCGAAACGTCTCCGGCAGCAGCACCCAGTTCCACTGGTTGAGCGGCAGCGGCTCCAGCTCGGCGACACCGGCATGCGCCACGTAAAGGCGCCACACGGCGTAAATCAGCGCCGCCGGGACCAACGCCAGCACGCCGCCGGTGATCCACTGTCGCTGGCGGGCGCGGCGCTCGACGAGGGCGAGAACGACCCCCGCACCGAATACCGCCAGGACCAGCCCGATCCCCGACTGCTTCGTGTTGATCATCGCCGCGAGGATCAACGATAGCTCGAGGGTGTACAGCCGCCCTTCCTGCGCCAGGACATAGAGGCAGCCGGCGAGCAGCGCCGTCACCGCAAGCGCGGTCTCGCCGTAGGCCGAAAAGTGAAACCTCGGCACGAAGCCGGGATCGAGCAAGGTCGCCAGCAACAGGCCAAGTGCGGTCGCGCCCCATGACGGCGCATGCTCCGGGCGCTCCAGCATCCGCGCCATCGCCAGCCCAGCCACCAGGCGCAGCATGATGTTGACCAAGGACATACCGGCCGCCGGGTAGTCGCGCCAAGCGAACGAGCCGAGGAAAGCGAGGAATTGCGTGTCGTAGGGGGCCGCCGGGAACTCGGAATAGCTCGGCGGCAACGCCGCGGTCGGCAGGCGCGCATAATCGACGAGATAGTCGGCATTGGGCAGCAGGTTGAGGAAGGTGTCGACTTGCGACGGGCGCAGCGACGCCATCACCGCCCATAGCGGCAGAGTCACCAACAACAACCGACCGAGCGCGGCCCAGTCGAAGCCCTGAGATCCGCGGCCCGGCACGAACTGCGCCAGCAGCGCCGCGACGACGAGCGCGACCGCCGGGATGCGCAGGCTCCAGGGCAAGAAAACGCCCCACAGCGTCAGCACCAGGCAAAACGCGCCCCAACCCGCGCCGATACGGAATTCAGCCGCGGCGTACCGGCCGCCGACGGCCGTTCCGATCAGCAGCAGGATCGCGGCGATCCCCCAGGTGATGGCGACGGCAAGGAGGCCGGTCGGACCGGGAAGGTAAAGCGCCATGCGAAACGAGCGCCGCTCCGTCAGAGCGCCAGCAATGCGCGCTTGGCGGCGAACTCGTCCTCGGTGAGGAGCCCCACGTCGCGCAGCTCGACAAGCATGCGCAAATAAGCGACGCGGCGCGGCGCGCCGATCGCGGTAACCCCGCCAATGCTCAGCTCGGCGGGCATTCCTCCCTGCTGCAACAGCGTGAACGCGACGCCAAGCGCGATCGCGGCCAGCATGAACAAGAGGCCGCTGTAAGGATGTCCCGAAACCAGGTCCATCAGGGCGGCGACGAACGCCGCGATGCCGGTGGCGGCGACGGCGGACCGCGCGCTCACCACCGCGACCGTCTGGCGGCAGACGAACCAATAAATCACCGCGAACAGCGACAATACCAAAAGCACGCCGAGCCATTCGCCGCGCACGGCGAGCAGAACCGCCAGCAGCGCCTCGACGACGAGTGCGGTGAACACCGAATAGCTCAACGCCTCGGGCACATTTGGAACCGTGATGCGCGGCATCGGCGTCCCCCTTTCAGCCGGTTACCTCACCTGTTTATTTGCCGGACGGCGCGGCTGCGTCCTCCTTCAATTCGAGCCGCTCGATATTGGTTCTGGCAGCCTCCGAGGCTGGAGTGCCGGGCGCCAACTCGGACACGCGCACCCAATCGCGCCGCGCGCCATCGATGTCGCCCTTGAGGCGCAGGATGTCACCGCGCTCGAGCAGAGCGGAGACCGAGCTGGGCGCGAGGCTCACCGCCTTGTCGATATCGGTCAACGCGATATCGAGTTTACCGAGCTCGCGATTGGCCGAGGCGCGGTAGACCAGCGCATCGACCCGGTTCGGATCGCTCGCCAAGACCTTGTCGAGATCGACCACCGCCTTGTCGTACCAGCCTTCACTGCCCGCCGCCTCGGCGCGATCGACCAACAGATCGGGCTGACCGGGCAATAGGTTGAGCGCGGCCGTTTCGTCGGCAAAAGCCCGCGACGGGTCGCCTTGCAGCAGCCAGGCTTGCGCCGCCTGGTCGAGCACATCGGCGCGCAGCGAGTCGGGGGCGCGATCCATCGCCTTCGCGAGCGCTTCGAGATGCGTCGCGCCGTCCTTGTATTGCTTCAGCCCGACGAGGGCGACTGCGAAGCAATGATCGGCCGGGTGCGCGCCGCCGCGCGACAGCCAGTGCTCGGCCATGTCGCGTGCCGCGGCCGGATTGGTCTTGGCGAGGTTGAGGCAGCGTTCATAGGCGGCCTCGTCAGAGGATTCGTCACGCAGTGGCACAGTCTGGCCACCGGGCGCGATGCGCTTCGGCGGGACATATGGCGCCACCGGCGCTTGCGGCGGCGGCGCGGCAGAGACCGGCGGCCCCATCTGGTCGGATGCGGCAATACCCGAAACCGGAACAAGCAAAGCGGCCAAAACGGCCCCGAGCGCGATCGCCGCCCCTCGTCTCATCACCATGACCTTAGCTGTCCAGCAGGCCCTCAATAACACAATCCGCGCGCGCCGCCGAACCGCAACGGGATTTGGCCAAAAAGCCGCATGCCGGCCCGTCGCGAACTCGCGCGGCCTCGGCGGCGACCGCCGAAAGCCGCCGGCCAATAGCACCGGTCCGAACGGCCATTGTTGCGGCGCCGAAGCCCACGGCGCTACGATGCCGCGACGGGAAAAAGGCGGCTGACCATTGGCATTGAAGCGTTTTCGCCAGGCGGCCGGCGGCCTCGGCAATGTTGCGCTGGCGCTCTCCCACCGCAATTACCGCGTCTATATCAGCGGCAACGCGATCCAGCTGATCGGCACTTGGATGCAGCGCGTCTCCGGAGGCTGGCTGGCGTGGACGCTAACCCATTCGGGTGCCTGGCTCGGCATGATGTCGATGGCCGAGTTTTTGCCGGTGCTGTTTCTAGCACCGCTTGCCGGGGTGATGGCCGACCGCCGCGACCGGGTCAGCATCATCCGCATCACCCAGTTGATCGGCTGCGGACAGGCCATCCTGCTGGCGACGCTGGTCTTCACCAACCTCATCACGATCCACCTGTTGTTCGCGCTGGTGATGCTTTTAGGCATCAACCAGGGTATCGCCCAGCCGGCACGGCTGGCGCTGATCCCGACCCTCGTCGACCGCGAGGCCCTGCCGTCGGCGCTGGCGATCAACTCGATCGTGTTCAATGCGGCGCGCTTTATCGGGCCGGCGATTGCCGGGGTGCTGATCGCGCGGATCGGGATCGGCGCCGCCTTTGCCGCCAACGCGACGACCTATATCGCTTTTCAGATATCGCTCGCCAATCTGCGCGACGTTCCGAAGCTGCCGATGCGCGCGGCGCAGAATGCGGTGAGAGCCTCGCTCGAAGCCTATTCCTACGCCAGCCGCCACCCAGGCATCGCGCCGATGCTGGTGCTCTTCGCAGTGACGACGGTCGGCACGCGCGGCTTTATTGAGCTGTTTCCAGGCTTTGCCGACAGCGTCTTTCATCGCGGTCCGCAAGGACTGGCGATGCTGACCTCGACGGTCGGGCTCGGGGCGATCTTCGGCGGTGCATGGATGCTGATCCGCTCACAGGTCAGCGGCCTCACCACGATCGTGCTCGCCAACACGCTGATCATGTCGCTGGCGATTGTCGCGTTCACCGCGACCGACGTGTTTGTCATGGCGCTGCCCTGCGTGTTCATCGCCGGCACCGCGATGGTGATCACCGGAATTGGTGCGCAGACGCTCATCCAGGCCTCGACCGACCACAGCATGGCGGGCCGGGTGATGGCGCTTTACGGCATGATCTTTCGCGCCGGTCCAGCACTCGGCGCCGTGATCATGGGTACCGCCAGCGAACATCTGGGGCTGCGGCTGCCGCTGGCGGTGGGCGCGGTGGTTTCGTGCGGATGCTGGGCGCTGACCCTTAGCCGCAGACGCGCGATCGTCGCCTCGCTTGAGGACACCGTGCCGATGGGCGAAGCCGTCGCCGAGCGCGGCGCGTGAAGCTCCTCGTCTTTGGTCTGGGCTATACGGCGCGCGCCTTTGCACGGCGGCTCGGACCCGAGTGGAGCGTGATTGGCACGTCGCGGGCGGGCGGTGCCGGCGGCCTGCGCTTCGACCGCGAGCATGTGCTGCCAATCACAGCCTTTGGCGAAGCGACGCACATTCTCGTGTCGGTGCCGCCCGACGAGGCCGGCGACCCGGTGCTCGACAGCCACCGCCGCGACATCGCCGCGCTCAAGGGCCTGCGCTGGCTTGGCTATCTGTCGACGACCGGTGTCTACGGCACGCGCGACGGCGGCTGGGTCGATGAGAATTCGCAGCTGTGCCCGTCGAGCGCGCGCGCCGCGCGGCGCGCGGCGGCGGAGCGCGAATGGCTCGGGCTTGGCGCGCAGGTCTTTCGGCTGGCGGGCATTTACGGTCCGGGCCGCAGCGCCTTTGACGCGCTGCGCGCCGGCACCGCCAAGCGCATCGATGCCGGCGGCCAAGTGTTTTCCCGCATCCATGTCGACGATATCGCCACGGTGCTGCTGACCTCGATCGAGCGGGCGCGGCCCAAAACAAAAAACGGCCCCGCGGTCTACAATGTGTGCGACGACGAGCCGGCCGCGCAGGAGGCGGTCGTCGCCCGTGCCGCCCAGCTTCTCGGTATCGAGCCGCCGCCGCTCATCCCACTCGCCGGCGCGGAATTGTCGCCGATGGCGCGCAGCTTTTATGCCGACAACAAGCGCGTCTCGAATGCGTTGATCAAGACAGAACTCGGCGTCACGCTCGCCTATCCGAGCTACCGCGAGGGATTGGCCGCCGTTTTAGCCGCAGGCGGCTAAGGCTTGCCTGACGCCTCCGCGCAGGGCATCGTCCCCTCAAGCGGGATCGAGGGAGGATTGCAATGGCCTATAACATACTGATGATGGGAGCCTCTTACGGCTCGCTGCTGGCGATCAAGCTGCTGTTCGGCGGCCACAAGATCACCATGGTGTGCCTGCCGAACGAGGTCGAGGCGTTCAACAACGACGGCGCGCATGTGCGCATGCCGATCCGCAACCGCGCCACCCCGGTCGACCTCGACTCGCGCAAGCTGCCAGGCAGCCTGCGCGCCGCCGGCACCGGCGACGTCACGCCGAAGGATTACAACCTCGCCGTGCTGGCGATGCAGGAGCCACAATACCGCCTGCCGGGCGTGCGCGAGCTGCTCGACGGGCTGGCACGTGCCCAGGTGCCGTGCATGTCGATCATGAACTTTCCCCCGCTGCCTTATCTCGCGCGCATCAAGGGTCTCAATACCGACGCGCTGAGGTCTTGTTTCACCGACGCGACGGTGTGGGACAATTTCACGCCGGGCAAGGTCACGCTGTGCAGCCCCG
This sequence comes from Allostellaceae bacterium, assembly GCA_035504235.1. Taxonomy (GTDB): domain Bacteria; phylum Pseudomonadota; class Alphaproteobacteria; order ATCC43930; family CGMCC-115725; genus DATARH01. The sequence goes on along the minus strand of DATJSH010000028.1, from coordinate 20,128 downwards.
ACCCGCAGGCGATCCGCCCGCCCGGCGAGAAGATCAATTTCCTTCTGGTGACGCTGCCCACCAACTTCAAATCCGCGCGTTTCGAGAGCGACGCCGACACGCAGATCCTCAAAAACCTGCAGGCCGATGTCGAGGCGATCAAATACGACCCGGGCGACGGCGAGAAGATCGACCTGCCAGTGAAGCTCAAGGTTCACGATTCGATTTTCGTGCCGCTCGCCAAATGGGCGATGCTGCTGACCGGCAATTATCGCTGCATCACCGCCGACGGCGCGATCGACATCAAGGACGCGGTGCATGCCGACCCCGAGAAATCGCGCTCGGTCTACAACTGGGTCATGGAAGTGTGCGTCAAACTCGGCGCCAACCCGAACGACCTCGTCCCGTTCGAGAAATACGCAAGCGCCGCGCATGGCCTGGTGCGGCCGTCCTCGGCGGCACGCGCGATCAACAACGGCGTGCCGTTCATCGAGCGCACCGATCGCCTCGTCCAGCTTTTGGGGGCGCAGCTCGGCATGAGCAACCCGATCGTCGACGCGACCGTGGAGCGGGTCGATGCGCGGCTCGAAGCCAACCGCAAAAAGGCCGCCTGACCTTCCGGGCGGCTCTCCATCAGGCCGCCCTCGCTCCATAAGCGTGGTTACCCGGCGCCCAAGCAACTACCGCTTGGGCGCGCCAACTTGTAAACTCCGGCGGCACCTCGAGGGACCGCCATGCGAGGCAATGTCATCGGGTTCGATCCCGATACCAATACCGGCGCGATCAGCGGCCACGACGGCAACCGCTATGATTTCGTCACCCAGGATTGGCACGGGCGCAGCCAGCCGCGGCATGGCGATATCGTCGATTTCCAGGCGCAGGGCGGCCGCGCGCTCGACATCTACCTGATCGAGCCGCAATACGTCCCGCCGTCCATCGGGCAGTTCTACTTTTCGCCGTTCGGGCGGATTTCGCGCGCGCAATATTGGCTGCGCTTCGTGGTGCCGTATCTCGTGATCTATTTCGCCCTCAACATCGCCGCTGGCGTCACCGACGACAAGTCGACGGCGCACACGCTCTTCGGAGCTATCCTGGGCATCTTCGCGCTGGTCGCACTGTGGCCGAGCATCGCCGTTCTGGTAAAGCGCATGCACGACCGCAACAGGCCGGGTTGGATGTGCCTCGTTCTTTATGTGCCGGCGACGCTGTTCTTTGCGCTGCTAATCGTGTGGCTCGCCGGGGCGATCGCCGACGTGGCGGCGACGGGCACGTTCAGCCCCCCCGCCTTGGGCCCGCTCGGCATCAGCGTCATCCTGTTGGCGATGATCTCTGCCATCGTCGGTTTGTGGTTTTTTGTCGAATTCGGCTGCCTGCGTGGCACGGTCGGCCCGAACAGGTACGGCGCAGACCCGGTGCGGTAAGCACGTCTTTGCAAGAATTTTCCCAAAACAGGACGGAGGATCAGATGCACGAGATGTCCGGCACAGCGGCCGCCGTTTTCTTCGGGGTCTACTTTCTCATCCTGTTCGGCGTCTACATCGCATTGGCGATAGCCAACGGCTACCTCGCGGCGCGTCTGGGCAGAAGCGTTCCTGCTTGGGTCATTCTTTCGTTGATCCCAATCGTCAACGTCTTCTTCTATTTGTACATGGGCTACACGGTATTGTTCTTCATTATCGACCGGCTGAAGCAGGTCTCGGCACGCGCTCCATAGCCGAAAAAGCGGCGGGCGCCCGAGGCGCCCGCCGCACAACTATTCATATCAGCGGTCAACAGGAGGAGGAGCTGTCGTCGCCTCCGCCGAAGTCGCCGCCACCGGAATCCCCGCCACCGCCATAGTCGCCGCCATCACCGCCGCCGCCGGAGTCGCCGCCGCCGCTATAATCACCACCACCGCCGTAATCACCGGGCGCGGCGCCCTGGCTATCGCCGTAGTAATTGTTGTTGATCACGGTCTCGCCGAGCCCGCCCTGCATGCCGCCCATTCCCATGCCGCCTAGGCCGCCTGCGAAACCATGCCCGAACAGCGAGGAGATGCCCTCGAACAGCAAGGCGCCGCCGGCGACGCCGGCGGCGGTTGTCGCCGCAGAGCGGAGGAAGCTGTTGCCGCCGCCGGCACCGCCACCGAACATGCCGGCCGCGGGCCCCGGCTGAGCATAACCCGGCTGGGCATAGCCCGCCCCCGGCGCGTATTGCGGAGGCGGCGCCGGCTGCTGGACGCGCGTCCACGGCCCGCCGCTGGGCGGGACGCTCGGTGCGGGTGCGGACCCCGACTGGCTGCGGCCGAAGAGGCCGCCGAGGAAGCTCCCTGGCTGCTGTTGCTGTAGCGGCGGATTGAGGCTCGCCACCTGTTTTTCAAGGTCGGCGATACGGTTCTGCGCATTGTGCAGCGACAGATCCTGGATTAGCACCGTCTGCACAAGATAGTAGGGCGCGTCCGGCATTTGAGTCATCGCCTGCCGGATCATCGCGTCCGCCTCCGGGTCCTTTGGCTGCCCGGCGGTGCTTTGCAAGCGGCTCAGCAACGTGGTGATCAGATCGCGTTCTTGGGGTTCCATGGGGTCCTGCCCGTTGGCTCGGGGGCTTTCTCGCAAAGCCCCTCGGCGCGGCCGTGCGCGGCGCGTCGCGCAAGATGTGGGGAGCCGCGCAGGCGCGTCAATGAGGCCGTCTATTGGAACTGGCGTTCGAAGCCTGACCAGCACGCATCGTAACCGCGCTGCAAAGCCTCGCTCTCCATCGCGAACCGGGTCGGCCGGATCACCAGCCGCGTCTCAAACATGAAGGCGAGCGTGTCGGCGATCTTATGCGGCAGAAGCTCGGCATTCGACGCGCGCTCGAAAGTCGCGCGGTCGGGGCCATGCGCCGCAAAGGAATTGTGGAGCGACGCACCACCCGGCACGAAGCCTTCCGCCTTGGCATCGTAAGCGCCGTGGATGAGGCCCATGAATTCGCTCATCAGGTTGCGGTGAAACCAAGGCGGGCGGAATGTGTCCTCCGCCACCATCCAGCGCGGCGGGAAGACCACGAAATCGCAATTGGCGGTGCCCGGCGTGTCGGTCGGCGCGGTCAAGACGGTGAAGATCGACGGATCGGGATGGTCGAAACTCACCGTGCCCAGCGTCATAAAGCGCGCCAGATCGTATTTGTAAGGCGCGTAATTGCCGTGCCAGGCAACGACGTCGAGCGGGGAATGATCGAGCGCTGTCGCCCACAGATTGCCGGCAAACTTGACGACGCTTTCGGTCTCGACGCGACGATCCTCAAACCAGGCAATAGGACTGAGAAAATCGCGCGGATTGGCGAGCCCGTTCGCGCCGATCGGCCCCAGTTCCGGCAAGGCGAACGGCGCGCCGTAATTTTCGCAAACGTACCCACGCGCCGCGCCATCCGGCAGCTCAACGCGAAAGCGGATGCCGCGAGGGATGACCGCGGTCTCGCCCGGTACTGCGTCGATAACGCCAAGCTCGGTGCACAGCCTCAGCCTTCCCTGTTGCGGCACAATCAGCAATTCGCCGTCATTGTCAGCGAAGACACGATCGGTCATCGATGCCGTGGCGCGGTAGATGTGGATGGCGACGCCGATCCGCGCCGCCACATCGCCGTTGCCGCCCATCGTCGCCATGCCGTCGATAAAATCGGCCGGTTCCGGCGGCATTGGCAGCGGATCCCAGCGCAACCGGTTTGGAGCCGCTTCCGCCTCGGCGAAGGGCGCGGTGCGCCAGAGCCGGTTATCGATACGGCAAAACGGGCGGTGCATCGCCGAGGGCAGGATGCGATAGAGCCACGACCGCCGGTTCGCGTGGCGCGGGGCGGTGAAGGGCGTGCCGCTGAGCTGCTCGGCGTAAAGCCCGAGCGGCGGGCGCTGCGGCGAGTTGCGGCCCTCGGGCAGCGCGCCGGATACCGCTTCGGTCGCGTGTTCGTTGCCGAAGCCGGAGAGATAACCGAGCGGCTTTTCGCTCATGTCGATACTCCGCGTTTCGCGCGATGATACGCGCCCGTACCGCGTGAGATGACCCGATCGTCGGGCAATACCTCACCCGGCTCAATTTCCGGCAGCTCCTTCGCGGCTTCATAAAGCGGCGCGAAATCAAGCTCGGCGAGGTGCAGCAGGTCTCCGAGCGAGTCGAGCACGAAATAGCTCTCCTGGAAATCGTCGATCCGGTATCGCGTGCGCATCACGCGCGAAGGTTGAAATTCGAGCCGGTTAGGTGTCTCGTCTTCGAGCGCAAACTGAGTTTCGGCAAAGGACGAGACGATCCCCGCGCCATAGATGCGCAAGCCCTCATCCTGGGCGACAAGCCCGAACTCGACGGTGAACCAGTAGACTCTCGATAACTGCTCGAGCGCGCCGAGGCGTTGCGCGCGCAGTCCGCCTTCGCCGTAGGCCTGCAGGTAATCGGCTAGCACCGGGTGCATCAGCATCGGCACGTGGCCGAACACGTCGTGGAAGACGTCGGGCTCTTCGATGTAGTCGAGCTGGTCCGGTCGACGGATAAACTGACCCGCCGGAAAGCGGCGATTGGCAAGATGGTCGAAGAAAATCTCGGGGGGCACCAGGCCAGGGACCGCGACGACCTGCCAGCCGGTGCGCGCCATCAAGATGTCCGAGAGCCGGCGGAAATCGGGGATTTGCTCGGCGCCGATCGGCAGCGCCGCCATGCCAGCGAGGTATTCGTTGCAGGCGCGTCCAGGCAGCAGCTTGGCTTGGCGCTCGTAGAGTGTGCGCCATATGGCATGCTCGGCCGCCGTGTAGCTCGGCCAGCCCTGATCGATCGTCCAATCCGCGCGGTGCGGCGGCGCCGCGTCGCCGGCGAGCAGCCCGTGCTTGGTCACGTTTCCATCCGGCATCGCCTGCCTCACGCCCGCAGCACGCCGCGCTGCACCTGGTCGAGCTCGATCGATTCGAAGAGGGCCTTGAAATTGCCTTCGCCGAAGCCCTCGTCGCCCTTGCGCTCGATGATCTCGTAAAACACGGGCCCGATAACCGTCTCGGTGAAGATTTGCAGCAGCAGACCCTGCTCGCCGCCGTCGATCAGGATGCGGTCGCGCTTGAGGCCCGCCAAATCCTCGCCGTGCCCAGGCAGCCGTTGGTCCACGAGCGCGTAGTAGGTGTCGGGCGTATCGAGGAACTTGACGTCGCGGGCGCGCAACGCCTCGACGGTACGATAGATGTCTCCGGTCGCTAGAGCGATGTGCTGGACGCCCTCGCCGTGATAGGCCTGGAGATATTCCTCGATCTGGTCGACCCGGCCAGGATGGCCGCCCGACTCGTTGATCGGAATGCGAATTTTGCCGTCGGGGCTGGTCAGCGCGCGGCTCTTGATGCCGGTCAGCTTGCCCTCGATGTCGAAATAGCGGATTTGCCGGAAATTGAAGAGCCGCTCGTAAAACCCGGCCCACACATCCATGCGCCCCTGATGGACATTGTGTGTCAGATGATCGATCGCCGTGAGGCCGACACCCTCCGGCGCCTGCTCGGCACCCGCCAGCGGCACAAAATCGACATCGTAGATCGTGCCGCGCGCGCCGTAGCGATCGACGAGATAGATGAGGCTGCCGCCGATGCCCTCGATCGCCGGGATGTTCAGCTCCATCGGGCCGGCTCGGCTCTCGACCGGCTTGGCGCCGAGCTCGATCGCCCGGCGATAGGCCAAAGCCGCATCGCCCACCCGAAACGCGATGGCACAGATGCTCGGGCCATGAAGGCGCGCAAAGCTCCGCGCAAAGCTTTCCGGCTCGGCATTGACGATGAAATTGACATCGCCCTGCCGATAGAGCGTCACCCGCTTCGAACGATGCCGGGCCACGGCGCTGAACCCCATGCGCTCGAACACCACCCCGAGCGCTGCCGGGTCGGGCGCGGTGTATTCGACGAACTCGAACCCGTCCGTGCCCATCGGGTTGTCCCACAGGTCGCGATGCTCTGCTGCCATCGTTCGCCTCCTGCGCCGCTGACGCATGCGTCTCTAAGGTGGTGCGTGGCTTGCGCCATTTCCGCGCATAATCGTAACGAATAGAACAGAGTCCGCGTGATAATCGCATTCGAGTCCCATTCTACGAGGAATACGCGCATGCCCGAGCTCGATTTCTTCGATCGCCGCATTCTCGCAGCGCTCCAGCAGGATGGGCGCATGACCAGCGTTGCGCTGGCCGAGATCGTCCATCTGTCGGCGTCACAATGCGCCCGCCGGGTGCAGCGCCTCGAGGAGCTGGGCGTCATCCGTTCCTACCGCGCGGTGCTCGACCCGGCTGCGCTCGGCCTCGGCATTGCCGGCGTGGTCAGCCTCAGCCTCGAAAAGCACGCCAAGGCGAACATCCAGGAATTGCAGCAGGAGATCGCCGCGCGGCCGGCGATCGTCGAATGTCTGTCGGTGACCGGCGACAGCGACTATCAGCTGCGCATCGTCGCGCGGGATCTGCGCGAGTTCTCCGACCTGCTGATGCACTCCATCGTGCCGATGCCGGGAGTCTCGACGACGCGGTCGAGCATCATCCTCGAACAGGTGAAGCCTTTCGCCGCACTGCCCATTCCCGAGAAATGATCATTCGGAAGGGGGGCCCGCTTGTCGCCGCAGCAGAAACATGCGCAACGTGCCGTAATGCTTTGCCGCTTCGGTCATGCCGACATATTGGCAGGTGAACTTGTCGGCGTCGTACAAGGCCAGCACGGCGGCAATCGTCTCGGTGACATAGACGCTGCCCTCTGGGGTCACCGGCTCGATGCGTGCGGCGCGGCTGACATGGACGCCGAAGAAATTTTCCTTCAGCAGCACCGGGTCGCGCGCGCTGTAGACCGGGCCAAGATGCAACCCGATCCGAAGCCCCATATCATCTGGAAGCTTCAGCGCGGCGAGATCGAGCTGCCCAACTGCCTCCTGTAGCTCGAGCGCGCACTCGGCGGCCTTGCCGGCTTGGTCGAACACCAGGAAGAGCCCGTCACCCCAGGTATTGGCCAGCAGGATATCGCCGCGATTGCGCTCAATGACCCGCGCGAAGCAGCCGAGAACGTGCTCGATAAAGCCGGGCAGCTGATCGTCACGCAGCCCGCTGAAGCCATGGACATCGCCGAACAGCATGGCGCGCGGGCGCCGCTCGATGCTGCGCCTCGCGGAAGGCCGGGACGGCGCCGGGCGGAACCCGTCGCCGACGGCGATCGCCTTGGACGGCAGCCCGGCGTGCTGCCAGATCGCCACATCGGCGGCGGTGCCGGCGGGGCCGGCGGCGGGGCTGCCGTCCCACACCACGATCTGCTCGACCGACGCCGACATGTGCCGCGCGCGCAGCAGCGCCAAGCCCATCGCCAACTGGCTGCAATACCCGAACAGATGATCGTCGGCGAGATAGCGGTCCTCGGTCGCGAAGTGCACCGCGCCATGCGCCAACGCCGCGCCGTAGCATTTCTCGAAGCGCTCGACCCAATTCGCGCCCGACGGCCGCACCGACACCTCGATGAACTCGTCGCGGTCGAACGGCAGCACCAGATGAACGCTCGCACCACGCGCAAGCAGCGCCTCGGCGAACAAGATGTCGGCGCCCGCGGCCAGCGACCCATAGCCGAACCCGACATCCTCCGCGGCGAGCAGCTTGTCGATCGCCGCCTTCACCAGCGGCTCCTGATCGGCCGGGAAACGGCCCGGCGCGCCCGGCGGCGCGATGATGTGCCCGCCGTAGTGAATGACACGCGGCGGGGCGAGCGCGTCGCCCCACGCCTCGGCAAGCCTTTTGGCCTCCACCACCAGGCGGAGCTGCCGGACGGTCGCCGCCATGCCGCGGTAATCGGCGTGCGCTTCCCGACGGATCTGCGCGCGCACCCCTTGCGCCGCCTCCTGCGCCCGCTCGACCTCGCCGAGGATCAGCCGTGCTTCAACTTCGGTTGCGACCTCGTAGTAGTTCTTTCGCTCGGGCGCGTAAACCGCGAGCTGGTCGAGCACGTCGCCGGCGAGCGCCATGGCGGCCGGTTCGTCACCCGCCAGAAGTCGCAATGTCGCGCCGTTGACGGCGGGATAATAGGCTTCCGGGTGTCCCGCTTCCCGCGCCCGGCGATAAACCTCAGCGTAGGCCTCGGCCGCCGCCGCGAGCAGCGTTGCGCGCTCCCCGCCCGAGGCGGCGAGCGCCGCATCCTTTATCAGCCGCGGCCGCAAGGTGGCGATGTCGAGACCCATCGGCTCCGTGATCGACGCCGGCGGCCGGCGGTCGAGCTCCAGCCGGTCGAGCAGCCCGAGCGCCTGGGCCGTCGCTCCGGTCGACGCGAGGCACAGCACCGCACGATGCCCGAGCCCGATGTCGTCGGGGAACTTCGCCAGCCCCTGACGCGCCAGATCGTAGGCGCGGAACAGCTCGCCCTCGCGCTCGCAGCGGCGCACCTCGGCCAACCACTCCTGCGGCGTTTCCGGCGCCGGCCCGATCTTCTCGTCGTCAGCCATCGACTATTCCGGCCGCAGGCCTGCGTATGCGGCCGACGCCTGCCGCGACGCAGATCGCCAGCCGCCCGGCCATTCAATGCCAGAAAACTCGCCGGCGGAACACATTCGACGCAAAGGCCGGGCGACGCAAAATCCGGCCGTTCAGCCTCGGGCGGCGGGAACGGCTGCCCCCCCCCCGCAGGGCGGTAGCGCGTTTGTTATGCGCGGTCGAGGCACCCGCGTGGCAGCTCATCCTTACTTACCTGCCGAAACTTTGTCTCGCTAGAGATCTTCGGGCGCCGATATCTTGGCTGCCTCCTTCGCCCCGGCGGCCGGCTTCTTTCGTCGTCCGTCGGCGAAATCGCGCAGCGTCAGTTTGGTCTGGTGCTCCTGAGCGGGCTGCTTCCTGATCGATTCGCCGCGGAAGTAATGGCGTTGCCAACCCTCCTCCCGGGCCTTCGAGTTCGGCACCTTCAAATCGGCGTTGTGTCGCGCGCGTGAGCGCGCCCACTCGGCATGCAAAGCGGCTAGTTCCGGGTCCTCGGTCAGGTTACGGAACTCCGGCCGGAATGTTTCGATCTCGTGCCGTCTTATCGGCGAAATCATCGCGATTGGCTCGCCCTCTTCGAAGACAAGCGGATGATTGGGGCGGGTGATCTTCCAGTTCATCGTGAAGGTCGCCTCGGCCCAATCGCTCTCGACGATCCCTTCGAGCGCGACGACGCCGTCCTTGGGCGAATTGGCCGGGCCGCGAACATAGAGGTTAAAGCCAGGCGGCGTGCGGAACAGATAGCCGATGGTGAAAGTCAGAATGCCACAGCCAAAGAGACTGACAGCGTTGCGATGTTCGTCGCCGCTGAGAAAATCGATCTTCAGCGCGCCGGTATCGGGACCGCCATTCCAAGTGACCGCGATCTTGTGACGGTTTAGGATGAACCAGCCGGACTGGTTGGCGATCACCATCGGCAGACAGCGATAGGCAAAACGCACGGGCGTTGCATCCATCCACTCGCGATCCCGCGCGGCTTTGACAAGGCGCGGGGGCCGGACGGCCAGCGGATAGGCGATCAGCGGGGGCCCCGGCTCGTCGTCGGAGCGCACCGCTGGGCGTGGAATTTTCGGACGGCGCTGGCGCTTCGTCTCCTGGGGCGGCGCCGCGGCCCGCGGTTCCGGCAGCGGCTCGCGCCTGGTGACGATAGCCCCCCGTTCCTTCGCCAGCGCGATAAAGCGCTCCTCCCACTCGACCGAACGATCGTCCGCCTGCCGACGCAATCGGGGTGCCCCAAGGCGCTGGCCCTCACGGGCAATACCGAGGAAATCAAGAACGTGAAAAATCGAGCTCTCATAATTGGCGACGAAGTGCTCGTACCACATCATCAAAACTTTTAGGCGGTTGAGCCGAAAGAATTGATGCCACTGCGCGTCAAAATGATTCACCAGCCGCGCATATTGCTCGATCTGGTCGTAATCGAATCCGGGCTCGGGACCGGTCGCGGAGCTGCCGTCGGCCGGGTCGGCCGACGCGCGCCACAAGCCCGTTCGACTGGCCCGATAATATGAAATAGCCTGCGCGAGCTTGTTGCGTCGGCGCAGCCAAATGTAGTGCACCGGCGTCTCGAAGCTGGCTGACAGCAGCTCGTGCGACAGGTTGCGGGCACCGTTGACCCGATCGGGAACTGCCGCCTGCAGTTTCGCCAACAGAGCCGGCGACTGGTGCCAGAGCAGCTTCAACCCGAACACGCCGTTGTCGGTCGTCCCGGCCGCAAGTACTTTTGGCAAGTATTCCACAGGATCGTCAACCTTCAGGGTCTTGACCCAGAATTGCTCGTTGTGGGCGTAAATATCGAAGAATTCGTGCGGTCGCCCGGCCTTCCCCGTACTCGTCAACGCTTGCGCGAGAAGGGTGCTGCCGGTGCGCGGCGCCGTGCAGATAACGTAGCTCTGTGACGGTTTATTGACCATTCGGCCATTCTACGCGGGAACATTGCCGATCCGTAACCAAAACTCGTCAAAAAGTTCCCCAACCAAATCATTAGCGTGTCAAATTGTCGCGCTACCGCAGCGTTATTGACCGACGATCGAACCAATCCATAAAATGCAAAACGAATTCTTTACAAGGTTTTACAACTAATAACAATTGGTTACAGCCCCGCCCCCGCTGAACAAACAAGATCGCCCCAGTTGCCCGTAGCGCGGCGGTTGGTCGTCGATCGATGGCGAATAAGCGGGGTGATCTCATGCCGGGATTGAACTTTTAGTTGCACAACCGGAGTTCCGTGAAACGAACGACACAAAAAATAAGAAACCAAAGGTGACACAGCAGTAGGGAAAAACGCGATGGCTGGTAGTTCCCCCCCTCCCTCTCCGGTTTCCAACACTTATACTTGGGGAGGCGCTAGCGGTATTTGGAGCGATGGCGCTGATTGGGTCGGTGGAACGGTTCCATCGCCGACGTCCGCTGCGGACTTTCCGACCTCATCCAACGAGTACGAGGCGTTGATCGAGTCGCCGGTTGCGATCGGATCGATCACGATCGATTCCGGAAATCTGAACTTCGCCTCGCTCGAAGTCACCGGCTCGGGCTCGCTGACGCTAAGCGGCACGCTCGACATCGAAAACGGCGAGTTCGATTCCGATGGGCCGCTGAGCGGCGGAACGATCGATCTTCAGAGCAATGGCATTCTTTCCGGCTTTGGCACGATTTCGAATACGACGCTCGATTTTGCCAACGGCTCTTTTACCTTTGACGGCACGCTCAGCAACGACACGGTCGACGGAGCGCTGGCTTATTCGACGTCATCGTCGTTCCAAGATCTGACTGTCACCAATGGTCTGCTCGCCACCGGATCCAGCGGAACAGGCCCCGGCGAAATCGACCTCGGCGGCTCAAGCAACTTTCTCAACCTGCAGAGCGGGATCGTCAATCTGGGCAGCGCAACCGCTGGCGGAACGATCAATCTGTCCGGTACCGGCGCCACACTGGAGCTTTATGCCTCCCCTGGTTCTCCCCCGGCCAGCGTTACCCTCGAAAACGTCGCCACGATCAACATCTCGGGCGAAGGCGCGCAATTCAACGTCGAAGATGGCGAACTCAGTGATATCGGCACGATCAACATCACCGGTGTCGGCAGTTCACTGCAGTTCAGCGATGGCAACGAGTCTGTCAGTGGGCTCACGATCGGCCTTGGCAGTCCGGCGCCCGGCGCTCCCGTCGGTGGTGGCTCGCCGCCTCCCGCGGCAGCGCTGATCGAGCAGGGCGATTTCGTACTGACACTGGGTCCCGGCACCGTCATCAACCAGATAGGGCAGGACGCGAACATCGAGTCCCAGGGGTTCCGCGGCGGCGAGGGTGCCGTGGTGCGGGCGGACGACAGCTTTGCGTCGTCCCCGCCGTCCCAAGGCATCGTCAACCAGGGAACAATCAACGCAGACGCGACGAACGGCAGCCTGACAATCTCCGGCGACTTTATCAACCAAGGCACGATCGCCGTTACCAACGGCGACACGGTCACCGCGTCCGCAGCGTCGTTCCCGTCAACATCGACCTTCGCGAATGCCGCTAGCCCGACAACCGGCTCGATAACGGTGAACGGTGCGGGCTCGACGTTCAAGGTCGCCGGCGAAGATTTTGTCAACAATGGCACGATTGACGTCTCTTCAAATGGCCTCGTCGATTTTGCCGGCCCGCTCTCTCCGTCACCCACCGGCACCATCACACTCTCTTCCGGCGGCACGGTCGAATTCGACACGCCGATAACGCCGGCCAACTTGGCGCAGATCACCAATAACGGCGGCACTGTCGAGATCAACGGCAATCTCGACCTCAACGGCGGGACGCTGACGGTCGGAGACGGGACGAGCCTCGGCACCGTCGAACTCGGACCGGACGGCGAGATCCAGAACGGCACGATCGTCGACAACGGCGCCAAAATGAATTTTCAGGGTGGCGTGCTCGACGACATCACCTACACGAATTCACCCAACGGCCCCGTGTCGCCGATAAATCTTACCAATGGCGAATCCCTATCCATCGAACAGTTCTCCGGACCGGTCGATGTCGGAACCGGAGTGTTTCTCAATGTCTATGGCAACCCCAACGGCCCACTCAGCCCGACGGGCTTTGGCCCGATTTCGCCAAGCGACTACCAGGGCGTCGACAACAAGGGCGGCATCGTCGTTTTCGATAATGGCGTGATCGACAACGAGACGCTGAACGTCGGGACCGGGGCCAGTCTCGGGGCTGTGCAGTTCGACAGCTTCCTGACCGTCGAGAACACGACAATCAACGACACCGGCAGCGGAGACATGTTTTTCGCCGGTGCGACGTTCGAGAATGTGACCTTCACATCGCCGGTCACGATCGGCAGCGGCCAGCTGCTGAACCTCGAGAGCCCGACGAGCAGCAGCAAGGTCATTGTACAGAGCGGCGGCGAACTCGAGCTGACCGGCAACATCACGCCGTCCGAGTTAGCCAACATCGACAATACCGGCGGCACGGTCTTTATCGACGGCTATCTCGAACTCGGCACGCCCTCGCCCGGTTCGCCGCCCACCCCCGGCGCGCTGAACCTGGCCGATGATAATCTCGGCAGCGTCGTCCTCGACTTCAGCGGGACGATTGCCGACGGCAAGATCACCGATCCGAACGGTAAGCTCGAATTTGCCGGCGGCACGCTGCGCAATGCAACATATGGGCAATCGCCGGCCGCGACTTCGCCGATCGTGCTGGGCAATTCTCCGGTGCCCACTCTGACGACGCCGCCAGCTAGCCCGACCGCCCCAGTCCCCACCGCGATACCATTTTCGCACCTGCGCTTGGTCGATTGGTCGGCCGGCCAGCAGTTCACCATCAGCGGCGGTGAACTCGACCTGTTCGGCGCGTCGCCGACCGCACCGGCGACGAGCGCAGCGCTCGACATCAAGATTGTGCCGGCGACGCCAACGTCGCCCGTATCGCCGCTCCCCACCGGCTCGCTGCAGTTGAATGGCTACATCAGCACCGCCGCGCTGGCTGACACCACCAACACGGGCGGCCAGATCGACGAATTCGGGACGCTCGACAACACCGGTCAGACGCTGACGATCGGCACCGGCACAAACCTTGGCACGTTCACCATGCTGGACGGCGCCGAGATCAAGGGTGGCACGATTGTCGACGACGGCAACGGCCTGCAGTTCGCGACGCCTAGTTCCGGAGCTTTCGTACTCGACGGCGTGACCTACCAGGGGGCCGCGCTTACCATCCCGGAGGTCGAGCTTTACGCCAATAACGGGCTTACCGTCGAAGGCGCGGGGGCGGGTACCGCGGGTTCGCTCACTCTCACCGGCACCAGTCTCTTCCTCGCCGACGGCCTGACTATCGGATCGCCCACGAGTTCGGGCACCATTTCGATGTCCGGCGCGCAGCTTTATGTTGGCAGCACGACGACCCTCAACAACGCGACGGTCACGGTTGGCAGTACGACAGTCCCGGTCGTCGGCAGTTCGCCGCCGACGACAACCACCTTAAGTGGCGGGACGATCGAGGTCGAGCCATTCACCATCAGCCCGGCCAACCATGTCAGTTCTCCGGACTCGCCGACGACCGACGCAAGCATACAGTTCAGCCCCGCCGCTTCTGATGTCCTGACACTTGGCACGGGGCTGACGATTAATGCGTCCTCAGCGCTCGATTTCTACGCGACGGAAACAGGCGCGGAAGTCGTCAACGACGGAACGATCACCGAGGGCAGCACATCCAGCGGTTTTGGCTACAACATCACCATCACTGGCGTCACCATAGACGGCACCTTCAAGAACAATGGGATATTGAATCTCAACGTTTTTTCGGGAGAAGCCGTCGGCGGCGAATTCGACAACGCCGGGACGATCAATATCGGCTACGGCGGCAGCTTCGCGGTGCTTAATTTCGGGTCGGGTCAGAGTTTCAGCAACGCCGGCGGTACGATCAACGTCGCGTCTCTGGCCGATTTGGACATCGGCTCATCCGGCAGGATGCTGACATCGGAATCGAACGCGGGTGGGACAATCAACCTCGCGTCGGAATCGTTCCTCTACATCAACGGCGACCTGACCACGGCCGATCTCGGCACGATCAAGCAGACGGCGCCGACACCGGCTCTCGGTTCCGCTTCGCCTGCTCCAGCCTCTATCGAACTCGGCGGCGATCTCGACAATACCGGGGCGACGCTCGATCTCGGTGACAACACGAGCGGCCAGATACAGGGGCTGGTGCAGCTTGTGCTGTCCGGTGGCACGATCACTGGCGGCACGATCCACGATATCGGGCTGGGCGGCCACACGCCCGGGCTGTTCGACGGCGATCAGGGCGGTACGCTCGACGGCGTGACCTACCAGGGCACGCTGAACCTTGGTGGCTCCGTCTTTGGCGATACCGGTACGGTCGACATCGAAGACGGGCTGACGGTCGAGCCGCTGACCGGCTCCGGCCCCGGCATCATCGACCTGACCAGTCCGGAGCTCACGCTAAACTTCGAGGGGACGCCGACCAACGAAACCCAAACTCTCTCCAACGTGACGATCGACATCGGGTCGTATCAACAGGGAGTAGGCGGCGGCACGCTCGAGAGCACCGGCGGAACCCTGGTCCTGGCGGCGACGACGACGTTAGATGCAGGGACGACGATCAACGGGACGACGAGTTTCATCACGCTCTCCGGCGCCGGCGCGATCGTCGAGGACGGCGCGTTCAACGCCGACTTCGCCAACGGCACGGTGACGATCGATCCGGCGAGCTTTACCGAGGCGGGTACGCTCACCGTCAGCAACGGGACGCAGCTGACCCTCGACCCCGCGACCTTCACCAATTTTTCGGCCGGGGCGCTAACCGGCGGCGTCTACGTCGTCGAGAGCGGCTCGACGCTGAGCCTGCCGGCGGCAGACGCGATTGCAACACTCGACGCCGATTTGACGTTGAGCGGCAGCGGTGCAGTTCTCGCCGGCACGACGCCGATCGAAGCGACATTGACCAGCATTGGCACGAGCGGTGCGCTGCGGTTGCTCAGCGCTGCGTCGTATACCACGACGCAATCGATCGATGACGCCGGTATCCTGCAACTTGCCAGCTCGACGCTGAGCGCTGGCGGGATCACGATTGCGAGCACGGGTTCGCTCTCCGGCTCTGGCACTGTCAACGATCTGGAAAATGACGGCACGGTCACCGCGTCGGGCGGATTGCTTGACATCACCGGCGCGATTACCGGGACAAACGGCCAGCTCAATATCGGCGCGGGAGCCAATACCGAGCTCGAGATCGGCGGGGCGACATCGGAAGCCGTGTCGTTCGGCGGCAATGCCGGCATCCTGAAGCTCGACGATCCGGCGGGATTTACCGGCCCGAACGGCACCGGACCCGGCGTGATCAGCGGTCTCGTCGCCGGCGACACCATCGATCTGACCAACACTTCAGTCACGGATGTTCAGCTATCGCCCGGCGTGTTGACCGTCGACACGACGAAGGGAGCCCTGACCTTCGATGTCTCCGGCAACCTCGCCGGGCTGGAGTTCAGCCCTTCGAGTGACGGGAATGGCGGCACGGACCTACTTTTGACCCAGGCACCGCGCAGCCTGGCGGAAGCGACCGTCGTGGGCGGCACGACGGTGAGCCTGCCAAATGTTCATGTCAACGAAACCAATGGCGTAGAAGTCAGTGTCGAGAATACCGCCTCGTCTGGGGCAGGTGGTCTTATCGGAACCGTCGCCAGCACGACCGGAGATGTCTCCGCGTTCGGGTCTATTGGATCGACGGCCCAACCCGTGGCGCCGGGCGCCGAGACGCAGATCCTCGTCGGCTCACCGACCAGCGAGGCCGGCGCGTATTCCGGAACGGTCGTCCTCGACTTTTCATCGGACAATTCGGGCGTCATCACGCAGTTGCCAAGCCAGACGCTGGATGTCTCCGGCGCGGTTTACAACGAGGCGAAGGCCAGCATCACCCCCCCGACTTCCCCGCAGATTTTCCACGTCGGATCGCCAGCGAGCGAAACATTGGCGGTGGCAAACACGGCGCCGGCCGGCAGCTTTACGGAAAATCTGGTGGTCACGGGCGCGTCGGCCCCCTCCGGCAGCGGGCTGACGACCTCGTTCTCCGGCACTGACATCGGACCCGGCAACTCAAGCAACGCGGTGACGGTCGATATTTCGACCGCCAAGGCCGGAATTGTCGCGAGTCTGGTAACGGTCAACCTCGCTTCCGACGGCACCGGCGTCGACGGACTTGGCAAGACGCCGCTGTCGCCGCAGCTCGTCAATGTCGGCGCCACGGTCGATAATTATGCTGCGGCTGCGCTCGACAAGGTGGTGGTGACGAGCCCGCCAACCTCGGCGTCGCGGCTGATCGAAACGTCGCCGACGAGCTACACCTACAATTTCGGCCTCGACAGCGGCCAGCCACTCACCCTCTATTTCGACGCGGCGAACATCGCGGCGGACCCGGCCGATGCGCTTAACGGCGACTACACGATCGGAACGACGCTGTTCGAGAGCCCCTATCCGGGCGGTGTAGCGTCTCCGCTCACCGGGGCGGGAGTCTTCACCAACAATCTCAGCCCCTTCGCCGGTGTCGCTGGCCAAAGCGCATCGGGCGAGGACTCGATCACATTCGATCCCTCGACCTACCTGGGCGCCCCCGTTCCCTCACCGGAGGGTTTTCTCGAAACCATCACGCTCAAGCCGACCGATTCGAACGCCAGCGGTTTTTCCAAGGCGCTGTCGCCGATCACGCTGACCGTCCAGGGCGGCATCCAGTCACCCCAGCCGCCGGCAAAGGCCGATTTCGACGCGGAAGAAGTCGATTTCGGCGACCTGCACACCGAAGACACCCTCGGCCTTTGGTCGAACTCGCCCTCGCCGCAGACCCTGAGCAAGGGAATCCCGATCACCCATCCGGGCAGCCCGGGCGATCCGCTGGTCGATGTCTATGTCGCGGATTTCGACGGACCGGCGGACTCCGTCACCGGCCAGATCGACAATTTGCCGCCGCAGCAGAGCGACGACACCTCCATCCAGATCAACCTGCCGACCCCGCTAAGCCCCGATTCGATCGACCCCGGCGAGTTCGAGGGCACGGTCACCCTGGGTGGCGCCTCGGTGTTCCACAGCGGTCTGGTGTCGCCGATACCGGAGTACAAGACGGCCGATTACAAAGGCGACGTCTATCAGTTTTCTCAGCCGACGGTCACCGATTCCTACGGCGATACCATCATCGACGACGGCATATCGGAAGACGACACGCTCGATCTCGGCACCTTTCAGCAGGGCGACTCGCCGATCACGATCGATTTCTATCTGTCCAACGACGCGGACGATGAGTTCGGCGATTCGGTGTACGCCGATCCGATCGCGTCGCCGGGCAGCCCGGATTTCGATTCCTCCTTCGACGCGTCGTCACCGGTGGCTGGCGGTGACTCCGATGTGGACATCGGTAGCGTTACATTCGACCCGAGCAGCCCCGGGCAACAGTCGATCACGATCGACGACTTCAATCTGCATAACGTTTCGGACGTGGCCGGGTACGACGCCACGCTTCTGGCGGCATCGCCATTTACGATAACGGCATTCGTCTCACCGTCTCCGTCGCCGCACGGGCCACCTCCGCCGCCGCCGCCGCCGCCACCCCCTCCCCCACCACCGGGACCGTATTCACCCAATTGGGGTGACGTGCACATCACCACGTTCGATGGCTTGCACTACAATTTCCAAGGGGCCGGCGAGTTTGTCGCCACAAAGTCTACCAACCCCAACGATCCATTCCAGGTCCAGATCCGCCTGCAGCCTTGGTTTATCGGCGCCTCGGTGAGCGTGACGACAGCGGTCGCGATCCAGGTGGGCAGCGATCCGGTCAACGACCGGGTGGTGTTCGACATTGCCCAGGAGCAAGCCGGGAATAGCCTGATCGAGTTCGGCACGACGCCGGTCACGCTGAGTTCGGCCAACCCGA
The DNA here is from genome assembly GCA_035504235.1 of Allostellaceae bacterium. Classification (GTDB taxonomy): domain Bacteria; phylum Pseudomonadota; class Alphaproteobacteria; order ATCC43930; family CGMCC-115725; genus DATARH01. The sequence continues at coordinate 1,789 of DATJSH010000028.1, read as the reverse complement.
CCTACGATATTCCGGGCGGTCTTGGCACGATTACCTATAACGGGTTCGGTAATTACACCGTCGCGACCGCGATGGGCGATAAGGTTGTCGTCAGCGACGAGGGCAACTTCCTCGATTCGACCGTCGAGTTGGGACCCGATCTCGGCTCGGGCAAGATCGCAGGGCTGGACGGCACCGACAATCCGGTCCAGGCGGACGATCTGGTGTTCGGGCCCAACTTGTCGCCCGGCTCGCCGGCCGCCGGCTCGGTTCTCCCGCAGCCGATCCAGTCGTCGGTGCTTTATGGCGCATACGCCGATTCGTGGCGGGTTTCGCCGACGACGACGCTGTTCAACTATTCGCCGGGGCTGAGCACCAAGACTTACACCGACTCGAATTTTCCGGCGATCCCGCTATCGGTCGATCAGCTGCCGCCGGCGATCCTCGCCGAGGCCACGAAGCTCGCCGAAGCCGCCGGAATCACCGATTCCACGTTGCTTCAGGATGCAATCCTCGACTATGCGGCAACCGGCGATATCGCATTTATCACCGCGGCGGCAAACCAGCAGCATGACGGACTTGCCAATGCGAGCGCGAGCCCGGCAGCTGTTCATTCTCCACCGCCGCCCGTCACGGTCGGCATCGTTGCGAACCAGAGCCAGGCGACCGAGCTATCCGGTCACTCGTTGCTAGTTCAGTTCGCGGTCGATCTGAGCTCCACCGCCACCAGTCCGGTGACGGTCGATTACACGGTCAGCGCGCCTAATAGCGGCTACCTCGGGAAGACCGCGTTCGGCACCGCGTCACCGCCCTCGGGGAGCGTAACGATCGCCGCTGGGAACAATACGGCTCCGATCTCGATCACGCTGCCCGCGGGTGCGCTCGGCACTACCGGTGCGGAGACGCTTCAGGTCCAGATTTCGCCGCCGTCCGGCGTTGCCGTCACGACACCGGCCGCGAACACCGAAATCGTCAACGGCACACCCGAGCCGGGGGCCAACCCAGCCCAGGCTGGACTGGCCTTGATCTCGGGCGCTGGCAGCTTGAGCCAAAACGGCGCCAGCAGCTGGACGCTGGCACTCGGCAGCGTCGCACAAGGCGCCGTCCTCGCGCCGAGCGAGCTGGCCGTGGCCAATATCGCGACCGCACCGGCCGACAATCTGAGCGGGAATGCCGTCCTGCAGGGCAGCGGTACCGGCTTCACCAACACGCTTGGCGGTTATACGGCGCTGACGCCCGGCCAAATCGGCAACGCGGCGCTGGTCAGCCTCAGCACGACTGCCGACGGGATTTTCAGCGAAACCCTCACCTTCACCGCGAACGATGTCAACGACAGCCATTATGACCAGCCGTTGTCACCGCTGACGGTTACAATCACCGCAGATGTCGATCCGACGGCGCCGACGCTGACCGCTCCGGCGGCGGTCGTGACCCCAAGCGGGCTGACGGTGAGCGGCACGGGCGAGGCCGGCGACACGGTCACGCTGTACGTCAACGGGAACGCCATGGCGCTATCGGCGCCGGTCACTGTCGCTGGGGACGGGAAGTTCACCGCCACGACGGCGGGAACGTTCACCGACGGTGCGTACACGCTGACGGCAACCGAGACAGATGGAGCTGGCCTAACCAGCGCGGCGTCGACGGGCGTGACGGCGGAAGTCGATCCGGCGGCGCCGGCGTTGACGGGGGTGGTGGGCACGCCGGTGGATGGCGGAACGATCACGGTGAGCGGCACCGGCGAGAACGGCGATACGGTGACGCTCTACGCCGATGGCGGGACGACCGCGGTCGGCTCAGGGACGGTGACCGC
>DATJSH010000027.1:0-8170 GCA_035504235.1 Allostellaceae bacterium | reverse complement strand
GTGGAGTGCTGGATCATCTCGGCTAGATGCTGGCGCCATTGATCCGCAGAGAGGTCCGCGACATCGACGCCGACCACAGCGAATTCGTTTGGCAGCAGCTTGCTCGCGGCAAGATTGTAGAGCGCCGGAACGACCAGCCGCTTGGTTAGGTCGCCGGCCGCGCCGTAGATCACCATCGTGCAGGGGCCGGCGGGTTTCGTTTCCGGCGGCTCCTGGTTCGCTGCGTCTATGATTGCGTCGTTCGCCATGACTTGTTCCCTCAGCCTGCGTGCCGGGCAAGCTGTTCCCGGGCGGCCTTCACCAAGTGCTCCGTCGTGAAACCGAACTTCACCAAGAGCCCTTTGAGCGGCGCCGAGGCGCCGAACGTGTGCATCCCCACAACGGCGCCGTGCCGCCCGACGTATCGCTCCCAGCCGATCACCCCGGCCTGCTCGACGGCGACCCGAGCGGAGATCGCATCCGGCAGCACTTCCTCTCGATAGGCGTTGTCCTGATGCTCGAAGAGTTCCCAGGACGGCATGCTGACGACGCGCGTCGCGACGCCCTCCGATGCGAGCTGCTCGGCGGCGGCCAGGCAGAGCGAGACCTCGCTTCCGGTGCCAATCAGGATGACCCGGGGCGCTGCGCCGCCGAGGTCCGCCAACACGTAGGCCCCGCGCGCGACCCCGGCCGCCGGCGCGAAGCGGCTGCGGTCCAGCGTCGGGAGAGGCTGGCGGGACAGGATCAGGCAGGCCGGCTGATGCTTCGCCTTCAGAACGACGCGCCACGCTTCGGCGACCTCGTTGGCGTCGCAGGGGCGCAGAGTGATGAGGCCGGGGATCGCGCGAAGTCCGGCCAGCTGCTCCACAGGCTGGTGCGTCGGCCCGTCTTCGCCGACGCCGATCGAGTCGTGCGTGAATACGTAAAGGACCGGCAGTTCCATGATCGCGGAGAGGCGAATCGGCGTTCGCATGTAATCGGAAAAGATCAGGAAGCCGGCGCCGAACGGTCGAAGCTTCGCCAGCGCCATTCCATTCACCGCGGCGCCCATCGCGTGCTCGCGGACACCGAAATGCAAGTTGCGGCCGCCGTGATTGTCAGGCTGGAAGTCGCCGGCGCGTTCGGAGGTTATCCGTGTCTTGGTGGATGGCGCGAGGTCGGCTGCGCCGCCGACCAGCCAGGGCACGGCCTGGGCGACGGCGTTCTCTACGATGGCTGAGGAGTCGCGGCTCGCGATGCCTTTCGCATCGGCCGGAAACGTCGGAATGACTTTATCCCAATCCGCCGGGAGCTCGCGCTCCAGCAAAGCGTCGAAATGCCGCGCAAGGTCGGGGTGTGCCGCGCGGTAGCGCCGAAACAAATCCCGCCATTCCGAGTGTTTCGCGGCGCCGCGCTTGCCGATGCCGTCGTCGAAATGCTCGTAGACGCCATCCGGCACCAGGAATTGCGCGTCCTCGGGCCAGCCGTAGAACCTCTTCGTGAGCCGCACTTCTTCCTCGCCGAGCGGCTCGCCGTGCGCTTCCGGGCTGTCCTGCTTGTGCGGCGCGCCATAGCCGATGTGGCTCTCGATGATGATCAGCGTCGGGCGGCTGCGCTCCCGTGCCGCGAGGTCGAACGCGCCGAGCACCTCGGCCTCCTCGTTGGCGTCGCGCACGTGCAGCACGTTCCAGCCGAGGCCGAGGTAGCGGGTGGCGACGTCCTCGGTGAAGGCGATTTCTGTATGGCCCTCGATGCTCACACGGTTCGAGTCGTAGATCCAGCAGAGCTTGTTCAGCCCGAGATGGCCGGCGAGCGACGCCGCCTCGTTGGAGATGCCCTCCATCATGCAGCCGTCGCCGCTGAGAGCATAGGTGCGCCAGTCGACGATGGGGAAGTCCGGCCGGTTGAAGTGAGAGGCCAGCCAGCGTTCGGCCATCGCCATGCCGACGCTCATCGCCACGCCCTGCCCGAGCGGCCCGGTGGTCGCCTCGACGCCGGACGTCAGGTGGTACTCGGGGTGGCCGGGACAGGCGCTGTCGAGCTGCCGGAATGTCTTGATGTCGTCGAGCGTTACCGACGGACGGCTCGCCGTCCTATAGCCGGCGTCCACGGCCTGCGTCTTGGTCAGATGCAGCAGTGCGTAGAGCAGCATGGACGCGTGACCGGCCGAGAGCACGAACCGATCGCGATTCGGCCAGATCGGGTCCGCCGGATCGAAGTTGAGCCGCTTTTGCCACAGGTCGTACGCGACCGGCGCCATGCCCATCGGTGTGCCGGGATGGCCGGACTTCGCCTTCTGGATGGCGTCGATCGCCAGCGTCCGGATCGTGTTGATGCAGAGCAGATCGAGTTCGCTGCTACTCATGGTCGCTTTCCTCTCGTGCGGCGGTGAACGTGAGCACCCACTCGACGTAGCGATCGGCGATCAGCGCAACGGCCGCCTCGCGTGTCAGCGTGTTGTCGCGCAAGCCGACCAGCGCGGCCCAGAATGACGTGCGGCCGATCGCGAAACCGACGAAGCCGCGCACCGGTGCGGCGGCGCGCAGCCACGCGATGATGCCGGCTTCATCGGAGCCGCGGCCAAGGACGATGCAGCCGACATCGCCGCGCCCGTCGCGCCGCGCTGCAGCCACCACCGCTTCGCAGTCGCCGCGGCGATCCAGTCCCTCGATCTTCCAGATGTCGGGTTCGACACCTGCCTGCTGCAGCTCCTTGATCGCGGCGACCATCAGCGAAGGGCGCAGATCGCGGTCGTAAAGGCCTCTGTCGTCGTTCAGCCGGTCGGATTGCTCGTGCGTCGCGGGCACCAACAGCTCGAACATGAAGCGGCGGCCGTTCTGGTGGCAGTGATCCGACAGCTCCTTCAGCCGCGATGCCTGCCGGCGGTTGAGTCCCTTGTCGCTTTCCGGGTTGTAGCGGACCAGCACCTTGACGAAGGTCGGTGCGAGGGCTGCGATGTGTTCCTTCCAACGGTCGCCGTATTCGAAAGCGAATTCTTCCTGCCCGCTTTTCTCGGCCGGAGCGCAGGTGATGAAGTGCTGCTCGCGCGCATCGCGCAGGATGGCGGCGCCGAACTCCTCATCGACCAGGATGCCCGCGGCCTCTGCCGGCACTCCCCTGGTCAGCGCTAGCTTGAACCCGTCATAGACCACCTGCTTGGTGGCGGCGACCATCGCCGTTTGCTCTCGCGTCAGCGGCGGCTTGAAGCCGAACAGACCCGTCGCGAAGCTTGCACGGTGATCGAAGGGCAGGACATAGAGCTGGCGGTCGTATCCGAGGCGCATTCTCTAGCCCTCCCTCAGCCGGCGCGCGCGCCGGTAGCGCTCGATCAAGGCGTTCGTGGAGCTGTCATGGTAGAGCTCGCCAGCATGCCGATGGTCGAGTTCCGGGACGATGCGCAGCGCCAGCGCCTTGCCGAGCTCCACGCCCCATTGGTCGAAGCTGTCGATGTCCCAGATGGCGCCTTGCGTAAATACGTTGTGCTCGTAGAGCGCGACGAGCGCCCCGAGCGTGCGCGGGTCGAGGCGGTCGGCAAGGATCACATTGGTGGGCCGGTTTCCCTCGAAGACGCGGAAGGGCACCTGCCACTCGGGCACGCCTTCGGCCGCGACCTCCTGCGACGTCTTGCCGAAGGCCAGCGCCTCTGCCTGGGCGAACAGGTTCGCCATGAGCAAGTCGTGCTGACGGACGATCGGGCTGAGCGGCTGCAGAAACCCGATGAGATCGCAGGGGATCAGCTTCGTGCCCTGGTGGATCAGTTGGTAGAAGGAATGCTGCCCGTCCGTGCCCGGCTCACCCCAGATGACCGAGCCGGTCTGGTACTCGACCGGGCGGCCTTGCAGATCGACGTGCTTCCCGTTGCTCTCCATCTGTAGCTGCTGCAGATACGCCGGAAAGCGGGCGAGATGCGCCGAGTAGGGCATGACACCGACGGTCTGCGCGCCGAAGAAGTTGTTATACCAGACGGTCAGCAATCCCAGCAGCATCGGGAGGTTCCGCTCAGGGGGCGCGGTCCGGAAGTGCTCGTCCATCGCATGGGAACCGGCGAGCAGGTCGCGGAAGTTGGCTGGCCCGATCGCGATCATGGTGGACAGGCCGATCGCGCCTTCCATCGAGTAGCGCCCGCCGACCCAATCCCAGAAGCCGAACATGTTCCGGGTGTCGATGCCGAAATTCCTGACGCCGCTCTCGTTGGTCGAGACGGCGACGAAGTGTCTGGTAACCGCCGCATCGGAGCCGAGCTGTTCAATGATCCACCGCCGGGCTGTCGCCGCGTTGGCCATGGTCTCCAGCGTGGTGAACGTCTTCGACGAGACGATGAAAAGTGTCTCTGCCGCGTCCAGCCCCTGAATTGCCTCGGTGAAGTCGCTGCCGTCCACGTTGGCGACGAAGCGGAACGTAATCGCCCGGTCGCTGAAGGGCCGCAATGCGCGATACGCCATCTCCGGGCCAAGATAGGACCCGCCGATGCCGATGTTGACGACGGCCCTGATGCGCTTGCCGGTGTAACCGGTCCAGGAGCCGGTACGGATCTGGTCCGCGAACGCCGCCATGCGGTCGAGGACGTCGTGAACCTCCGGCACCACGTCCTTGCCGTCCACTTCAAAGCTCGCGTCGCGGGGAGCGCGCAAAGCGACGTGGAGAACAGCGCGCCGCTCCGTGTTGTTGATCTTCTCGCCCAAGAACATGGCGTCCCGCCGCGCCGCGACCCCCCGGCTTTCGGCCAACTGGAGAAGGAGCCGCAGCGTCTCGCTCGTGATCCGGTTCTTCGAGTAATCGAGGAACAAGCCAGCGCCGTCCGCTGAGAAGCGCTGCGCCCGGCCAGGATCGTCAGCGAACAACTCGCGCAGTTGCACGTCTTTGATCTGCTCGTGGTGCATGACCAGCGCCTGCCAGGCCGCGGTGATGTCTGTTCCGGCGTTCATGTCCATCCGTTCCTCCCTCGCGCCCCCAACAATGGTTCAGCTCAGAACCTTGCTTTTGGCGTCAATCGTCTGGAGCAAGTCCTGCCAAGAGCTTACGAAGCTCGCGGCACCTTCGGCCTGCAGCTTGTCCGCCAGCGTCGCGATATCGACGCCGGCATCTTCAAACGCGGCGAGGGTCGCGGCGCTCTCACCGCCATCGCGTGAAAGCGACCGTGCGATCACGGCGTGATCGGCGGTCGCCTGCAGGGTGGCCTGCGGCATCGTGTTAACAGTGTTGGGTGCCGCAAGACCGCCGACATACAAAACATCGGACAGGTTCGGATCCTTCGTCCCAGTGCTCGCGAACAGCAGGCGCTGCGCCCGCGCGCCAAGGCTTTCAAGTCGTTGCCAGCGATCGCTGTCGAGCTGGTCGCGGAACGCGCTGTAGGCGCGCTCACCGATGGCGACTCCGAGTCGGTTCTTGAGATGGTCCGGCACTGTCGGCGCCGTCGCGCGGTCCCAGCGCGAGATGAACAGCGACGCGACCGAGCGCACGTCGGGCGGCAGACCGGCGTCAACCCGCCGCTCAAGTCCCCGCATGTAGGCATCGGCGGCAGCGATGTAGTGCTCGGGCGAGAACAGCAGCGTGACGTTCACCGGAACGCCACGGAACACCGCTTCCTCGATCGCCGGCAGCCCTTTCTGAGTACCGGGTATCTTGATGAACAGGTTCGGCTTGCTTGCCTTCGCGTGCAGCGCCTCGGCGGCGATGACGGTGCTTCGGGCGTCGTATGCCAGCAGTGGGGAAACCTCGAGCGAGACCCAGCCGTCTACGGTCGCGGTGCGCCAGTGTACCGGCAAGAACAGATCGGCGGCGCGCGTCAGGTCCTGGATCGCCAGCTCGAAAAACAGCTCCTCGCCTCGGAGGCCGGTATCGAGAAGGCCGGTGATCTCGCGGTCGTACGAGGCGCTGTTGGTGATGGCGTGATCGAAGATGGTTGGATTGGACGTGAGGCCGGTCACTGACCATTTCTCGACGTACATCGCGAGCTTTCCGCTATCGAGCAGGTCGCGGGTGATGTCGTCGAGCCAGAGGCTTTGACCAAGCTGGTTCAGTCGCGTGGTGGGCAGCATAGGCGCGTCTCCTGTTCGTCGAACGCCGGGGGTAGGCGTGATCAGGCGATCTTCTCGTTGTGCCCGCCGAACTCGAGGCGCAGAGCCGATAGCAGCTTGTCCTCGTACTCCGCTTCGCTGCGGGAACTGAAACGGGAAAACAGAGCGGTCGCGATGACCGGCGCGGGTACGCCCTCGTCAATTGCCGCCTGCAAAGTCCAGCGGCCTTCACCGGAGTCGGAGACCCGTCCAGAGAACCCGGCGAGATCCGGACTCTTCCGCAGCGCACTGGCGGCGAGATCCAGCAGCCAGGAGCTCACCACGCTGCCGCGACGCCAAACCTCGGCTATCGCGGCCGGGTCGAGATCATAGGAGTAGAATTTTGGCTCGCGGAGCGGGGTGGTCTCGGCATCGACCTCGCTCCGGGCGCGGCCGACGTTTGCTTTTCTAATGATCCCAAGTCCCTCGGCGTACGCCGCCATCAAGCCGTATTCGATCCCATTGTGCACCATCTTCACGAAGTGCCCAGCGCCGTTCGGTCCGCAATGCAAGTAGCCGTGCTCGGCCTGCATCGGTTCGCCGGCGGCGTCGGATGTACGGGGCGCAGCCTTGAACCCGGGCGCGAGGGAGCGGAAGATTGGATCAAGGCGCATGACAACCGCGTCGTCGCCGCCAATCATTTGACAGTAACCACGCTCGAGTCCCCACACGCCTCCGCTCACACCGACATCGACGTAATGCAAGCCCTTGGTCCGCAACGTTTCGGCTCGGCGAATGTCGTCTTGGTAGAAGGAATTGCCGCCGTCGATCACCGTGTCGCCGGGCTCGAGTAGCGGCGTAAGCGACGAGAGGACAGGATCGACGGCCGCGGCCGGCACCATCAGCCACACAGCCCGCGGCGCAGTCAGGCCGCGAACAAAAGTCTCAAGGTCGGTCGATCCCGTAGCGCCCTTCGTCGCCAACTCCTCAACGGGACCGGCGTGTCTGTCATAGACGCGCACCGCGTGCCCTGCCTTGATAAGGCGGATGACCATGTTGGCGCCCATACGTCCGAGTCCAATCATGCCGAGTTGCATACCGATCCTCCGATGGCTCGCTTGCTGGTGAGAATGCCAACTGTAGTGTTGGTAAAACGACCGGCGCACGGGCACGGCCTCTAGGCACCCGAAATATGGCGTCTGCCGTGGCCCGCGGAGAAATGCGTTCTGCTTATCACTTCGATGCGTGTCACCCTTCGCGCACTGAGACGCGGTTTGGCGGACGAGACCAGCCGATGTCGCGCGGCGCGTGCGACGGGTAAACCGGTGCTCGCCATAGCCGCCGCGCATCCTCGCGATAGGGCTACGGCATTTCACTTCGGGTCATCCGCGTGGAACATGTGCGGTCGTCCTAAGTGAGATCCGAGGGAAGCATCGTGAGATCCGACCAACTCGTCGCCTCGTTCCGGGCCGCCAGCGACGGTAGCTTCGCCGCGCCGGCGACGTGCGCGACACTCCGTCCGCTCGGCTTGCTGACACCGGTCGCATGCGAGGGTTGAACGCGCTTCTCACCGTGCTCGGCGCCTCTCTGGCGGTGCTCGTGCTCTGCGGTCTGCTGCTGCACACGCCAGGTGCCGGCTCGGTGGACTCGATCGGGCTCGTCCGCCGCTTCGTCGCGGTGCTCGCCGTCGCTGCCGTGCTCTTTCCCTGGCATGAATTCTTTTTCTGGCCCTCCCTCGTCTATGCGCCGGCCGTCGTCCTGTTCCTCGTGGACGAGGTCACGGTCGTCGGGCGTCGCTTTCCACGTGCGCCACGCGAAAGGATCTTCCCATGACAGTCGAAACGACGCTTGTCGCGGACCCGCGACGCTATTTCGAGACGATCGAGGCCAAACGGTCAGTCGAGGCCGCCTCAGCTCCGGTCTGCGCCTATCTCGAGATCACAAACCGCTGCAACCTGCTCTGCAAGACCTGTCCGCGCACCTTCGAGACGCTGGAGCCGCCGGCCGATATGTCGTGGGAGCTTTTCACGCGCATCGTCGACCAACTCCCCGGTCTCACGCGTGCCGTCCTGCATGGTGTCGGCGAGCCGATGCTGGTGCGCGACCTGCCGCGCATGGTCCGCTACCTCAAGGATCGTGGCGTCCATGTCCTGTTCAACACCAACGGAACGCTGCTCCGCGAGCGCCGCTTCCCGGAACTTGTAGAATCTGGGCTC
>DATJSH010000026.1:0-57633 GCA_035504235.1 Allostellaceae bacterium | reverse complement strand
TGATCCCGCTCGATCCGGTCAACTGCTCGAACATCTCAAACCAGATGCCTTGCCGGCTCCAGCGGTTGAAGCGGTTGTAGATCGTGGTGTAGGGGCCATAGGCGGGCGGGCAGTCGCGCCAGCGCGCCACAGCGCAGCAGGTGGATAATCCCGCTGATCACCCGCCGGTCATCGACTCGATGCGCGCCCCTTCGGCCGCGTGGCATCAGCGGCTCAATCCGTGCCCACTCCGCCTCCAAAAGCCAATACAGCGCCTTTGCCATCCAAGCCGCCACCGTTGGGAAGCTTGAAGCACAAATCCTGCCCGCCGAGAATCCCCTTATTGGGGACAGACCCTAATCTAGCGACGGGCGTTGAGCCTCGTGCAGGTGCCTTTGCGTTCGCCGCCGGTTGCGGGCGGGGTAAAAGCATGGCTAACCTTATCATCAGTCGGCGAGGGAAGTGCCCGAGGGAATTGGCGCGGGAATTGGCGAGGGAATTGGCATGGCCGTGTGGAACGACCAGGAAATCGATCTCAGCGGGCTGAAAGTGCGGGTCGGGCGCGGCGGCAGCGGGCGGCCCGTGCTGGTGCTGCACCACGATATCGGCACGCTCGACAAGCTCCCCTTTTACGAGGCGCTGTCGGCGCATTTCGACACGATCGTCCCGGTGCATCCGGGCTTTGGCGAGAAATCGCAGCGCGCGAACTGGGTGCGCCATCCGCGCGACCTCGCGGCGCTCTATCAGTGGCTGCTGGCCGAGTTCAAGATCGAGCGGGCGAGCCTGGTGGGGCTGGGGTTCGGCGGTTGGATCGCGGCCGAGATGGCGGCGCTGGCGCCACGCGATTTCCACCGCCTGGTGCTGGTCGGAGCGATGGGCATCAAGCCGTCCGAGGGCGAGATCAAGGACCAGGCGATCGTCAGCTATATCGACTACGCCAAGGCCGGGTTCCACGACCCCAAGGCGTTCGAGCGCAATTACGGTGACGTGTCGACCGATCAGCTCGTCGACTGGGATTTATGCCGTGAGATGAGCTTCCGCATCGCCTGGAAGCCGTACATGTACAACACGAGCCTGCCGCATCTCTTGGGCGGGGTAAAGGCGCCGGCGCTGGTCGTCTGGGGCGACGACGACCAGATCGTGCCGAAAAGCGCCGGCGAGATTTTCGCGAAGTCGCTGCCGGGCGCACGCTTCGAGACGGTGGCCAATTCGGGCCATTGCGTCGACATGGAACAGCCCGACGCGCTCGCCAAGCTTGTCATCAGTTTCGTCGAAGAGAATTAATTCGCCTTCGGAGGCGAGAGGAGACCGCCATGCATGTGATGTATTTCACCGAGCAGCCGATGTCCGCCTATCCGTCCGATATTGGGCTCGAGACCGGCCACACCGCGCTCTTGTTCTCGAACAAGCACTTCGACCCGGTCGCCGGCAGCGAGCTCTACAACCGCTATCTTGAGCATTACATCTACGCCGAGGAGCAAGGCGTCGAAGGCTTCATGCTCAACGAGCACCACAACGCGCCGTTCTGCATGCAGGCCAAGTGCAACATCTTCGCCTCGATCCTCGCCGCGGTGACCAAGAAGGCGAAGATCGTCCTCCTCGGCAACCCGCTGCCGCTGGCCGAGAACCCGGTTCGGCTCGCCGAAGAGCTGGCGATGATCGACATGATCTCGAAGGGCCGGCTGGTCTCGGGATTTGTCCGGGGCGGAGGTCAGGAGCAGCTCGCCACCGGCGTCAATCCCGCCTTCAACCGCGAGCGCTTCGAGGAAGCGCACGACCTCGTCGTCGCCGCATGGAGCCGGCAAGGCCCGTTCCGTTGGGAGGGCCTGCATTACCAGCACCGCGTCGTCAACCCGTGGGCGGTGCCGTTGCAAAAACCCTATCCGCGCGTCTGGATCCCCGGCGTGCTGAGCCAGGAGACGATCATCTGGGCGGCGAAGCAGCGCTACCCCTATATCGCGCTCAACACCTCGATCGAGGCGACCAAGAAAATCTGGGAATTGTACGACAAGGTCGCGGCCGAGACCGGCTACGAGTCCGGGCCCGAGAACCGCGGCTACCTGCAGCAGGTCCATGTTTCCGACAACGAGGAAAAGGCCGAAAAGAACGCCCGCCAATTCCTCTGGATGCAGGGCGAGTTCACCGGGCTGGCGCATCCGGTGTGGGCCAACCCGTCGGGCTATTTCTCGCCGTCGCTGCGCCGCAATTTTGTCGAGTTCGCGGTCGGCCGGGCCGAAAACCCGCGCGGCCGCCCGACCTTCGAGCAGCAGGTCGCCGACGGCAGGGTGATCTTCGGCACGCCCAAGACGGTCATCCCCAAGCTGCGCCGCGTGCTCGAAGAGACGCGCCCATCGATCTACGGCATCTGGGGCAATGACGGCACGGTCAGCGACGCGGACGCGCGCACCTGCATCCGGCTGTTGGGCCAGGAAGTCATGCCGGCGATGCGCGAGATTGGCAAGGAGCTGGGGCTCAAGGACCCGTTTGAGCTTAATGCGCCGGTTCACCTCAAATACTCGACCGACGTCAAGCGGATGCCGCAAGCGGCGGAGTAACTACGCCGCCGTGCGCTTATCCGCCATCGCCGGTGGCGGCTTTCGGCGCGCAGCAGGTAGAGCCCCGTTACCTACTGCGCCATCCCGGCGGCGCCGGAACCATCCTTCCGCATTCGAAAGGCTGAGCCATGCGCCCCGGCTTGTGCCAGGGTCGTGCGATGATGAATGCGGCGGCTAAAGCTGATCGGGGTCGAACCCGACGACCGTGGCGCCGCCCTGGATTGCCGGCAGAAAGCCCGGCGCGGCGGCGAGAACATGCTCGGCGTAAAACCGCGCGGTGGCGAGCTTCGCCTCGGCGAGCGGATGGTTGGCTTTGCGCGCACCGACCGCGAGGCGTGCCATCAGGTGCCCGCCCATCACCGTGCCGAGCAGGTTGAGATACGGCACCGACCCGGCCGCCGCGAGCGGCGCTTCGGCCTCGACCAGATAGTCGGTTGCCGCTTTGAGCGCGGCGAGGCCATCGGCAAGCGGCTGGCGCAGCGGCGCGAAACTGCCGCCGAGCTCGTCGAGGCTCGTGCCGATCTCGGCAAAGAGCTCGCGCGCCGCCTCGCCCTTGTCGCGACCGAGCTTGCGGCCGACCAGATCGCCGGCCTGGATGCCGTTGGTGCCTTCGTAGATCGCGGCGATCCGCGCGTCGCGCAAATGCTGCGCGGCGCCGGTCTCCTCGATATAGCCCATGCCGCCATGCACCTGGATCCCGGTCGAGGCGATCTCGATTCCCTTGTCGCTGCACCACGCCTTGACCACCGGGATCAGCAGATCGGCGCGATGCTGTTGTTTCGGATCGTGATGCGCGGCATCGATCGCCGCGGCGGCGCAATAGGCCAGCGCCCGCGCTGCCTCAGTCTGCGCCCGCATCGACAACAGCATGCGGCGCACATCGGGGTGATGGACGATCGGCGGCGTGCTCTCGCCGCGCGGCATGCCAATCGGCTGGCCCTGCACGCGGGTGCGGGCGTAGGCAAGCGCGGTCTGGTAGGCCCGCTCGGCGATTGCCACGCCCTGCACCCCGACCAGCAGCCGCTCGCTGTTCATCATCGTGAACATCGCTTCGAGCCCGCGATTGGCGTCGCCGATGCGCCAGCCGATCGCGCCGCCGTCGTCGCCATAGCTCAGCACGCAGGTCGGCGAGGCGTGGATGCCGAGCTTTTCCTCGAGCCGCAAGGTGCGGACATCGTTGCGCTCTCCGGGCCGGCCGTTCTCGTCGAGCAGGAATTTCGGCACCAGGAACAGGCTGATGCCGCGGCTGCCCGGCGGCGCATCGGGCAGCCGCGCCAGCACCATGTGGATCGTGTTGTCGGTGAAGTCGTGGTCGCCGTAGGTGATGAAGATTTTCTGTCCGGAGATGCGATAGTGCTCGCCCCATTTCGGGTCGCTCGCCGGCACGGCGCGGGTGCACAGCGCGCCCAGATCGGAGCCGGCCTGCGCCTCGGTGAGGTTCATCGTCCCGGTCCATTCGCCCGACACGAGCTTGCCGAGATAGCGCGCTTTCTGCTCGGGCGAGCCGTGCGCGCTCAGCATCTCGATCGCGCCGTGGTTCAAGAGCGGGCACAGCGCCCAGCCCATGCAGGCGGAATTCCACATCTCGGTCAGCGGCGCGGCAAGGGCTTGCGGCAAACCTTGGCCGCCGGCCTCGACCGGCGCGGAAAAGCCATTCCAGCCGCCATCGACATAGGTGCGATAGGCCGCGCGAAACCCGGGCGGGGTGCGCACCACCCCGTTTTCGAGGATGCTGCCCACTTCGTCGCCGACCCGGTTGAGCGGCGCCAGCTCGTTCTCGGCAAACTTCGCGGCCTCGTCGAGCACCGCGTCGGCGATTTCGGTGGCGTCCGCCGAGAGATTGCCCAGCGTGCCGAGCACCAGGCGCATATCGGCGAGCGGGGCGGCGTAGGTCATCGGCTTTTCCCCGGAAGTGCTGCGCCAGCATAGCCGATCGTGGGCGCGCGGCCATCGCGCTATGCGGTGGCCGGCTATTCCCGCGCCTTGGTGTACGGATAGATCATGTCGCCCGTCTTGTATTTGTCGGGGGCAAGGATGGTTACGGTGCTGGCGTCGCGGAACTGGTCAACGTCGTGGCCCTTGATGCCGTGATACTGCACCCAGATCGGCCGCGCTTGGGTCCATTCGCCGTCGGGGCCGAAAGCCATGTCGCCTTCGATCGTCTTGAACGGTTGCCCGTGTATGTAGTCGGCGAGCTTGTCGTTATTGAGTGTCTTCGTCGCCTCGATCGCCTGCTGCAGCACCTGCAATTCGCTGTAGGCGAAAGGCGGCAGGAAGTAGCCGAGCGCGTCGATCCCCTCCTTCGCCGCGACCGCTTGGTACTTCTTGAGGAAATCGGCGACGCCGGGAAAGTTCATCGTCGGCGTCGGCTCCCACAGATCGACATTGGTGACGCCGTTCGCCATGTCACCGAGCTGCGTCTTGATCGCCGCCGCCTGCAACCCGGCGAGGCCGCCGCCGATCATCTTGGCATTGAGGCCAATCTCGCCGACCGAGCGCAGGATGCCGACCGTGTCGGAGGGATAGGAGGCCATGTAGACGACGTCGGGCTGGGCCGCCTGGATGGCGTGGATGATTGGCGAGAAGTCGACCGTGTTCGGCGGGTAGGACTTGTCGTAGACGATGTCCATGCCGACGCGTTTCGCATGTTCGCGCGCGCTATCGGTCGCCTTGTGCTGGAAATCGGAGTCGGTGCCGACGATAGCGACGGTTTTCGGCTTCGGCCTCTGTGCTGCGGCCAGATCGAAAAACCCCTCGGCGAAGGTCTTCACCGGATCCGGCCCGAACGGCAGCATCGAGAAGTATCGCGGGTAGTGGAAGTTGGTGTTCGCGGCGAGCGCGAACAGGCCGAAGAACAGCCGATTGTGCTGGATCGCCACCGGCATCGCCGGCACCACAAGGTTGGTGCCGTAGCTCGAGATCAGCAAATCGACATTGTCGACGCTGATCAGCTTTTCATAGATGCCGGGCACATTCGCCGGGTTCGACTGGTCGTCGTAATAGACGAGCTTAACCGGGCGGCCGAGCAATCCGCCCTTGGCGTTGACGTCCTCGGCCCAGATTTGGAAGGCGGCAAGCCCGGTCTTGCCGACGACCGAGAACGGCCCGGTCAACTCCATGCTGAACCCGATCTTGATCGGCGGCCGATCGTCGGCGCGCGCGGCACCGCCCACGAGCGCGAGCAGCAATCCAAGCAGCGCCATTGCCAGCCAAGTGCGGCTTGTTCCCCTGGGCATTCGCCCCTCCTCCCCGATATTTATGGACAGAGGTTAAAGCACGTGCCCCCGCGATTGAAGCATGTCGTTCCTGCCGCCCCTCCGTCGCTAAACAGCCCGTGCAGCGAACGGAATTTCGCCGAGCTCGAACATTTTTCCGCGTGGGCTCACCTGAAAGGAACATAACGCGAACATATATCGATCGCAGTCGTTTTTGATGACTCGTATCGATGTTCGCGTTCGCTGCCGTCTCTGTGCTGATAGCCGCCGCTTGTTACCGCCTGTTTTCGGCGCTACAGGTCCCCCGCATTTTCGCCGGCGCGGATAGCACTGGCCGTCTCCCTGGCTCGCATGGTGGCGTCGCGCGCCATCTGCGCGCAAAGCCCGGTATAGGCCGTCGGGTCAAGCAGCTTGTCGATCTCGGCTTTCGACAGATGCGCGGTGACCCGCTCGTCGGCGGCGAGCAGATCGCCAAAGGATTTGTGCGCGGTTGCCGCCTCCATCGCCGCGTCGTAGACGACATCGTGAGCGTGCTGGCGGCCGATCGCCTGGCCCAAATCGAGCATCACCGCCTCGGCCATGATGAGCCCGCCGCCGAGGTCGAGATTGGCGCGCATCCGCGCCGGATCGAGCTTCAGCCCACGGAAGATCTCGACCAGCCGGCTCAGCATGTCGCCGGTGGCGATGCAGGCCCGGCTTTCGGCGGAATCCATCATCAGGCTGGTGGTGCGGTCGGCCTCGTGCTCGGTCTGCATCGCTTCCAGCGCGAGCGGCACGATCGAGCGGACTTCCGCCGCCGCGGCGATGATGTCCTGGCAGAGCTTGGGGTTGCGCTTTTGCGGCATGGTCGAGCTGCCGACCGTGCCGGGCGGCACCGGCTCCTCGACCTCGCCGAACTCGGTCTTCATCAGCGTATAGATTTCGCGGCCGATCCGCCCACAGCTCGCCGCCAGCATGCCGAGCAGGCAGATGTTCTCGGCCAGGTGGTCGAGGATCACCCGCGACGGCACGCGCATCGAGCCGAAGCCGAGATGCTTGCCGATCCCGGCCTGCACCTTCGGCCCCATCTCGCCGAGCGAGGCGTAGGTGCCGGCGCCGCCGCCGAGCATCGCCACAAAAAGCCGCGGCGCGGCTTCTCGGAAGCGCTCGACATGGCGGCAGAGCTCATCGACCCACACCGCGACCTTGTAGCCAAAGGTCGCCGGCACCGCGTGCTGGCCGTGCGTGCGCCCGGCCATCGTCATCTCGGCCCCCTTCTCGGCGAGCGCCGCCGCGGCGTCGAGCGCATCGGCGATGAGGTTCAAGAAGATCCCGTGCGCCTGGCGCAGCACCAAAAGATCGCCGGTCTGGGTGATGTTCTGCGTCGTCGCGCCCCAATGCACCCAGCCGCCGTGCTTCTCGCCGACGACGCGCGACAGTTCCCACACCAGCGGCACGATCGTGTGCCCGGTGCGCGCGAAACCTTCGTCGAGCCGGGCGCGGTCCATCTTCTCATAGCGCGCCGCCGCGGCGATCGCCCCGGCCGCCTCCTTCGGAATGATCCCGAGTTCGGCCTGCGCCTGGGCCAGTGCCGCCTCGACATCGAGCCAGGCCTGCCAGCGGTTCTCCAGCCGGTAGAGGGCGCGGATGCCGGGGTCGGAAACGCGCGCGGCCGTCGGCAGTTCGTCGCTCATCGATGGAATCCTCCGTTAGATCACCCGCACGCCAGGTGCAGCACCAAACCGCCCTGCGGTACTGACCACGTAGCTCGAGAGATTGCTCGGGCAATAGGGTGTCTCAAGGGCGCTCGGATCCGGGAATACAGCCCCGGCGTTCATGCGATCGAGCACCGCTTGATGGAGCGCCTGACCGGTTCCCAAATTCCGCGGGCCTCGCGGCAAAAGAGGCCAAGGCGGCCTCAGCCATTGCTCGTGCGACGGACCATTAAAGCTCGCCGTGAGGTCTATGTCGGGTGGCGTGCCCCATCGGAGACCCGGCGCATCCGGCAATCGCGTCAGTTCGGTCCGCATCCAGGCAAGCGCCCCGTTGGACAGCCCGCTTTCATTGTTGCCGAGCTGATAACCGCCGCCAACGTCCGCGTGTCCGCCGGAAAACAGCCCTTGCACGATCCGGTTGCCGTTGGGGTCCGGATTGTCCCACAAGGTCGGCGTGAAGTCGGCGCGCTGCTCGTCGATCGAGACCGCGTGGCGCGCAAAATCGATGTTGTCGCTGAGCGCCCGGTCGGCGAACTGGAAGAAATCGATCGGTATGGCCTGGCGATTGAACACTGGGATGCCGAGCGAACCGACCGTGTCCCACACCGCGACTGTTTTGATTCGCGCCTGAACCATGTCGGCGGCCGCCGGGGATTGCCCGACCAGGAAGCCAGGAAACTGGAGCAGCCAGTCATCGAAGCGGGGGACGAGCCCGTCTTTGGCCGCGAGCACGTTGCGGCGCCACGCCACCCAAACCGCGGCGCCCTTGCGGTACGCCTCCAACTTGACGCCCGTGGCGATATTGAGCGGGAGCAGGCCCTGTGCCGAAATCAGCCCCGCCAGAGCGCGCACCGTGTAGGCGCCGCGGCTGAAGCCGATCAGGAAAATTCGGTCGCCGGGCTGATAGTTGCGCGAAATGAAGGTGTAGCCGCGCACGATGCGGGTGATCAACCCGAGCCCAAGTCCTCCGCCAAGAATCTTGTCGAGAAGGTTGTTCGAGTCGCCGACCCCGTGCAGGTATTTGGAGACCTGGGCGACCGCGTTGTCGGTGGCGGGGGCGGTGCGCTCCTGCTCCTTGCCAAGCCGGATGCTACCCTGATCGTCCTGGCCCGCCAGGCCAAGAAACAACTTGTAGACGTTGGTCCAGGGGTCATTGGGATCGTCGGTATCGCTTTCGCCTGGGCCGTTCCATGTCCCATCGGCGCAGAACACGATGTTCTTCGGCATTGCGTCCTCCCCTGTCACGCCGGCGGAAGCTTAACGCTCTTTTCTCTCCGGGTGCGGCAGGATCATATAAAAGTTGGGTATCTGCCAAAGAGGTCTGGGGGAGAAAATCATGCCGCATCCGACGATCTGGCTCGCCCGCCACGGGGAGACGGAATGGAGCCTTTCCGGCCAGCACACCGGGCTCACCGACCTGCCGCTCACCCCGCACGGCGAAGAGCTGGCGCGAAAACTGGCGCCGCGGCTGCGCAAGATGCAATTCGCCCGCGTCTTCTCCAGCCCGCTGCGGCGGGCGCGGCGCACCTGCGAGCTGGCTGGGTTCGGCGACCGTGTCGAGGTCATGCCGGAGCTCGTGGAGTGGAATTACGGCGATTACGAGGGCGTCAAAACCCACGACATTCACAAGGACAACCCCGATTGGCAGCTGTTCAAGCACGGCGCGCCAGGCGGCGAGTCGGTCGATCAGGTAACGGCCAGGGCCAAGCGGGTGATCGCCAGTCTGCACGAGGCCGGGGGTGACGTGCTGTGCTTTTCGAGCGGCCATTTCCTGCGCGCTCTGGCCGGCACCTGGCTCGGCTTGGGCGCCGCCGGCGGCCGCTATCTGATGCTGAGCACGACCAGCCTCAGCGCGCTGACCTACGAACACAGTGAGAACGAGCCGGTCATCCGACTATGGAACGACACGGCGCATCTCGACGCCTGAGGCACGAGCGTCAGAAGCTCACCATCCCCATCCACCATTGCGTCCGCCCGCCGCCGACGTCCACATCGTATTTGCGGACGTAGTCGAGCCGTCCGTCGTCGCCGATGCGGAACAGCGACAGGCAGCACGGCACCTCGCTGCCGTCCCGCAGCTTGATCCCCTGGATATGCGCCGCGACCAACAGCTTGCCCGACGGGTCGATGTGGAAGGTGCGGCAATGGATGCCGCGCGTGTCGATATGCTGGATCGCGCTCGGCTCGCCGGTTGCGGGATCGATGGCGTAGACGGCGAGCGTGTTCTCGCCGCCGGCGAAGGCGCCATCGACGACGGTCGAGGCGCGGTTCGCGACATAGACAAAGCGTCCGCTGGGATGGACATGCACCGTGCCGACCGCTTGACGCGCACCCGGCACCCCCAGCTGCGACAAATTGTTTTTGCGGAATACCGCTCGCTCCGACAGCCGACCATTCGCGAGCGTGAACATGTCCAGCCGGTTCTCGCGCTCGAGCGAGACATAGACCCAGGGCTTCGATGGGTGGAAATCGAGATGGCGCGGCCCGAAGCCATAGCCGCCATTGGGCGCCACCTTCTGCTGGTTCGACAGCATGCCGTCCTTGAAGTCCCACAGCATCAGCGCGCCAGGCTCCTCGGCTTTCGCGCCGGCCGGGTCGTGACCGCGGGTGACGAGGATCACGTGGCGGCTGTCGGGCGTCGCGCGCACCTGATGGGCGAAGATACCGGCATCGATCGGTCCGGGCTGCGCCACCTCGGCGCCGGGCGTTCCGTCCGGGTTGATGCGGTAGATATGGATCGCGCTTGGATTGTTGAACGCGACCAGCACATGCTGGCTCGGGATGTCGGTCGCCATGTGGATCGGGCGGGTCGGCAGCGGAATCGGCGCGCCGTGCAGCGACAGCGCCCCCGAATCGCGATCGATTTTGAGCGCGCTGACGTGATGATTGCTGCCCGCGGCGCCCATGCCCGAAGCGCTGTCGCTGGTCGCGGCATAAAGAAAGGCCTGCGAGGCGTGCGGCCAGACATACTGTACGTTCGCGGGCAGACTCACCGACTCGCGACGCGTCAAAGTGGCGTCGGCGACACCGATGTCGTAATGCGTCAGCTCGTTGGCGACACTGGCATAGAGCGCGAGTCTCGAGCGAGTTTCGGGCATCTGAGGCGGAACTCCCTGAGAGATTGGCCAATTGCCACTGTCCGCCAGCGTGCCCGCTTTCCCCGAACCCGACAAGCATCGGCTTAACTCGAGGACAACCGCGATTTGCCCTACCGCTCGCGGTCGCCGCTTGGTAGATTTCCTGGCCTGAAAGGGGGCGGGTGGGTTGAGCACGGATTTTAAGATTGCCATCGTCGGCTCGGGGCCAGCCGGCCTTAGCGCTGCCGCCCATGCGGCCGTGAGAGGTGTGTCGCACGTTTTGCTTGAGCGCACCGACCACCTCAACGACACGATCTTCAAATACCAGAAGCGCAAGCTGGTCATGGCGACGCCGGTCGAGCTCCCGGCGCAAGACGGCCTCGAGGTCGAATTCCATGAGGAATCGCGCGAGGAGCTCATCGACAGCTGGACCAAGACCGCCGCCGAGACCAAGGCCAATATCCGCTACCGTGTCGAGGTCAACGCGATTACCGGCGAGCAGGGCAATTTCCAGCTGGCCCTGGTCGGCGGGGAGACGCTGACCGCGGAGTACGTGATCCTCGCGATCGGGGTACAGGGCAACCTCAATCAGCTGAGCAATCCGGGCGCCGACTGCATGAACGGCGATCACCCGATGGTGCAGTACCAGCTCGACGATCCGGACGCCTACGAGGGCGAGCGCATCGCGGTGATCGGGGTCGGCGACGCGGGCATCGAGAATGCGCTCGGGCTCGCGCAGAAGAACGAAATCTACCTCATCAACACCGGTGACGAATTCCCGCGCGCCAAGCCGGCCAACCGCGCGCTGATCATGGCGGCGATCGAGAAGGAACCGGACCAGGCGGGCTCGATCAACCACGTCGTGAACGTCAAAACCGAGGAAGTCCAACCCGGCCAACTGATCCTGCGCGGCACCGACGGAGCCGTGGTCAATATCGCCTGCGACCGCGTCATCGCGCGTATCGGGGCGCAGCCGCCGAGCCGTTTTCTCGAACGCTGCAACATTAAGACAAGCGGGTTGCCGCCGGTCAGCGAGACTTACGAGTCGACGCAAATCCCTGGGCTCTACATCATCGGCGCGCTCGGCGGCTACCCGCTCATTAAGAACTGCCTCAACCAGGGCTTCGAAGTCGTCGAGTGCATTCTCGGCAACCAGATCCCGCCGGCCGACGAGCCGCTGATCCAGCAGAAGCTGACGCCGGAAATCGTCCGCACGCTCGACCCGGGCAAGACCGCTCTGACCGGAGCCGAGCTGATCGAGCACATCAGGGCGCGGGCTCCGATGTTCAGCACGCTCCAGCCCGTGCAGATCCGCGAGTTTCTGATCCATGCCGGGCTGCATTACCTGCAGCCGGGCGAGGTCGTGTTCGAGCGCGGCGATGCGACGAACTCGCTCTATACCGTGCTCGATGGCGAAGTCGGCATCCGCATCAACGCGGACAACCCGGACGACATGGTGCGGCTCGGTCCGGGTCAGTTCTTTGGTGAGATGGGCTTGATCTCGGGCCGCAAGCGCACCGCCACGGTGGTTGCGACCGAGCCGGTGCTGCTTTTCGAGGTCGAGCGCAACACCATCCTCAAGCTCGAACGCTCGGAGCCGGCGGTCAAAAAGACGATCGAAGACGCGGCGGTGATCCGCCAGATCAAGACCTTCCTCGCGCCCCATATCGCGGACGATTTGTTGAGCGAAGTGGTGGCGACCTCGAAGATCGTCTCGAAAGAGCGCGACGAGGTGCTGATCGAGGAAGGCGCCGATGACGACTCGGTCTATCTAATCCGCAAGGGTTCGGTGACCGTGTCGAAAAAGGTCGCCGGCAAGGATGTCGTGCTCAATTACGTCGCCGCCGGCAACTATGTCGGCGAGATGGCGCTGTTGACCCATCAGCGGCGCGCCGCGACGGTGACTGCGGCAAGTTCCACCGAGGCCATAGCGATCGACAGCGGGGCGTTCCGCAAGCTGCTCCACAGCGATCCTTCGCTGCGCGCGCGGGTCGAGGAGGAGTACGAAAGGCGGATCGTCGACCGCGACATCATGCAACGCAACGCGGAAGCGGGCGACCTCATCACTTTCCTCGTGCGCGAGGGGATGGGCGAGGGCACCGATGTGCTGCTCATCGACGAGTCGCTCTGCGTGCGCTGCGACAATTGCGAGAAGGCCTGCGCCGAGACGCATCACGGCGTCAGCCGGCTCAACCGCGAGGCGGGTCCGACCTTCGCGATGGTGCATGTGCCGACTTCGTGCCGACACTGCGAAGACCCGCATTGCATGACCGATTGCCCGCCCGACGCGATCCATCGCGCCGCGAACGGCGAGGTCTTCATCAACGACCAGTGCATCGGCTGCGGCAATTGCAAGAACAACTGCCCCTACGGCGTCATCCAGATGGCGGCGATGCCGGAGGAAAAGCCGAGCCTGTGGAGCTGGCTCTTTTTCGGCGCCGGGCCGGGACCGGGCGAGGACAAGTCGCCCGAGGGCATGAAGCATCGCCACGGCTCAGCGCATGCGGTCAAATGTGACATGTGCAAGGGGCTCGCCGGCCCCGCCTGCGTGCGGGCTTGTCCCACGGGCGCGGCGATCCGGGTTAATCCGGCCGCCTTTATCGAGGTGATGCGGAACGCGCGATGAGCATGAGTGATACCGCCGCTTACGCGACCGCGAGAAGCCGGCTCGGCCGGCACGTCTCGTTCCTCGCCTATGACAATTTCCGCTATCTGAAGATGGCCCTGGCTGCGGTGGCTGCCGCGATCGTGCTTTATGTAGCCGTGCCACCCTACGGCCCCCGCTACGGCGGTGGATGGGCGGGGTATACGCTGGGCACCGTCGGCGCCTTGCTGATCGTGTGGCTGACTTGGTTCGGTTACAAGAAGCGCACCTACGATCCCGAGCACAAATACGTCCGGCCGCACGAGGCGGCAGTGGCGGAAGCCGCGCACCAAGCCGAGGATCCGAGCCGGCTCGCCCGCCGGCTTTCGGCGCATGTCTATCTGGGTCTGGCGCTCGTGGTGATCGCCACGCTGCACACCGGGTTTCACTTTGGCTGGAATATCCACACGCTAGCCTATGCCTTGATGTGCCTGGTGATCGCCAGCGGCATCTATGGCGTGGTCGCCTATATCCGCTTTCCACGCCAGATGACGGAGAACCGCCAGAGCCAGACGCTGGCGCAGATGCAGGCGCAGATCGCCGCGATCGATGCTGAGCTCCGCCGCCAGGTGCTGCCGTTGGAAGACAGATTGGCGACGATCATCCGCGGTTCGATTGACAACACACCGATCGGCGGCTCGATCTGGCGCCAGGTTACGGCCCGCTACCCCAATTGCGGCACGGCCGCGGCAATCGAGGCAATGCATTCGCTGACCACGATCGCGTCGACTCAAGTCGGCGAAACGCGTCGTCCGTTGTTCGCCAAGCTCGACGAAAAGGCCGAGCTCGTCGCCCGGGTGCGCCGCGACATCCGCCTCAAGGCGCTGATGGATATCTGGCTCTACCTGCACGTCCCACTGACTTTTGCCCTGCTTGCCGCGCTGATCGCCCACATCGTTTCGGTCTTCTACCTTTAGTTCGCGCTCGCGCCGGGCAACCGGCCGAGTGTTCTCGCCTGACCCTGCAGCACTTCAGATTGCGACGGAGCGTATGGAGGTTGACGTCGCCTTTCTCAGCCGACGCGGCACCGCGATAATGCGCCGGTCGCAACGCGCCACCGGCACACGCGTGCGCATCGGGCGTGGCTCCAATAACGAGGTGCCGCTGAACGACATCCATGTCGGGCTGCACGCCGCTTCACTTATAGTGTACGACGGCGTCCTGACGATCGATCGGCTCGACAACACGCTGCTCGAAGTCAATGGCGAGGCGGTCGAAACGGCACCGCTGAAGCCGGGCGACGAAGTCCGCCTTGGACCTTACCGCATCGAAATCCTTACTCCGCCGGAAGGCTGTGACGGAGCGATACAGATCGAGCTGGTACCGGCGGCCGCGGGTGCGCCGGAGCAGCTCCGCGCCGGGGTGCGCATCGGCCTCGCCCAGACCGGGTGGAACAAACGTGTCCTTGCATGGTCCGGGTTTCTCGTTGTCGCGGTGATTTGCCTGGCGGTGCCCATTGCCGTGTTCAGCGGCGGGCTTTCGCGCCCCTGGCACAAGGGCACGTCCAGCCCGCTGCTGCCGACGGCCGTCGGCCTGTCCTGGAACGCTGGTTCGTTTTCCAACGCGCACCGCTTCTTCGCCGCCGATTGCGCGACCTGCCATCAGGGCGCGTTCGCCTCGGTCGCCGACAGCTCGTGTCTTGCCTGCCATGCCAATGTCGGCTCGCACACGCAGCACGGCGCGATGCTGGCTTCCGTCGGCGCCAAACTGAATTCAATGCGCTGCGTCGATTGCCATTCGGAACATCGCGGCATCGAAGGCAGCGTCGTGCGCGAGGCGCGCTTCTGCCTCGACTGCCACCGCAACCTCAACGAGACGGTGCCCGACGCGGCGATGAAGGATATCGGCGGGTTTCCGAAAGGCCACCCACAATTCCGCGCGACCCTCATTGCCGACGCCGCACAGGACAAGACGGTACGCGTCGCGCTCGGCGGGTCGCCGCCGGCGATCGATCGGCCGGGGCTCAAGTTCGAGCACAAGGCTCACATGGACACGATGAATTACCCGGCGCTCGGCGACCGCCGCGTCAAGGGCTGTGCCGATTGCCACGTGCCCGAGCCAAGCGGGCAGGGCTTCGAGCCCATTACCTACAAGAACCAGTGCCAGCGTTGCCACGAGCTGACCTTTGACCAGGCTGGGTTGCCGTGGCAGGGCGCGACGGTGCCGCATGGCGACGACACCGGCGTCATCGCCGCGGTGTGGAACTACTATGCGGGTCTCGCGCTGCAGAATGTGAAAGCGACAACGCCGTCAACGCCCGCCGCGACTTCGGTCGAGCGCCGCGCCGCCGGCAACCCCGCCCCGCCTGCGCCGAACCCGCCGCCGACCGATACGCAGGCCTGGGTGAATGCCAAGACGGTGACGGCGCTGCGCGTCGTCTTCGATGACAAGCGCGGCTGCGCCTATTGCCACTACAGCACCGGCGCAAACGGCGCCTGGGATGTCGACAGGATACTGGGGGACGCGCTGCCGCCACAAGCCAACCCGCCGCGTGTCGTCGCGCCGGTGATCTTGCGGACGCGCTTCCTGCCCAATGCCATATTCGACCACGCTTCGCATCGTGGAATGACCTGCGAAAATTGCCATACCGTCGCCGCGGCCGTGTCCAGCGGCACGGAACGCCTGATGGTTCCCGGGATCGAGAACTGCACGCAATGCCACGGCGCCGAGAATGCGTCGCTGCGGGCGCAATCGACCTGCATTACCTGCCACGTCTTCCATCACAGCGAGTTCGGGCTGATGCGCACTACAGCCGTGGGGGCGATGCAATGAGCATCGGAAACTCCTGCCTCTTCCACCGCCCGGCGTTCCGCGCGGCCATGGCGGTGCTGTCGGTATGGTGCATGGCGCCGGGCGGCTGCGGCGGCGGAAGCGGGGGCGGGGGCGGAGGCGGGGGCGGAAGCGGAAGCAACAGCAGCCCCGCCAGCAATGGGAGCGTTGCGGTGACCCCGGCAGAGGCGACCAACACCTATCTCACCGAAAGCGACGTCAACACGATCATGCTGCAGGCGGTGCACGAGGCGAATGCGCGCGGCAAGCCCGCGACGATCGTCGTAATCGATCGTGTCGGTAATGTGCTGGCGGCGACGCAGATGCCCGGCGCGCCGACCGTCGCGACGGTCACCTCCAATCGCGGCATCCCGGCCGGCCAGGGCCTGGAAGGCGCGTCGGTGCCGACACAGTACGAGGCGATCGCCAAAGCATTCACCGCAGCCTATTTCTCGTCGAACAACAACGCCTTCACCACGCGCACCGGCAACCAGATCATTCAGGAGCACTTCAACCCCGGCATTCCCGGCGACCCGAGCGGACCGCTATTCGGCGTGCAGTTCAGCCAGCTCGAATGCTCCGACGTCAGCAGGGTGGCCTCGGCCATTCCCGGTACGACCAGCCCCGGGCCGCATCGCTCGCCCCTGGGTTTCGGCGCCGATGCCGGCGGTATTCCGCTCTTCAAGAACGGCAGCATCGAGGTCGGCGCCATCGGCGTGATGAGCTCGAGCACATATTCCCTCAATCCAAGCTTCCTGAACCAAGCGACCGACGACGACGAGGTGATCGCCTTCGCCGGCCAGACCGGCTATGCACCCCCACCGGCGATCGAAGCCGACAACATCTCGGTCGGCGGCAACACCCTCGACTACATCTATGCGACGCCGGCCGATTTCGCCGCGCCGGTCTCGGCGACCGGGACCTTCACGCCGCTCGTCATCCCCGGCTATTACGCCGGGCCGGCGCCTGGCCACACGGCGGTCGCCGGCACGATCTTCGGCGCCCCCGACGGGTCGTCGGGCTTTGTGCTCGACGGAACCTTTGGGCCGCCGCTCTATTCCGGCGCGACCAGCGCGGTCTGGGTCTACACGGATGGGACAAAAGTCCGTTTCCCGCCGACAAATGGGCTCAACGGCAACGGTGTTCAGCCGATCACCGCCGCCGAGGCGGCGCAGCTCGTCGTCGCCGGCCTCAACGTCGCCGCGCAAAGTCGCTCGGCGATCCGCGTCCCGATCAACACCCCAGCGCAATTGACGGTCACGGTCGTCGATTACGATGGCAATATCCTCGCGACGGCGCGCGGCAGCGACACGCTTGTCGACAGCGCCGACGTGACGCCGCAAAAGGCGCGCTCTTCGGTCTTCTTTTCGCGAACCGACGCGGCGAGCAAGATTTCTTCGCTCACCGGCTCGCCCACCGCCCCATCGTCGAGCCCGACCGGCCAATTTTCCTACTACATCAACCAGGCCCAGACATTTTTTAATAACCCGAACGCGTTCGCCGACGGCGTCGCATTCTCGACCACCGGCCTCGGCACCGTCGCTCGGCCCTTCTATCCGGACGGCATTGATGGAAGTCCGGCGGGCACCCTCAATCCGTCCACGGTCTCACCGCCGGGACCGCTCAGCTTGCCGTACAGAATGCCCCTCACCAGCAGCGGCACCCCCGACTGGAGCCTCTTCAACACCGGCCTGCAGCTCGATCTCGTCAAGCA
Source organism: Allostellaceae bacterium (assembly GCA_035504235.1). Taxonomy (GTDB): domain Bacteria; phylum Pseudomonadota; class Alphaproteobacteria; order ATCC43930; family CGMCC-115725; genus DATARH01. The sequence goes on along the minus strand of DATJSH010000026.1, from coordinate 39,986 downwards.
GGATATTCTCGACGGCATCACCACCGACGCCAGCTTCGCCGTCCCGCCGCCGCCGCAGGGTTGCGCGGGCAGGAACGGCAACGGATTGCCGCCGGCTTCCGGCGGCAAGACCCAATTGGCCAATGGGCTGGAAACCTTCCTCGGCGGCTTCCCGATCTACCGCGGCAACGTCCTAGTCGGGGCGATTTCCGGTTCCGGCGACGGCGGCCAGCAGGACGACCTGATACCATACCTCGCGCTGCAGCCAGGGTACGGCGGACCGTCGACGCTCAACGCCGCGCCGTCCGCGATTCGGGACGACCAGCTTAACCCCCAGGGAGAGGGTTACCTGCGCTACGCCAACTGCCCCACGACTCCGTTCCTCAACTCAAGTTCGCAAGCTGCATGCGACTGAGCGTATGGCCCGCATAACGACATCGCGGCGCGTTCGGCGCGTTCTTCTCGCGCTGCCGCTGTTGGCACCCGTGATGTCCGCGGCTGTCGCCGCGATCCCACCATCAACACCGACCTACGATGAGTTGCAGCGTGACCGACGCATGGCCGACGATCTTTATAAAGCGACGACGAGTGACGCCGCGACGTTCGAAAAGGCGCTGACCACGCCGGCGCTGCGACTGCAGCTTGAAAGGACGCTGAACCGGTCGCTCTCCGACGACACGCTCGTCGCATTGGCCTCGCACGCCCGCGCCGAGGGCGATTACTGGGCGGCCTATCGCGCCGGGATCGACAAGATGATCGGCGCCGAATATCCCGGCGGCGAGCACCGGGGCGCGCCCGGACACCCGCCACCGATCCCGGCAGTCGCGCCGGTGGTCAACCCGGAGGCGCTGCCGGCGCCGGAGGCCTTTGAGCGCGGGGGCGAAATGCCGGTGCAGGATCGCTGGCGTATCCTCGACGCGCTGGGCAAGATCGAGAACCCGCTCGATCCCTACAACGACAACACGCTCAAGGCCGACAAGCCGATCTTTGGCGACGACTGGTTCTTTAATGTCGGCGCCGTCGCCGACACGCTCTACGAGCCGGCGCGCGACCCAACCGGTGTCGGCCCCGCCTATACGGCCCGTCCCGACGAGAACAACACATTCGGCAAATACGGACGGACGCTGGTCAGCGAGACCGATGTGCTCAGCCTGTCGCTGATCAAAGGCGACACCACGTTCAAGCCGCCCGACTTCCAGATCCGCGTCACCCCCGTGTTCAACTTTAACTACACCACGGCAGGCGAGATCGGCGTCCTCAACGTCAATCCCGCGAAGGGACAAACGCGGGCGGACAACTTCATCGGTTTGCAGGAGGCATTTGTCGAATACCGCCTGCGCACCGTCTCCGAATATTACGATTTCGACTCGGTCCGCGCCGGCATTCAGCCGTTCAACGCCGATTTCCGCGGCTTCCTGTTTCAGGACAATCAGCTCGGCGTGCGCTTGTTCGGCGATCGCGACGCCAATCGCTGGCAGTATAACCTCGCCTATTTCCAGCTTCTAGAAAAGGACACCAATAGCGGGTTGAACGATGTCAGCAAGCAGGTCCGCAAGGACGGCTTTATCGTCGCTGACCTGTTCCGCCAAGACTTTCCGGTTCAGGGCTTTACTTCGCAGGTCGTTGATCTCTTCAACTGGAACCGCGAAGGCGACGAGCTCTATTTCGACGATAACGGCTTTCTGGTTCGTCCGGCGCAGATCGGTGACAACCTGGGTTACAATTACGACGTCAACTATCTCGGCTATAACGGCGACGGCCATTTCGGCCGAATAAACCTGACGACGTCGGCATATTGGGAATTCGGCCACCAGAGCCATAACCAGTTCGGCCCGCCGCAAAATAACGGAGCGACGATCAACGGCTTCTTTGCCGCGGCCGAGCCGTCGATCGATTTCGACTGGGTGCGCTTGCGCCTGTCCGGGCTGTACGCGAGCGGCGCCGGCAGCCCGCAAAGCGGCCACCTTGGCGGCTTCGATTCGGTGTTCGAAAATCCGCAATTCGCTGGCGCGGATACCAGCTTCTGGATTCGTCAGTCCGTCCCCCTAATCGGCGGCGGCGGCGTGGCGCTGAACACCGAGAATGGCGTCCTCGCCGACCTGCGCGCCTCGAAGGGCGAAGGGCAGTCGAACTTCGACAATCCGGGTATACAGCTCGCCGGCGTCGGCGGCGACTTCGACCTGCTGCCCGAGCTGCGCCTCGCAACCAACTTCAACTACCTGCGCTTTTCGGACACCAGCGTGCTCGAGTTGCTGCGGCGGCAGACAGTGCCGAACGAGATCGGCTGGGATGTCTCAGCTGCGCTCACCTACCGGCCGCTGTTCAGCCAGAACATCGTCTTGCGCCTGTCGGGCGGCATGCTGATTCCCGGCGCCGGGACAAAGGCATTATTCGACACGTCAGGCGGCGCTGCGCTGTTCGGCACGCAGAGCCTGCTTTACTCGGTCCTCGCCAACATAATCTTCACCTATTGAGACCCGTTGTGCTGCGCACGTTGATCCTCTGCGGCCTGATCCTTACAGCATTCGCCGGCGCGGCGCGCGCCGACAGCGGCCCGGTTGGCCCCGCCGCGCCGCAAAAGGAGACGGCGGCTGAGGCGCAGCTCAACAGCGCCGGCTGCATGAGCTGCCATACGACAACCGACTCGCTCAGCATGCACAGCAGTCCCGGCGTCATCCTCGGCTGCGCCGATTGCCACGGCGGCAACGCGGCGGCATTTCTTGCGCCGGGCACTCCGTCCGGCAGCCCGGAATACCGCAGGGTGCTCGATGCCGCGCATGTCCACCCGCTGCATCCCGAGGCATGGAATTACCCCTCAAGCGTCAAGCCGCCGCGTACCTACACGCTGCTCAACCAGGAATCGCCCGCGTTCATCCGCTTTATGAACCCGAGCGACTACCGGGTCGTGCGCGAGGCGTGCGGAGCCTGTCACCTAAAGGAGATTTCGCAGAACGAACGCGGCCTCATGTCGACAACCGCGATGTTCTGGGCCGCGGGGGCCTACAACAACGGCATTCTGCCCTTCAAGCATACGGTCGTGGGCGAGGCCTACACACCTGACGGCAAACCAGCGGCGATCGTCGACCCGCAGATGCCCAGCCCGCAAATGGCGCGGCTGCACGGCATCGAACCCAAATTGGTGCCGTTGCCGGCATGGGAGACGGTTCCCCCCGCCGACGTGTTCCGCATCTTCGAGCGCGGCGGGAAAATCAACAACACGCAATTTGGCGAGATCGGCAACCCCAACTCGACCGGCGAGATCGACGAGCTTGACGAGCCAGGAAAGCCCGATCAGCGGCAGTCGAAGCGTGGCCCGGGGACGGGACTGAGGATTTCGATTCCGATCCTTAACATCACCAAGACCCGGCTCAACGACCCCGATATGTGGTTCATAGGGACCAACGACAACCCCGGCGACTACCGCAATTCGGGCTGCGCCGGATGCCACGTCGTCTACGCCAACGACCGCGACCCCCAGGAGGGCGGACCTTACGCCGGGTTCGGCAATCGCGGCATGGGCTTTGGCACCGACCCGACCATTCCGCGCGACCAGACCGGCCACCCGATCGTCCATAAGATGACGACGGCGATCCCCACCAGCCAGTGTATGATCTGCCACATGCACCAGCCGAACCTGTTTATCAACAGCATGCTCGGCTACACGATGTGGGATTACGAAACGGCCGCGCCGCAGATGTGGCCGAGGAAACAGAAATATCCAACCGACACCGAGATGCGCGCCGCCTATGAGCGCAACCCCGAAGGCGCGGTCGTGCGCGGCAAGTGGGCGGACCCGAACTTCTCGGCCGATGTCAACGAGCTGAACCCGCAGATCAAGGACACGCAATTCGCCGATTACCACGGCCACGGCTGGAATTTCCGAGCGATCTTCAAGCGCGACCGCAAGGGCAACCTGCTCGACGACCGGAACAACATCATCCCCGCGAGCGACCCGGAGAAGTTCAAGAAGGCGGTGCACCTCGATTCGATCCATGTCGATTTCGGCATGCAGTGCGTCGACTGCCACTTCACCCAGGACAATCACGGCAGCGGCCACATCTATGGCGAGGTACAGGCGGCGATCGAGATCACCTGCGCCGATTGCCACGGCACCGCGACCCGCTATCCCGACCTGAGGACGCACGGGCCCGCGGCGCCGCCTGGCGGCACCGACCTCTCGGCCCTGCGCACCGCCGACGGGCGCGCCCAGTTCGAGTGGCGCGACGGCAAGCTCTACCAGCGCTCGGCGGTCTATCCTGGCCTTGAATGGGAGGTGACGCTCGTCAAGGACACAGTGACGCCGGGCAACCCCAAATACGACCCCATCGCCGCGCGTGCCAAGCTGATGTCGAGGGGCACCTCAATGAAATGGGGCCCCGGCGTCCCCAAGGACGAGTTGGCACACTCCAGCGACGAGATGGCCTGCTACACTTGTCATTTGTCATGGACGACAAGTTGCGCCGGCTGCCACCTGCCGATCGAGGCAAACCAGCATACCGAGCGGCATCATTTCGAGGGCGGAACGACCCGCAACTTCGCGACCTATAATCCCGAGGTCGCGCGCGATGACATGTTCCAGTTGGGCCGCCACAGTACGGTCAAGAACAACATCGTCGCCCCGATTGCCTCGCGCTCTGCGCTAGTGCTGTCGTCGACCAACATCAACCGAGAACACATTTACGTGCAGCAGCCGCCGGTCTCGTCGGCGGGTTTCTCGAGCCAAGCCTTCTCGCCGCATTACCCGCATACCGAGCGGCGCACCGAGACAAAGACCTGCACCGACTGCCACATCTCGAAAGACAACGACAACAACGCGATCATGGCGCAGCTGCTGCTGCTCGGTACCGATTACGTCAACCTGATCGGCTACAATGCCTGGGTCGGCGAACAAAGCGACATCGAGGCGGTGCGCGTCACCGAATGGGATGAGCCGCAGGCGGTGATCGGCAGCTACCTGCACAAATACGCGTACCCGGACTACTACGCGAAGCATCTCGCGAACGGCCGCAGGCTGGAGGAGGCGCACGGTCATTCGTCAAACGACGCCAGCTGCATCCAGCTTCGCGGCGAATATCTCTACGTCGCCGAGGGCAGCAAAGGGATGCGCGTCTACGATGTCGCCGACATCGCCAACAAGGGCTTCTCAGAGCGCATTATCACCGCTCCGTTCTCGCCGTTGGGACAGGACACGCACATCGCCTCGACCGACGCCACCTGCGTTGTCCTGCCAACCAACCAGCCGATCAACCCGCTCAAAAACGCCGGCTACAACCAGCCCCTTGATTTCAGCCAGAACTACGCGTCGCTGATGCGCGGCGCGAACGAAGAACAGGTGATGCACCCGATTTACAACTACGCCTATGTCACCGACGCGGTCGAAGGGCTCATCCTCGTCAACGTCAATACGCTGCAAGATCAGGAGCCGCGCGACAATTTCTTCAGCCGCGCGCTGACCTGGAACGAGAACGGCGTCCTCAAGGGCGCGCGCAACATCGCGATTGCCGGCACGCGGTTCTATGTGCTGGCCGATGCCGGTATCGTCGAACTGGATATGGACGACCCGTTGCATCCGCGGCTCGTCACGGTGATCCCGATCCGCGATCCGCGATCCGCGGTGGCGCAATTCCGCTATCTCTTTGTTGCCGACGGTGCGGGGCTCGATGTCGTCGACATCACCAACCCCGACAAGCCGGCGATCGTGCCGACCGCGCACGTCCCGCTCACCGACGCGCATCACATCTTTGTCGCGCGCACCTACGCTTATGTCGCCGACGGTCACGATGGGCTTGCGATCATCGACGTTACCAAGCCCGATCATCCCTTCGTCCAGCAGATGTACACCGCCGACGGCAAGCTCAACGATGCGCGAGACGTGGTGATCGGCGCGACCAACGCATCATCGTTTGCTTATGTCGCCGATGGCGTGAATGGATTGAAGGTCATCCAGCTGACCTCGCCCGCCTCCCAGCCCGATTTCTATGGCTTCGCGCCGACCCCAAAGCCCGAGCTGATCGCCTGGTATCCGACCGACTCGCCGGCGCTTTCGCTGTCTCGCGGGCTGGAGCGCGACCGTGCGGTCGATGAAAGCGGTCACCAGATCGCGATATTCGGCCGCATCGGATCGCGTCCGTTTACGCTGCCCGAGATGCAGCAGCTCTACCTCGGCCCCGGCGGCAGGCCATTTACCGTGACCGACACAGTGCAGCAGCAGGACTTCGTGCCGGCGCACTAAACCCTACATGAACTTTCTCCTCTGGGCGGGCGAGGCCGTTAAGCTTGTCCGGTCTTTCCTGTGGTGCCCAGGCTGCGCTACCTTCGGCTCCATGGACCGGCGGGTATTTCTATCGCTCCTTACGGCGGCCTTGGCGGCGCCCGTAGCGGTGCGCGCTGCAACCGAGCCGCCGGCTGAGCCGCGCCGGCTCAAGCTTATCAACGCCCATACCGGTGAGCGCTTTAGCGGCCCCTATCGTGACGCGTGCGGACCGCTCTCCGGGGCGATGACGGACCTCTCCGAATTCCTGCGCGATTTTCATTCGGGCGAGACGATCGCCTACGATGTGGCGGTGCTCGATTTCCTCGCCGATGTGATGGCGGCGGTCGGCGCGGAGGAGGCGACCTTGCTGTCCGCCTATCGCACGCGCGCGACCAACGAGATGCTCGCGCGCACTACCTTTGGCGTCGCCGACAATTCCGAGCATATTTACGGCAAGGCGCTCGACATCTATTTCCCGGCGCGGCTCGACGTGGCAATGGAAACCGCGCGGGCGATGCACCGGGGCGGGGTCGGCTGGTATCCGAACTCGCATTTTATCCATCTCGACAGCGGCCCGGTACGCAACTGGGATTTGGGCGGCGCCGGGTTCGAGCGCCTGCTGTTGGAGATGCGCGACCTGATCGCCAAGGGCGATCTTGACGTGTCGCCCGACGGCTCCTTGTCGCTCGGCGGCGAGGAGCACCCGTTATCGGCGAAGCAGCGCCTCGCGTTGCATCGCCTCGTCGCCAAGGCCGAGGCGGCGGCCGGTACTCATTAAGGCTTCTTGGCGGGCTCTGCGGCTGCCGGCGCTAGCTTCAGGATCGCCTCGCCCGTAGGTGAGGTCAGCTTCACGCGATCCTGGCCAATCTCGGCGACCGCATAGCCGTCGAGTGTATCACCCAGAGCGATTTCGCGCCGTTGCGCGCCGTCGGCGACAAACGCTTTCCTCTTCGGGCCGGCCGCAACGATGCCGACCAGCCGATAGCGGCTTTCGATCGAAGGACCTTGTATCGCCGACACGCCCGGCGGCGGACGGCGCGACGGCGAGAACAGCGGCCGTTCGACGATCGCAGCGTAACTCGCGAGCGGCGGCAGCACTGCCACCCGCGGGGCCGGTGCAATGGCCGGCGCCGCCGCAAGCGGGCGGACCGATGGCACAGGCCGCACGAGCCACGGCCACGCTGCGATCGCTACGAGAACGATCGCCGCCGCGCCCAGCACATGGTTCAACCGCGGCGCCGGCAGCCGCAGCCCGATCACGACGCCGGCTCCGTCTTGAAGCCGGAAATGTCGAGCTGGAAGTCGAGCGCGCTCCGCGCCGCGTCGGACGTCACCGCATGCGACTGGATCGACAAATTGTCAGGATAGAGCAGCGGCCGCGCGCTCTCGATCGCGTAAAGCAGGCTTCGGAGGCTCGCCATGTCGCCGCTGGCGCGCACACGCACGCCAATTCGCGTCGCACCGTTCGCCGTTTCGCTGCGCAGCACCTGCAACCCCAGCACCTCGGCATGCGCGGCGGCGGCGGTGTGTTTCACGGTCTCCTGGAGCATTGCCGATGCCTGCGACTCGGGCATATCGGGATAGAGCAACACCGTGCCGGCCGCTGTCGCCGGAGCCATTTTTGCGTCCGCCAGCGCGCCGTAACGCTGCAGCAGGGCCGCCTTGGTCGCCAGCGCATCGCTGTTTTCGGCGACAAGACCGCAATAGGTGGCAAGCGGGCCAGCGCAGAATAACGCGATCAGCCCGGTGAGGATCGCCAACGCCGCGACGCGGCCAAGGGTTGGGCGCCCGGCGAGAATCACGGTTTCGCCTCGCCGGCAACAGCAAGCGTTGCGCCGAGCTGGAAATGCTCGAGTCCCGACGCCTCGCGAGTGATCGGCGACCGGAACACAATGCCGCTGACGCCGCCGCTTTTTTCGAGCGTCAGCGCGATCGCCGCAGCCGACGGCGCAAGCCCGTCGAGTACCACGTCGCGTCCGTTGATCGACAGCGACAGGAGCCAAGCGCCGTCCGGCAGATCGCGGCTCAGTGCGTCGATTGCGGCGACGAGCGGCGGCCGGCCAGCCCGCAGCGCGAGGATCGAGGCGCTGCGCTCGTCGGCGCTGCGCGCGGCGTTGCCGGCCTTGAGCGCGGCCTCGGCGCGCGGTTTCAGCGCGGCGATCTCCCGGTCCATCGCGCCTAGTTCGGCATGCTGCGCGAGTGGCCATGAGGCCAGCGCCGCCAGGCCGGCCAGCACCACTGCGAAAGCGAGCATCCGAATCGCCGAGGCGGGCTCGTGCCGCGCCCCACCCAGCGCATCCCTCGGTAGAAACAGCGGCCTGCCATCCCCGCCCGGCACCGCAACCGCCACCGGACGCAGCCCGGCCCCGCCGAGCGCGGCGCAGACGTCGTCGACGATCTCGCGCGGCACGGCAACGAGCTCCACCCGCATCGCGCCGCTCACCTCGTCTTTGCCGGCGACGCGATGGCGGAAGTAAACGCGCTCCGCGGGGAATGGGAAATGTCGGGCGATTTCGAAGTCGAGCACGCGGTCGAGCTGGCCCGACGCACCGGCCGGCAGCGCGATCGTCTTGGCGAGCGCGCGTTCGGGCGGAATCTCGACGAGAACTGTGTGCGAGCGCGCGGCAGGCGGGACGAGGCGTAACAACCGGCCAGTCTCGTCCGATTGCGCATCGACCTGGCCGATCGGCTTGTCGCCTTGGCGCAGCAGCCAGTAACGTTCGCCGGCCTCGACGATGATGTTGCGCCGGCCGCGCAGTGCCAGCGCGCGGCGAAGCTCGTCGCGGCAGTCGCGTAGCTCGCTGAGCCACCAGCCGAGCGCGCGCCATCCCCAAGCGCGCGGGCGCGCGCTTCTGAGCGGGCGGTTGGCGGCGATGGTCATGGGCGACGGCACGAGCTTAGTGCAAATTTCGGCGGCGCGGAATCGCCGTCATGGTACCCGCGCCGCTTTCCACGACGCGGCATCGCCACGGCCGGCGGGCGGAGTACGCCAGGCGATGACCTGGTACGGCTGAGCCGCTCGGCCCGTGAGCCGCACCTGCAACTCGGCGCGATAGCGCGCGCCGTCGCTTGTCGCCGCGGTGGTGGCGATGGTGAAGTCGCGGTGTGGCGAGATCATCACATAGGGCGCCGCCGAGGCGAACGTCGCGGCGGCGTCAACGCCCAGATCGCTCCACGTTTTGCGGCTGTCGAGAAACGCGTCGACGAGCCCCGCGGTGGCGCCGGGAATCGCCAGCAGCACCGCGCGCGGCGCGACGCGCGGGTCGATCGCCGAGGCGCCGGTCGCTACCGTCACGTAGGGCGCGACCCGATCGTAAAGCGCGCCGCTGACCCCTGGCACCTCGGCCAACTCCTCGATCACCGTAAAGCGCCGTCCGACATGGGCCGCATCCGGTTGCGGACAATCCGCGCCATAATCGCCGCGTTCGTACAGCACATTACAGGCGACCAGCTCAGCCGCTGCGCGTGGGTCGCCGACCGCTTCGAACAGCCCGGCCAGCAGGTCGACCGGCGCGAGGTTGAGGTCGACCTTGCCGGCCTCGTCAACGATCGCGATCGCGACCGGAGTCGATCCCAGTGTCCATGCCTCGGGCGTGCCGTCGAACGTCGTTGTCCCCGCGTCAGAGCGGCGCAGCAGGCGCTGTAGCCCGAGCTGCGTCCCCGCTTCAGCGGCGAGCCGCGCCCGGCTTTCGGCAAGCGCATTGCGGGCGATCTGCATGTCGCCGCGCGTCGCGAACGCGACCGGCGCGATCAGAATGCAGATCAGTGCGACGCCCCACAGCGCGAGCAGCACGATAGACCCGCTTTCGCTGTGATCTTTGCGCGACCTAACCCCCATTCCACAACCTCACGATCAACGGCGGCCGTGGCGGGTCCGCGTCGCGGTCGAGGATCACCCGCACTGTTTGCGGCAGGGTGGTGAGTTGCGGCCAGCTGTCGTGCCAGGCGGGGCTCGCGCCCAAAGTATCGGCGCCAAAATAAGCGAGGCGGAAATCGCGAAGGTTGCTTGCGACGACGCTCGCGGCGGCGCGCGGATCGCCTTGCGGCGCAGCGAGCTCGCGGCGCAGAATCAGCCGCCCGCGGTCGAGCGCGAGATGGACCCGGTAAAGCCCCGGCCCGCCATCCTCGGCGGCCGAGACGAACTCGACGCCGTTCGGCGTACCGCTGAATTCGCCCCCGGCAGTGCGCGGGATTGCGACGGCGCTGCCCAGGGTCCGCCGCAGCAAATCGTCGAGGCTTTGCCGGGCGTCGAGTCGCTCGCTGGCGCGCGCTTGCCGGTCGAGCCCTGCCGCGGCCAGGCGGATGCCGTGCAGCAGCACCAGGCTCACCAGCGCACTCAACGCCAGCGCCACCAAGAGCTCGACGAGGGTGAACCCTGCGTCCCTTTTCATGGCGATGGCGCTCCGAGCCGAAGCGTCGAGAGCGACACCGCACGCGCGTGGTTGCCGTCGCGCCAGCCAACGCTGACCGCGATGCGGTAAAGCGGCGGCAAATCCGGCGGCGCATCGGCCGTCTTGCTGGCGGCATCCTGGTACGGCGCGACAACCGTCTGCCAGGCGTAACGGTTGGCGAAGACGCCGCTCCCGGTGCCGGGGTGCGGGGCCGCGGCCGCGAGCGCCAGCTGTTCCTCGGCAACCGCGAGCGCCGCCTCAGCCTCGGAGGTGGTTTCGTGCGCCGTCAGGTCGGTGCTGAAAATGCCTGCGAGCGCGCCTAGCGCCAGCCCGATGATGGCCAGCGCGACGAGGACTTCGATGAGGGTGAAGCCCGCTTGGCGCTTACCGGATGTCATCGGGGCGTCCGGTCAGCATATCGACGGCGATTTCGCGTTGGCCGCTGCCGCTGCTGACCATGATGTGGCCGCCGGACGACCCGCCCGACGGAAAGAACGAAATCTGCGGACCACCGCTGGTCGCGACCCGAAGCGGCATAGTGCCGACCATCGTGGGTAGCGTGAAGTGGTTGCGGTCGAGCCAGTAGCCGCCCCCGGGATCGCCGCGAAAGGTGACGATGCGATCCTCAACGACGGCGGTGCTGCGCGCTTGTCCCAGCGCGGCGCGAATTTCACGCACCGCGGCGTTGAGCGCTGCGCCGCTGCCGGCATGCCCGGTCAGCAACGGCACGGCGATCGCCAGGGACAGCCCAATGATCGCCAGCACGACGACCAGCTCGATGAGCGTAAAACCCCGGTCACGTCGCAAAGTCGTAAACTTCCATCACCGTGCCGAGCAGCGCATAGGCAATGACGCCGATCAACAGACCGAGCAGCACGATGCTGATCGGCGTGATGAGGCCGATGAGCTCGCTCGTCGTCGCCTCGATGTCGCGGCGCAGGATGTCGCTCGCCTTCAGCAGCATGGTCGCGAGATCGCCGGTCTCCTCGCCGACGCGCACCAGTTCGACCGCCAGCGCGGGAAGCAGCTCACCGGCGGCGATCGCGTCGCTCAGCCGGTCGCCTCGCTCGACGGCGCGCCCAACCGCCGCGAGGCCACCGCGATAGGCGGCATTGGCGGTCGCAGCGCCGGTCGCGGCGACGGCTTCCGGCACCGGAACACCGGCGGCCACCAGGTTGCCGAGCAAGAAGGAAAGGCGCTCGGCCTCGCTGCGCGCCAGCATCCGGCCCAATCCCGGCAGCATCAGCACCCTGCGGTCGAGCGCGGCGCGGAATCCCGGGTCCCGCCGCCGGTAGATCACGTAGAGCGCCAGCGCCAAGAGGATCAGCGCCGCCGGCAGCGCGCCGACCTGGAACGCGGCCGAAGCAGCGAGCAGCACCCGCATCGTCAGGGGTGGCACACGGTGGAAACTGTCGAGCAGCGTCGCAAATTGCGGCACCACAAAGCTCAGCAGGAATGATACTGACAGGCAGGCCACCACCAACACGCTCGCCGGGTAGATCAGCGCGCCCAAAAGGGCACGGCCGGTCTCGCGACCGCGTTCGAGGATGTCGGCGAGACGCGTCAGCGCGCCGGCGATATCGCCTTTGGCTTCGCCGGCGCCGATGACCATCGCGTAGTGTGGCGGCAGCGCCGGGTGCGCGCGGCACGCGGCGGAAAGGCTCTCGCCGCGATTGACCGCCGCGGACAATTCCGCGGCCAGCCTGGCGCGGCGCTTGGCGCCCGGCGCCCCGGCGATCAGCGACAGCCCCCGATCCAGTGCAACTCCGGCGGCGAGCAGGGTCGCGAGCTGGCGGGTGAAGAGGATGCGGTCGCGCGCCGGCACGCCACCGCGGGTGATGGCAATCCGGCGCGCCGGTCGGAACCTCTCCGCGGGTAGGGTGATTTCGATCGGGTAGTTGCCGATCGCCTGCAGCCGTTGCGCGGCGTCGCGCTCGCTGTCCGCGGTCAGTTCGCCGGCGATCTCGCCGCCCGATGGGCGCAGCGCGCGGTACTGGAAGACCGGCATCTCACACCGTCCCGGTGACGCGCAGCACCTCGTCGAGCGAGGTGACGCCGGCTTTTGCCTTGGCCATGCCGTCACTTTTCAGCTCGACCATGCCGCCGGCAAGCGCCGCCGCGCGTAATTCGTCGACTCCGGCCTGGGCGACAACCAGTCGCGCCAAGGCCTCGTCAAACACCAAAAGTTCGGCGATCGCGGAACGCCCGCGATAACCGGTCCCGGCGCAGACCTCGCAACCAACCGCGCGCCAATATTCGCCTTCCCGCTCCCGGCAATGCGGGCAGAGGCAACGCACCAGGCGCTGCGCGACGACTCCCTTCAGCACCGCCGCGACAAGGTAGTCCTCAAGCCCCATGTCGCCGAGGCGAGTGATCGTGCTGACCGCATCGTTGGTGTGCACGGTCGACAGCAGCAAGTGGCCCGTCAGGCTCGCCTGTGCCGCGATGCGGGCGGTTTCGAGGTCGCGGATTTCGCCCACCAGCATGATGTCCGGGTCCTGCCGCAGCAGCGAGCGCAGCAAATTGGCGAAGCTCAGCCCGATCGCTGGGCGCACCGAAATCTGGTTGATCCCGGGGATCTGGTATTCCACCGGGTCTTCGATAGTGAGTATCTTGCGCTCGCGCGTGTTGAGCAGCTGCAGCGCGCCATAAAGCGTCGTGCTCTTGCCGCTGCCCGTCGGCCCGGTGACAAGCAGCATCCCACTCGGCAACGCCAGCAGGGTTTCGAGTCGGGCGCGCAGATCGGGATTATAGCCGAGCTCGACGAGGTCGAGCGGCGCGCGCGTGCGGTCCAGGAGCCGCATCACCACGCTTTCGCCGTGCAAGGTTGGGACGATCGAGATGCGCAGATCGATCTCGCGCCCCTCGATGGCCATGCGGAACCGCCCGTCCTGCGGCAGCCGCTTCTCGGCTATATTGAGCCCGGCCATGACCTTCAAGCGGCTGACGATGTTGTCGTGCAACCCGGTCGGTGGCGGAGCGATATCGCGCAGCATGCCGTCGACGCGTACGCGCTGCACGACGCGGTCGGCGCTCGCCTCGATGTGGATGTCGGAGGCGCGTTGGGCTGCAGCCTCGGCGATCAGCCCGTTGACGTAGCGGATCGCGGGTTCCTCACTGGCGAGATCGGCAAGCCGCCGGACATCCTCGCGCGCCGCGCCATTGGTCGCCCCGGTGCCGTTGGCGAGCAGCGCCTCGCCATAGATCCGGGCGGAGGCCGCCTTCAGTTCGCTCGGCACGGCCGCCCAGGGCAACACCGTGCCGCCGGCCGCGAGCCGTACGGCCTTAAGCGTATAGTCGTCGGTCGGATCGGCCATTGCCAAAACCAGACCGTCTTCGGTCTCCTTGAGCGGCAGCGCTTGGGCGCGAGCAATGAACTCTGCCGTCAGCCCTATCGGGCCGCAGCGCATGGCCGGGTAGTCGCCGGGCTCGGCGAGCGGGATTTCGAGAAACTCCGCGAGGTATTCGGCCATGTCGCGCTCGTCGATCATGCCGAGCCGGGTGATGATAACGCTTTCGCTTTCGCCGCGCTCTCGGCGCAGCGCGAGCACGCGGTCGCGGTGCACCGCATCGAGGCGGCCGCGCGCCATCAGAAAATCGAGCAATTGCATCGCGGGGGCTCCGGCGTGCCGAAGCTTCAATGGCGGGAGGTTAGGGGCAGGACGCCACGCCCGCAACGGCAAAAGATCGCGGCGTGTGAAACCGACACAGGCCTATTGCGGCACCGCGGCGTTAAACGCAGTCAGCGCCTGTTTATACTTGTCGGGATCGTAGGTCTGATCGTCGGCTACCGCGGTATAGAGGGGCGCCATCGCGTCGTTGAGCGCGGCAAGCTGCTGCGAGTCCGCAAAGCCCAGTTGCTTCATCGCCGCGACAATCGATTCGAGCGCCATCACCTGTTGCTGCGCACCGCTATAGCCGAGATCGTTGCCGTCGAGCACGCTGCCCACGACGCCATGGGCCAAATCGATCGCGTCGGCGCGAGTCCAATCGTGGTCGGCGAGCGACGGGATCAGCTGGTCGGCGGCGTTCTTCAAGGCCGCGGCCTCGCTTTTGACCGCGTCCCAGTTCTTATCGAGCGCCGCTTGCAGCGCGACCATGTGCTTGACGATCTCGCTGCCCGGCACGGATTTCACCTGACCCGCCGCGATTGCGAGCATCGCGGCATTGGCGTCGAAGAACCTGATGTGCCCCGGTGGCAGCCCGGTGTCGGCGTTCGAGCGCCACTGCAGCTCTTTCATCGAGTGATGACACGACTGGCAATCGAACAGCGACAGTTCGAGGTCGAGGCCCTTGGGCGCGTGCTTCGGGCTGAGGATCAAATCCATGCGCAGCTTGACGGAGACCGCCTGACCGACAGCCCAGATCGCCATGTCGTTGGGCTGGCCCTTGCGCTCGATATAGCTCTGATCGACAACGAAGTGCGCCGGCTCGATCGCGGTGTAGGTGTCGAGCTCGAACGGCGTCGGCGGATGTCCGGCTCCCATCATTGTGTGGGTCAGGAAGCGTTGGTTGTCGCCGATGTGGCACGACATGCAGCGCGCACCGCGCGCGGCGGCGTTATCGGTCGGATAAAGCCCGGCCGCGAGGTTGGCTTTGTGGTTATAGCCGCTCAGATGCGTGCCTAACCAGGCTTCGGCGCCGCCGTGGCACGCCTCGCAGCCTACCCCGTCCGACAGCTGGAATTGCGGTCCGCGGCGATCCGGCGGGACGTTGTCGGCGTGGCAATCGAGACATAGCGGCGCGGTCGTGGCGTCGGCGAGTCCGAGGTTCCGGGCGATGAGCTTCGAGCGGTCATTCGACAACACAGCATAGGCCTGTGCGTGCTTATCCTTTTGCGACCAGATGAAATACTCGTTCTGCGGCACATGCGAGCCGGGCAGCGGTTTGACCGCGCCGTGGCAATTATTGCCCGCGCAGCTCTCCACCCCGAGATGCTTGGCGTCGCCGCTGGATGTCTGCGCCAAAGCGGGCGTTGCTAGCGCCCAAAGTGCGGCAGCCACGAGAAAGCGTCGGAGGAAGCCGCTCATTTTCGCATCGCCTGCTGCACACCTTTGAGCGCCTTGACGAAGGCGTCCTGGTGCACGATTTGGTCGTTAGGGAAGGCCGCCAACACCGCCTTCATCGCATTATCGAGGGCGGACGCCTGCTTGTCGCCGATGTCGCCCGAGGCCTTGAGCGCGGTGGTAAGCGACTCGAGCGCCATGGTGATCTGCTCGTCGTGCGAGAACACCTCGTCGCTGCCGGCAATGCCGATCAGCGCGTCGGCCATCGAGCGCATGTCGTCGCCGGTGAAGTCGTGATGCGCCAAGCTATCGACCAGGCTTTGCGCCGCCGTCTTGACACCGCCCGCCTCGCGCTCCACGGCGACCCAGTCATCGATGGTCGCCTTGTGCAACGCCATCATGTGGCCTTGCAGCTCGCCCGCCGCCTGTGGCGCAACGCGTTGGGCGATGACCTTGAGCATGACCTCATTGGCGTCGTTGAACTTGACGGTTCCGGGCCCAAGGCCGGTCGTCGTCGCCCTCGCGTAACCGCCATATTCATGGTGACAGGACTGGCAATCGAAGAACGCGAATTCGGGCCAGAAGCCTTTCGGGGCGTGCGCCGGATTGAGCACCGCGTCCATCCGCTTGACCAGCGCGATCGCCTGGCCGACCGCCCAGACCTGGACATCGGTGATGCGGCCCTTGCGCTCGATATAGCCCTGATCGACGACAAAATGCGCCGGCTCGATCGCGGTGTAGGTATCGAGCTCGAAAGTCAGCCGCGGATGACCGGCACCGTAGAGCTGGTGGCTCGCAAATCGCGTGCTGTCACCGTAATGGCAGCCAAGGCATTTTTCGGCGCGGGCGATCGGCTGTTCGGTCGGATAGAGCCCGGCGGCAACGTTCTGCGCGTGCGTAGCGCCCGAGATATGAATGCCGAGCCAGCCCGAAGCGCCGCCGTGGCAGGCCTCGCAATCGATTCCGTCCGACAATTGGAATTGCGGGCCGCGCAGGTTCTGCGGGACGTTGTCGGCGTGGCAGTCGAGGCAGATCTTCTGGTGCGCCGCGTCCGGAAGGCCTAGCGCGCGCGCCATCTTTACCGCCCGGTCGTCGAGCAGCACGTTATAGGCGTTGCGGTGCTTATCCTGGCTCGACCAGATCAGATACTCGTTGCCGGGCACGTAGGAGCCGCGCGGCCGCTCGGTTGCGCCGTGGCAAGTGCTGCCGGCGCAGGTCGCGACACCGAGATGCACGCCGATCGGTGGCGGCGCGGATTGCGACTGCGGTTGCGCCGGCGCCGGAGATTGCGCCTGGGCCAGCACCGGCATCGGCGCGATCAGCAGCAGAAGCGCCGCGAGGAGCCGGCCCGTCATCGGCTGGCTCCAATCGCGTTACCGGGTTGCAGGTCGCCGTCGAGCATCGCATAGGGTTTGGCCCCGACTCCGGCGATCCGCGGTCCCCAGATATGAATGTCGGCGCATATCGGCTGTGGTCCAACGAGCGGCACACCGACGCAGAAAGTCGAGCCAGTGAGGCTCCAGCGCCGCTCGGCCGGCGCGGTATAGGCATCGCGGCTCGGGTCCCAGGCGCGCACCAGCGCCTCCCCGCCGGCGCCGAGATAGGCCTGCAGCATAACGCGCAGCAGCTCGCCGCCATTGGGGCCGTTCGCTCCCGGCATGCCGGCCGGCCGCGGCACGAAGGCGACCGCGCTCAGCGTGTTGCCGGTCAGCTGGCTGGCCGACACCGGTGGCGGCTCGGCGGCCGCAGCACCGCCTGCGCCGGCGACAAACCAGAGCGCAACAAGCACCTTGCCGGCTCGTTTCATGGTTTCGCCCAGCCCCCCGTTGACTCCCCCCGCAAGGGTGGATGATCCTACCGGGGAGACGCACATCAAGTCCACCTAACCCCCGGGGGATTTTCCACGTCGCAGCGTAGTTTTTTTGCCGTGCGCCGGCTTCTCCCGTCGTGCGGCAGCGAACAGCGGCTGCGCGCGAGCGGGCGAAGATGGCGATGGCTGGCGCTACTATTGGTCGCAGCCGTTGCCGCGTGCAACAACCCAATTGGGTCAAGCACGCAGACTTCGCCTGGCGCCGCATCGCCATTGGCCGATTTGACCCCCGGCGCGACGCTGTTGCCGTCCACGCCCGCGCCGGGTCATGCCGTCGCGACGCTGCCGGCGAATCGGCTTGCGGGCTCGATGCAGCCGATCGTCGTTCATGGCGACGACCCGAGGTCGCCTTCGGCCGCCGCGTCCGGAGTAAAGCCGGCTGGCGGCAATGACCCGGCCGATGTCACGCTCAATTTCGCCGGCGCCGATATCCGCGACGTGATCAACGCGGTGCTCGGCGAGACGCTGAAGCTCAACTACGTAATCGACCCCGAGGTCACCGGGCCAGTGACCTTCAACGTCAGCCGGCCGATTTCGAAGAGCGAGGTGCTATCGACGCTCGAGGCGGTGCTCAACAGCCGCGGCGCGACAATGGTGCAGTCAGACGGCATCATCCGCGTCATGCCGCTGAGCAAGACCGGCAAGAGCGATGCGGCGGCGCCGTTCGTCTCCAACTCGCCGATTCCCGGCCAGCGCACTGAGGTGTTTCCATTGCGCTATGTCGGTGCGAGCGACATGCAACGCGTGCTTGAGAAGGTGCTGCCGCCCGGCCGGTCGATCGCCGCCGATGATAGGCGCCACCTTTTGATGATCCAGGGCACGCCGGGCGATCTGCAGCTGGCGGAGGATACGGTCAAGGTATTCGACATCGACCAGCTTTCCGGCACCTCGATTGCCATCGTCCCACTGCGCAACGCCGAACCGGGACCGCTCGTGGACGAACTGAGCAACATCTTCGCAGCGACGCGCAAGGAGGCCGACGCCGACGCGATACGCTTCGTGCCGGTGAAACGGTTCAACGCGGTGATGGTGATTACCCGTTCGCCTCAATATCTCGACGATGCGCGCAGCTGGATCGCTCGGCTGGACCGCGTCCAGGACCTCACCGAGCGGCGTGTCTATGTCTACAATCTGCAATACGCCAAGGCGACGCAGATCGGCGAGAAACTGCAAGGTCTGCTGACCAATATGAACATCGAGTTCAAGCCCCCAGCGGCTTCAACAGCGGATAGCGGCCTCGCGCCGACCGCGCCGGGTTTCGAGGGGCCGGCAAAGCCGGGCGCGCTCCAAGCCTCGCCGGTAACCGGTGTGCCCCTCGCGCCGGGCGCGCCGTCGGCGGCGCCGGGAGTCGGCGCCGATGTGCCGGTGGCGACTCCCTTGCAGAACCAGCAGCCAGGACAACCTGATGCCGGCGTCAGGATCGAAGCCGACGAGGCGCACAACGCCCTGCTGATCTCGGCCAACGCCAAGGATTATCAGCTCATCCGCGACGTACTCGCCGGTATCGATGTGCCGCCGCTGCAGGTGCTGATCGAAGTCACCGTAGCCGAGGTCGACCTCAACGACAACCTCAATTACGGCGTGGAATATTTCATCAATTCCGGAAAGACCAACACGCTGTTGACGACGGGAAGCAGTGCCGCGATCGCGCAAGCGGCACCCGGTTTTGCGCTGTCCTGGGTTAGCGGAAACTTCACGCCGCGGGCGGTTCTCAACCTCCTCTCGGACGTGACGCAGACCAAGGTCATCTCGACCCCGCGGCTGCTCGTCCTCAGCAACGAGACAGCCCGCCTCCAGGTTGGCGATGTTGTCCCGATCATCACCCAGTCGGCCGCCAGCACGATCACCAGCAACCCGCAAATCCTCAACAATGTCACCTACAAGGAGACCGGCGTCGTGCTTGAGGTGACGCCGCGCGTCAACACCGGCGGCTATGTGACGATGGACGTCAACCAGTCGGTCAGCACCGTCGTCAATACCACGACGTCGCAGATCGATTCGCCGACTTTCCAGCAGCGCCGGCTCAACAGCACAATCAGCGTCAAGAGCGGTCAGACGATCCTCTTGGGCGGGCTCATCCAGCAGAACGATAACCGCGAATCGCAGGGCATTCCGGTGCTCAACGAGATCCCTGGGCTCGGCACACTGTTCGGCACGCACACTAACGGCGCAGGCAGGACCGAACTCATCATGCTCTTGACCCCGCACGTCATCTCCAACGAGGCCGAATCGCACGACCTTACCGCGCGCATCGAACGGGAATTCCAGACGGTGCTCGACAGCAGCACCTTTGCGCAACCGCGCATACCTTCGCGCTAGAACCAATGGCGCGACGCACGTATCTAGGCTGGCCGAGACGCGAACGACGGCGCTCTCGAACGGTTCGCCCCATCGTCATCTTTCGCGGCGACCCCTTGGGCCACGAAAGGTGCTTGCCACGCGAATCGCGCAATGAGACTCTACACTTCGGATTGGGCAGCACGCCGCCGCCCGAAGGGTGATTGCGGAGTTCTTTGTGAGACCGCGCCATCGCGTTTCCGCGACAGCCATGCTGAGCGCCTGGGCGGTACTGTCGATCGTCCCGGCGGCAGCTCAGACAGCGGCCGCCGATGACGGCCTCTCCCAGTACGAAAGGGTGCTGGAGGATCCGAACGGGGTCGCGTCCAACCTTTCCTATGCCCAGAGCCTGCAAGCCACGGGACAGAATGGCGAGGCGCAGCAGGTCTACCAGAAGGTACTGAGCCTCGATCCGAACAATGTCACGGCCAGGGCGGCGCTGCCCACGATCACCAGCGGAGGGGCGATCGCCGCTCTCGGCGCGACGCCGGCAGCAAGCGGCGCGCAGACCGACTACACATTGCGCTTCGGCATCGGCTATGAGAGCAATTCGGCGCACCTGCCGCCGACTTCTGCGCACGGCTACAGCGACGCGGTCGGCTTCGGCGAGTTCACCGTCAACGACACCCGGCAGGTGGGCGGCATCACGCTGCAGAGCAATTTTGACATCTATTCCAACGCCCATGCGCGTTACACGCTGGGCGACCTCACCTACGCAACGGTCGATACGGGCCCTCTGTTCAATCTTGGCGACAACGGAAAGCTGCGCGTCGCCGCCGGCACCGAATACGTCTTGCTAGGACAATCGTCGACCTCGACCCCTACCGACGTCGTCCGCGAATTCGAGTTTAACGCCGGCAATATGATCCTCAACTGGTTCCCCGCGCGTGCCCAGGCGTTGCAATCGGTGAACCTATTGGTCGGCTACGACAATTTCCGTAAGTCACTCGGCTATCAGAGCGGCGTTGTCATGCACATGACTGCACCGTTCGTGTTCAATGACCTGCCGGCGGCGACCCATACCCAGGTGATCGTGACGCCCGGCTTTATCTACAACGGCGCCAACCAGCCCGATGTCGTGCCGCCGCTGGAGCCGGCGCATTACGCCGAGGGCGACCTTGACCTGCTGACACTGACCCCGCTCGCGGAGCGCACGCTTGGCGCGGATCGAGTGCTCGGCAAGCTCGGCATCTTTGCCGACACTCAACACTATGACAGCCACGCTGCGATCCCCACCAACGACCGTCAGGATATCCAGCTGATTCCGGTGGCTGGGGTGCGGCTCGCCGGATTTTTGTGGCCGCGTGTACAGCTCGATCTAGATTACCGGTATGACCGTAATTTCTCGAATGACGCCGCCCAGCGCTTCACGGATCACATCGTGTCGCTGATCGCGACCGTTCGGTTCTAACTTGGCCGTCGGAGGCAACGCTGATGGCATATTCCGCCGACATGAGGAGCCGCCACTGGCGCCACGGGGCTGCCATTTGGGTGATTGCAGCGCTCATGGCCCCGCCGGCCGGGGCCGCGGAGGCACAGATCGGCGCCACGTCGATCGTGGTGAACAACGTAACGGGCACCCTGGCGACAACCAACCAGACCCAAACTCTGCGTGCGGGCATCGACGTGTTTCAGAACGAGACGATCAACACCGCCGATAACAGCGCATCCCGCGTGGTTTTCCAGGACAAGACTGAACTGTCGGTGGGGCCGCAATCCTCGGTCGTGCTGGACCGGTTCGTGTTCGACCCCGACCCCAGCAAATCCGCGGTCGCGATCTCGATCGCCAAGGGCGTTGCGCGCTTCTCGACGGGCTTGCTGCCAAAGCCCGACTATGCGCTGTCGACACCGTCGGCGCAGATCGGCGTGCGCGGCACGAACGTGGTGATCACCGTCGCGTGGGACCGGTCGACGACGGCCAGCGTCAGCGAGGGTATCGCGCTTGTCACTGCAGCCGGCGTCACGGTTACCGTCAATGCCGGCTATTCGACGCTGGTGCGATTTGGCCGGCCGCCAACGCCGCCGGTCCCGAGCCCGCCGCCGCCGTTTATCGTCGTGACGATGGATAGGCTGCTGGCTCAAGCCGGCGGCCAGACCGGCACGCAGGTCGGCGTCAGAGGGTCGGGCGTCGATGTACCGCAGCTCGGTGGCAATCTGATGTTGTCGCCGAATATTCCCCCACAGCGCCAGCAAATCGAGCAGAGCCGCCGCTTCTCGCCGCCTCCACCGCCGCCGCCTCCGCCTCCGCCGCCTCCGCCGCCTCCGCCGCCCCCGCCTCCGCCGCCCCCGCCGCCTCCGCCGCCTCCGCCGCCTCCGCCGCCCCCGCCGCCTACCAGCGTCCCCGGCGGCGGAGGGTGACGCCGGCTCCGCGTCGGTCGCGGCGCATCGGAAGCGAGGCTTAAGCGGCTATTTTTCCTCGGCCGTGTAGACGCCGTCCCAATCGGGCGGCGGCGGCTCACTTTGGAAATGCGCGATGCGCCCTTGGTAGAGCTGGTAAAGCGGCGCCAGATAGCGCGCCGCGGCGAGCGGCGCTTGGCTGAGCTTGCTCAGCGCAGTCGCCCAATCCTGGCGGCGATAGGCGGCGATCAACTCGGCGTGCGGGTTCTTGATCGGGGCTTCTTCCTCGCCCGGCGGGTCGAGGGTGAATACCTGCACGCCCTGCCGCTTGCCCTTGACCGCGACGAGGTCGAGTTCGATCAAATCGGGGTCGTCGAGCAGCTTCGCCGTTTCCTCGCCGATCACCAGATCGACATGGTAGAGCTTGCATAGTCCTTCGAGCCGTGAGGCGAGGTTCACCGGATCGCCCATCAGCGAATAATTGAAGCGTTGCTCGGAGCCGAAATTGCCGACGACACATTGGCCGCTGTTGAGGCCGATGCCGATCCGCAGCTCGTGATGGCGCTTGCCGGCGGCTTCGGCCTCGGCCTTGAACCGCTCGTTGAGCTCGACGACCTTGCGCCTCATGTCCTGCGCTGCCTGCACCGCATGCTTGGCATGTTCCGGATCGTCGAGCGGCGCGTTCCAGAACGCCATGATGCAGTCGCCGATATACTTGTCGATCGTGCCGTGCGCCTCCGTG
Organism: Allostellaceae bacterium; assembly: GCA_035504235.1. Classification (GTDB taxonomy): domain Bacteria; phylum Pseudomonadota; class Alphaproteobacteria; order ATCC43930; family CGMCC-115725; genus DATARH01. The sequence goes on along the minus strand of DATJSH010000026.1, from coordinate 17,071 downwards.
ATGATATCGCTCATTGGCGAGGTGAAGCTGTTCATCAGATGTGTCAGCTCGCGTGCGTCGAGCCCTTCGGACATCGTGGTGAAGCCGCGTATGTCGCAGAACATTACGGTGAGCTGCTTGTATTCGCCGCCGAGTTGAAGCTTTTCCGGATTGCGCGCCAGCTCGGCGACATAATGCGGCGACATGTAGCGTGAGAAGGCGCTGCGAATCTGGTGCTGCCGCACCTCGGTGCGCAGATAGCCGAGGATCGACGAGATGAAGTAGATCGTCACCAGCACCACGGTCGGGTAGACCGGGTCGAGCAGCAGGTGTGCGTCCTTGAACGCGAACCACGAGATGGCGATGGCAACGGCGATTGCGGCGGTGCCGAGCAGCGCGCTCGCCAGGGCCCCGATGCGCGGCAGCACCAAAATCAGCATCGAGCCCGCCACCAGCACAAAGAGTATCTCGGCGCCCTTGCCCCAATCCGGCCGCGCCAGAAAGACGCCGCCGAGTATCTGTTCGAGCAGCTGGGCGTGGACTTCGACGCCAGGCACGCCCGCGCCGACTGGCGTTGCCTGAAGGTCGTTGACGACCCCCGCGGCGGAGGTGCCGACGAGGATAATGTGATCCTTGATCTGTGCCGGGTCGAAATCGCCGGAGAGGATCTTGGCGGCGGAGATCAACTGTTCGGGGCGCGGCTTCGAATAATAGACCCATACGCGGCCCGCGTTGTCGGTCGGGATGGTCAGCGGCCCGATTTTGAGGGCGGTAAGCCCAGTGTTTTCGCCAAAATTCTGCTCACCGTTGGCGCCTGCCGCCCGCGCGACGTAGGAGTGGGCACCGGTGATGACGCGCAGGATTTCGGCGACCAGCGAAAACACCGGCTTGTTGCCAAGCTTCATGATCAGCGGGACGCGGCGGACGATCTGGTCCCAATCGACATGCTCATTGAGGAAGCCGTTGCCGAGAGCGGCGTTCTGCAGCATTGGCAGGTCGGTGATCGCCGCCGGAAACGTATCGACGAATTGCAGCGGCTGATTGCCGGCAAAGGCATAACCCGCCTTCTGGATCGGCGGCGGGTCGTCGGACTTGTTGACGAGGATGAAGCTGGCGATGGTCGGCACCGACTTCATCGCCGCGGCGAGGGCATCGTCCGGGTCGGGCAGGTTGCCGAGCAGCCGCGATGTATCGCTATCGACGGTGCCGTCGTGGTTCAGCTGAGCAAGGAGCAGCTTTGGCGAGGTGCGGTCGGGCTCGGCGAAAACGATATCGAAGCCGATCACCGCCGCCCCGGCGTCGCGCAATTTTCCGACGAGCTGTGCATCAAGGCTGCGCGACCACGGCCACTGGCCGTATTTGCTGAGGCTGTCCTCGTCGATGTCGACGATTCTGATCGGGATGTTTCCCGGCTCGCGGGGCGAGATGCGCTGATAGAGATCGAACGAGATCAGCATCAGCCGGTCGAGCAGATCGGGCGCCGCCAGCCGCGCCGCCAGCGCCACCAGCAACGCCAGCAAGGGCAGCAGGTAGATAAGGCCGCGCCGCAAGAGAAAGTGCATCGACATCGCTACATCCGCAGACAAGCCCCCGTCCGCGCGCCCAGCATAAAGCCATTCGCTCGCCGGACGAAGCGGATGACGACATCGACGCATCTGGCGGTAATAATGATGCGGTCCCGGGCGAGGAAAGAATGCCTGACGGTTTGTCAAAGATCGGCGACGCGCCAAAACGCCGCGAGGATTTGCGTTTCGTGACCGGACGCGGCCGCTATCTCGACGACATCGAGTTCGACCGCCTTGCTCATGCGATCGTTTTGCGTTCGCCGCACGCGCACGCCCGTTTGAGGCGTATCGACTCGACGGCGGCGCGGACCGCGCCGGGCGTGCTGGCGGTACTGATCGCCGCCGATGCCGCGGCAGACGGCTTGGCGGCGCTGAGGCCTGGCGCCGAGACCAACACCGTCACCGGCGAGCCGTTTCTCTTCGAGCCGCAGCCGTTGCTCGCCGCGAGCAAGGTGCGCCATGTCGGCGAGGCGGTGGCACTGATCGTCGCCGAGACCCGCGAGCAGGCGCTCGATGCCACCGAACTCGTGGCTATCGATTATGAGCCACTGCCGGCGGTGACGACGACCGGAGCGGCGCGTGCTCCCGGCGCCCCGCTCGTCACCGACAAGGCGCCGGGCAATCTCTGTCTCGACTGGCGCTACGGCGATCGGGTGGCGGCCGACATGGGTTTTGCCAAGGCGGCGCATGTCGTTCGCCTCGGGCTCGACAACCACCGCGTCGTCACCAACCCGATGGAGCCGCGCGGCATCGTCGGCACCTATGAGCCAGTGAGCGGCCGCTATACGGCCTATGTCTCGGCACAGAGTATCCATGCGACCCGCGACTTCACGGCACGCGCGCTGGGGGTCGAGCGCGAGCAGGTGCGCTTCGTGGCGCCTGATGTGGGCGGGGGATTTGGCGCGAAGAACTTCGTCTATCCCGAACATGCGCTGCTGCTTTGGGCGGCGAAGCGGGTCGGCCGGCCGGTCAAGTGGATCGCGACCCGCGGCGAGGTGTTCCTCGCCGATCATGCCGGCCGCGACCAGCGCGCCGAGGCGTCATTGGCGCTCGATACCCACGGCAAATTCCTGGCGCTCCGGGTCGAAAGCGAGGCCAATCTCGGCGCCTATCTCGCCGGCAGCTCGGCGAGCGTGCAGACATTCCAGTACGCATTTCTGCCGGGCACGGTCTATGTGATCCCGGCGGTCGATCTGCACGTCGTCGGCGCCTTCACCAACACCGCGCCGATCGGCGTGCTGCGCGGCCCCGGCTACGCCGAAGCCAACAACATCATCGAGCGGCTGATCGACGAGGCGGCGCGGCGCTGCGGCTTCGACCGCATCGAGCTGCGCCGCCAGAACCTGGTGGCGACGCAGGCCATGCCGATGACGAACGCGGTCGGCAACCGGGTCGACAGCGGCGCTTTTCCGGAGACCTTCGAACGCGCGCTTGCCGCCGCTGACATCGCCGGCTTCGCGACCCGGCGTGCGGTCAGCGAAGGGAAAGGCCGGTCGCGCGGCTTGGGTTTCGCCTATCACATCAAGGGCACCGGCGGTAACCCGTCGGAGAATGTCGACATCCGCTTCGAAGCCGACGGGTCGGTGTCGTTGATCACCGGAACGCAGCATATCGGCCAGGGTCACGAAACCACCTTCCCGCAGATCCTTGCCGACAGACTCGGCGTCGCGAACGAGCTAATCCGCCTGCGCCAGGGCGACACCGACCTCATCGCGCATGGCGGCGGGCACGGCAGCTCGCGCGCCACCTATATGGGCGGCACCGCCATCTTTCGGGCGGCCGACGAGATCATCTTGAAGGGCACGCGCATCGCCGCCGAGATGCTCGAAGCCGCTGAGCCCGACATCAAGTTCGAAGACGGTGATTTCGTCGTCTCCGGCACCGACCGGCGAGTGCCGATGCTCGACGTCGCGGCAAAGGCGCGCGAGATCGGCGAGCCGCTCGACACCTATCATTTCTGGACCCGCGAGTGGATGACCTTCCCCAACGGCACGCATGTCGTCGAAGTCGAGATCGACCGCGATACCGGCCGGGTCACGCTCGAGCGTTACACCGCGGTCGACGATTACGGCGTCATCGTCAATCCGATGGTCGCCTCGGGCCAAGCGCATGGCGCGATCGCGATGGGCTCGGGCCAGGCGCTGCTCGAAACCGCGGTCTACGATCCGCAGTCCGGGCAGGCCCTCGCCGCCTCGTTCATGGACTACGCGATGCCGCGCGCCGACGACCTACCGGCCTTCAGCCTCGGCTTCAATTCCACGCGCTGCACGACGAACCCGCTCGGGGTCAAAGGCTGCGGCGAGGCCGGCGCGATCGCCGCGTTCCCAGCAATCCACAACGCGATCCGCGACGCGCTGGCGCCGCTCGGTGTGAAGAACTTCGATGGGCCCGCGACCCCGGCAAGGGTCTGGCAAGCGATGCGGGGCTGAGCTGTGGCGTTTCCCTGTGCTCCGTCCCGGCGTGGGCCGGGACCCATGATTCAGCCGCAGGAACAGCGGATAAATGGGCCCCCGCCGTCGCCGGGGTGGGACACATAAGCGAGTTTCGGAGGACGAGATGACCGAATACGAACACATCCTTGTCGAGAAGGAGGACGGCGTCGCCATCCTCACCCTCAACCGGCCGGAGAAGCTCAACGCGATGAACCGCCGGCTGTCGCAGGAGCTGCGCGACGCGGTGAAGGCGGCGGACGCCGATGACGGCATCGGCTGCATCGTCATCACCGGGGCGGGCCGCGCCTTCTCCGCCGGCGGCGACATCCACGAGCAGCGCGAGGACGACCGCAAACTCACCGATGCCGAGCAGGACGCGCGGCGCACCCGCAGCAGCTACGAGATCGGCGCCTCGGCCAAGCCGACGATCGGCATGATGAATGGTCTCGCCTATGGCGGCGCTGGCGTGCTCGCCTCGTCGCTCGACATGCGGATCGGCTGCGAGGATTCGAAGTTCCGCTTTCTCGCCGCCGCCTATGGGCGGATCAACAGCACCTGGACCCTGCCCAACCAGGTCGGCTGGCCGATCGCCAAGGAGCTGCTATTCTCGGCGCGAGTCGTCGAAGCCGAGGAAGCCTATCGCATCGGCCTGCTCAACCACCTCGTGCCGCGCGAACAGCTGCGCGCCAAGACCATGGAACTGGCGCGCACCATCGCCGCCAACAATCACGACACGATCATGGGCATCAAGTCGCTGATGCTGCAGCAGATGAGCCAGAACCTCGAAGAGCAGTACGAGGCCGAGCGGCACTTCACGACGCATGTCGTGCGCGGCGCCAAGGCCGAGGATGCCTTCCCCGAATTCATCGCCCGCCACGGCAGGCCGCTCAGCAGCTAGCGCGTTCCCGCGCCTAGCGGAAATTCGTAGCCGATGGCGCGCTCGATCTCGATCGTCTTCTTGACCGCCCGGCGCGCCATGATCCGTTCGTAGTGCCTCATCAGGCCGGGGTAGCTCGCGTGATCGGGCCCCAGCGCATCGACAAACCGCCAGAACAGCCGGAAGAGGTGGATGTCGGCGATCGAATAAGCTCCGCCGGCGGCCCATTCCTCCCTGCCAAGGCGTTGCTCGCAAAGCCGGAATACCGCACGCCAGGCATCTTCGCCTGCCCGCCGCGCGGGGTGCACGGTGGCGGCGATAAACGACATCCACGACACCGCCTGCGCCTCGCCTTCGATGCCGCCCTGCGGCCACAACTCGGCCTCGGGATAAACTTTCGCCAGGTAATAAAGCGTCGCCGCGACCTCGGTCAGCACAAGCTGGCCCTCGATGAGCAGCGCCGGCACCTTGCCCTCAGGGTTGAGCGCCAGATAGTCGCTGCCCTTCTGTTCCTTGGCGTGGAACGACAGCCAGCGGTGCTCGAACGCCGCCCCCGCTTCGTGCAGCGCGATATGCGTCGCCATCGAGCTCGAACCCGGCGCGCAATAGAAGATCAGCATCGGCATCCTCCCGGCAGGCCTGCGTCCACCGCAGATTGACCGATCCCCTCGGCTTCGTCACGCTCTCGGGCGGGAGGGGTGCGTGACGAATTCACTGTTGACGGGGTTTCGCGTGGCACAGCTCGGGCCGGGGCTTGCCGCGGCAGTCGCCGGACGCATCTTCGCCGATATCGGCGCCGCGGTGACGTGCATCGACGCCGACCGCTCGTCGCCGCTCGCCGAATACCTCAACGGCGGCAAAAATGACCGCGATGCCGCGGCGCTCACCACAGCCGAGCTCATCATCGCCCAAGGCGGCGCTGGTGACGTCGCCGCGCTGCGCCGCCAGAATGCGGCAGCGGCGATCGTCGCGATCGCGCCGTTCGGCCAGACCGGCCCGCGCGCCGACGATCCGGCGAGTGATCTGACCCTGATGTATGCCAGCGGCATCGCGCGGCTGCTGACCGGCCAAGTCGACGACCTCGCCGAGGCGCCGATCCGCCCGGTCGGAGAGCAATCGGCGTTTATCGGCGGGCTGGCGGCGGCCTGCGCCGGCATCCACGCGCCGCCGGGCAGCGTCGTCGACGTCTCGATCGAGGAAGCGCTCGCGACCCTGGCGATGACCGAGCTTGCCAATGCCGGGCTGGGCGGCAAGGCGAGGTCGCGCAAAAGGATCAGCGACGGCAACGGCGCGACCGTGTGCATCCTGCCGGCAAGCGACGGCTACGCCGCGATCTCGCCGCGCGAGGACCGGCAATGGGCCTCCTGGCTCAAGGTCATGGGCTCGCCCGATTGGGCTGACGACCCCCGCTTCAAGACCAAGCCTGATCGTGTCGCCAGTTGGGACGCGCTGCACGCGCTGATGTCGGAATGGAGCCGGCGGCACACCAAGCAATGGATCGCCGATGCGGCGCAGGATGCGCATGTCCCGAGCTTCCCGCTGCGCGAACCGGCCGAGCAGCTGGCGTTGCCGCAGCTCGCGCATCGCGGCTTCTGGCGCGAAACGACAATCGCCGGGCGACGCGTCACGGTGCCGGGCCCGCCTTTCGGGCTAACCCTGTCCAAAGGTCAGGCAAAGCCGCTCGGCGGCCGAACGCTGCCGCTCTCCGGCGTCCGCGTGCTCGACTTCTCCTGGGTCATCGCCGGGCCGACCGCGACCCGCTACCTCTCGGCGATGGGCGCGGAAGTCATCAAGATCGAGGCGCCCGGCCGTGGCGATCCGGGCCGCGCCAGCGAACTGCACACCGTGCTCGGCCAGGCGAAGAAAGGCATCGTCCTCGACCTCAAGCAGCCCGAGGCGGTTGCGATCGCCCGCGATCTCGCGGCGCGGAGCGACGTCGTGTTCGAGAATTTCGCCACCGGGGTGATGGACCGGCTCGGCCTCGGCGCCGATGCGTTGCGGGCGATGAATCGGAACCTGATCTACGTCTCGGCTTCAGGCATGGGGCGCACCGGGCCGGAGGCGCATTCGGTCGCCTACGGCACCCTGCTGCAATGCTGTGCGGGGTTCGCCGGGCTCAACCGCCACCCCGGGATCGCACCGCGCGTCGGTTTTGCCTGGCTCGACCCGATGTGCGGGCTGATGCTCGCCTTTATTGTCACCGCGGCGCTCAAGCGGCGGGCACAGGACGGCGGGGTCGCACGGGTCGATTTCTCGATGATCGAGGCGATGCTGTGGACAATGGCGGCGCCGCTCGTCGCGACCCAACTCGGCGACCCGCCCCGGCCCCGCGGCAACGCCAGCGACCGGTACGTGCCGCATGGGGCCTGGCGCTGCGCCGGCGATGACGCCAACGCAGATGAATGGATCAGCATCGCCGTTACGAGCGAAGCGGAATGGCGGCGGCTGTGCAAGGCGATACCGGCGCTGGAGCCGCTATCGGGCTGGGACTTGCACCAACGCCAAGGGCGTTCGGCCGGGATCAACGGGGTTCTTGCCGGCTGGGCGTCGCGCCGTAGCGCCGCGGAGGCGGCCGCGGAACTGCGCCGCGCCCGCGTTCCGGCGGCAGCGCTGCGGGATTCGGTCGATCTCGTGCATGACGCGCACCTCAAGGCCCGCGGCTTCTGGGAGAGCCACGGACAAGGCGTGTTGCCGGGTCTGCCATGGCGCGCCAGCTTCGGCCGGGCGACCGGGCCGGCGCCGGGCCTCGGCGCCGATACCGATGGCGTCTTGCGCGACGTGCTGGGCTTCTCCGACGACAGGATCGCGACGCTGCGCGCGTCGGGAGCTTTGGGTTAATCGTCGAACCAACCAAGGAGAAACGGCATGGCAAGCATCTCTCTGAACCAGGCCAACCGGGTGCTGCGCGCGACCCTCAAGAAGGCGGAGGAATTCAACATCAAGGTGTGCGCGGCGGTGTGTGACGATGGCGGCCGGCTCGTCGCGTTCCAGCGCATGGACGGCGCGTTCTATGCCGGGGTCTATGGCAGCCAGGGCAAGGCGGTGGCCTCGGCGGCCTTCGCCCGGCCGAGCGGCGTGATGGCCGAGCGCGCCGACCAGCCGACCCCGCGCGGCATCAACGCGGCCTCGGGCGGACACATGATCATGGGCCAGGGCGCGGTGCCGCTGTTCCGCAACGGCAATCTTGTCGGTGCGGTTGGCGTCGGCGGCGGCACCTCGCAGCAGGACGAAGACTGCGCCGCGGCCGGCGCGGCGGCGCTGTAACGCTCGAAGCGTCATTGCGAGGGGCGCCAAGCGACGAAGCAATCTCGTTCGATGCTAGTCACGACGAGATTGCTCCGCTCCGCTCGCAAGGACGACAGGCTAAAACTCCCCGCTCCTGTAAGCTTCGTCGAGCCGTTCGGCATCTTCGGGCGACAATTCGGGCCAAGGCTCGCCGCGCTTGCGCAAGGTGCCGGTGAAGTTGGGCGGGCGCTTTTCGTTAAAGGCCTTGCGGCCTTCCTCACCGTCCATCGTCGTCTGGATCAGCAGGTGATTGATCAGGTTCTGGATGTGCCAGGACTGGTCGGTCGGCAGGTCGCCGAACCGCACGACGTATTCCTTCATCATCCTGACCGCTAGCGGCGGCAGGGTGCAGATGTGCCGGGCCATTTTCTCGGCCCGCTCCATGAGTTGGGCGTGAGGCACGACCTCGTTGACGAGGCCGATCCGCAGCGCCTCGGCGGCGTCGAACGGCTCGTCGGTGAGCAGGATCTTCATCGCGTCGGAATAGCGCAGCTGCTTTGCCAGCAGGGCCGCGCCCGGCCCGTTGCCAAGCCAGCCCTGGGTCAGCAGCGCAAATTTGAAGCGCGCGTGCTCGGCGCTGGCGATGCGAATGTCGGTCGAGCTCAACAGGATGTAGAGCCCGGCACCCGCCGCCCAGCCATTGACGGCGGCAATGATCGGCTTCCAGACGCGCGGGTAATGGTCGCCCATGCGGCCGTCGACCCCGGTCTTCTGCCCGTGCACGGTGCCGGCGAGCGGCCAGTAGATGCGGTTGGTGCGCAGGTATTCGCGGTCGTCGGCGGTGAGATCGGGGCGCGGCTGGAGGTTGTGGCCGCCGCAGAAATGCCGGTCGCCGGCGCCGGTGAGGATCGCGCAGCGTATGTCGCGATCTTCCCACAGATCGATCCACGCGGCCGAGATGTCGTCCGACATCGTCTTGTCGAGGATGTTGGCCTTCGCCGGGTTGTTGAGCGTGATGTACGCGACGCCGTCGCGCTTTTCGTAATCGAGGGGCAAGGGCGGCCTCCTTCTAAAATCGGTCTCGCTGTCTTCTTATCAGGAGGCTCGCCTCCTGTTCACCTCCTGTTATCGGGCAAAATAACAGGAGGTGCGGTTCCTCCTGTTATGGCAAAGCGCGGCGGGGAAATCGCATATCCAACGGCCCGATGATATGAAAATGGTAATTATGTTCATAATCGCAAGATCGCTGCTTTCCGATTTTGTTGACACGCCCGGCGAGCGGCTTTTTCACTTCACGGCATGACAGTGCACAAGATCGCGATAATCGGCGGCGGGCTTGGCGGTCTGAGCGCGGCGCTGGCGCTGCATCGCGCCGGTTTCGATGTCGATGTCTACGAGCAGGCGCCGCGACTCAACGAGGTCGGCGGCGGCATCAATATGGGACCGAACGCGGCGCGCATTCTCTATCGCCTCGGCCTCGGCGACGCGCTCGACCGCGCGGCGGTGCGGCCCGAATCGGCGCATGTGCGGCGCTGGGACGATGGCCGTACATTGCAAAAGGCGCCGCTCAACCCGCGCTGCGTCGAGCTCTACGGCGCGCCGCATCTGACCGCGCACCGCGCCGATCTGCAGGCGATCATCGCCTCCGGCCTGCCAAAGGTACATATCCATCTCGGCCACCGACTCACCGGGCTTGCCGATCGCGGCGACCGGGTCGAGGCCGAATTCGCCAACGGCAACCGCATCACCGCCGATATTCTGGTGGGCGCCGACGGCATCCATTCGACCGTGCGCACGATCCTCTTCGGCGCGGAAGACCCGAATTTTGCCGGTTGCGTCGCCTATCGCGGGTTGGTGCCGGTCGAGCGCATCGCCGATCTGGGGCTGGAACGCGGCAACCAGTCCTGGCTCGGGCCGGGCGGGCATCTCGTGCACTATTTCGTCTCGGGCGGCCGGCTGTTGAATTTTGTCGGCTGGACCGAGCACGACAGCTGGAACCGCGAGGACTGGACCGACCGCGCGACCATCCAGCGCGCGCTTGCCGCATTCGACGGCTGGCACAAGCAGGTGCGGCGGATCATCTCCGAGGCAGATACCTGCTTTATCTGGGCGCTGTTCGACCGCGACCCGCTGCCGCAATGGTCGGTGGGTCGGGTGACGCTGCTCGGCGATGCATCTCACCCGATGTACCCGTTTATGGCGCAGGGCGCGGCGCAGGCGATCGAAGACGGCGCCTGCCTCACCGCGCTTTTGGCACAAGGCGGCGACCCGGTCGATACCTTGCGCCGCTACGAGCAGGTCCGGCTGCCGCGCGTCACCCGCCTGCAACAGATGTCGCGCGCCAACAAGCACCGCTACCACATGCCCGACGGCCCCGAGCAGATCGAGCGCGACGCGGCGATGGTCGCGCAGCGCGAGCGCTCGCCCGAGACGATGCAATGGCTGTTCGGCTTCGATGCGGGTTCGGTCCAATAGAATTATCATTCCGGGGCGCGACATCGTCGCGAGCCGGGAATCCATGAACTCGGACCTCCGGTGGTTTTGTCCGGCGTCCCGCTCATCCTCTTCAAAGACCGTGTTCATGGATTACGGGTTCATCGCTGCGCGATGCCCCGGAATGACGTAAGTTGTTGATGCTTCCTGCGTGACGAGAACGCGATGACCTCTTTCACCCTCAACGGCCGCGCCGTCTCCGTGAGCGCCGGCGACGACACGCCGCTCTTGGATGTGCTGCGCAACCACCTGGGGCTCAAGGGCGCCAAATTCGGCTGCGGCCTCGAGCAGTGCGGCTGCTGCATGGTGCTGATCGACGGCAGCCCAGAAAAATCCTGCGGCAAGGCGTTGTCGACGGTGGCCGGAAAGTCAGTGCTCACCATCGAAGGCCTCGGTACGCCGGAACACCCGCACCCGCTACAGGTGGCGTTTCTCGACGAGCAAGCCGGGCAATGCGGCTATTGCCTGCCGGGCATCCTCGTTTCGGCGAAGGCGCTGCTCGACAACAACCCGGCGCCGTCGCGCCGCGAGATCGCCGCAGCGCTCGACGACAACATCTGCCGCTGCGGCAGCCATGTCCGCATCCTGAAAGCCGTCGAACGCGCCGCCGCCGCGATGCGCGAAGGAGCCGGCCGATGAGCGCGCACCCGCCGCTGCCAGCGCTGCTCGAAACCAACCCGCGTCTCGACCAGTGGGTCAGGTTCACCGCGCCCGGAAAGGTTACGGTCTCGACCGGCCGGGTCGAGATCGGCCAGGGCGTCTTGACCGCGATGCGCCAGATCGCCGCCGACGAGCTCGATGTCGCGCTTGACCGCATCGACCTGCAGACCGGCGACACCGACCTCACCCCCAACGAGGGCTATACCGCCGGCAGCCAGTCGATCCAGTATGGCGGCGTGGCGCTGCGACTCGCCTGCGCCGAGGTGAAGGGCCTGTTCCTCGACGAAGCGTCGGCGCGCGTCGGCGTACCGCGCGGCGAGCTCGGGGTCAGCGACGGCGCGATCACCCGAGCCGGTACGCCCACGGGCCAGGATTACTGGTCGCTTGCGCCTGTGGTCGATCTGTCGCGCCGCGCCACCGCCAGCGCCAGACCGAAAACCCGGCGCAGCGAGATCGGCCGCAACGCGCCGCGCGTCGATCTCGGCGGCAAGGTGTTCGGCGCGCCCGCCTTTGTGCACGACATGGCAGTGGACGGCATGGTCCATGCCCGTGTCGTGCGCCAGCCGCGGCGCGGCGCGACGGTCGCCACGATCGACGAGGCGGCGATCCGCCGCGCCGCCAAGGGCGACATCGACATCGTTCGCGACGGCAATTTCATCGCCATTCTGGGGCGGGACGAGACCGTGGTCGATGCCGCGGCCGCAGTCGCGCCGGGCCATGTCGCATGGGACGGGCTCGACCCGATCAACCCCGGTCAGGAGGAAGGCCGCTGGCTGCTGCAGCGCCCGTCGATCGACCGCAATCTCGGCCCCGAGCCCGTCGATCCCACGCCCGGCCAGGCGCGCTACGAAGCGACGTACACGCGCATGCACATCGCGCACGCTTCGATCGGCCCGTCGAGCGCGCTTGCGCTGTATAAGGACGGGCACCTCACGGTTTGGTCGCACACCCAGGGCGTTTACCCGCTCAAGGCGGCGCTCGCCCGCAGCCTGAAACTCGACCCGACGCACATCTCGGTGAAGCACGCGCAGGGGCCGGGCTGCTACGGCCATAACGGCGCCGACGACGCGGCGGCCGACGCCGCGGTGATCGCAATGCGCCGGCCGGGCGTGCCGGTGCGTGTGCGCTGGCGGCGCGAGGACGAGTTCGGCTTTGAGCCGGTGAGCCCGGCGATGGTGACGACGGTGCGTGCGCTGCTCGACGAGCAGGGCCGGCCGACCGATTGGACGACCGAAATTTGGAGCGGCCGGCATTCAAGCCGGCCGGGCGGCGGCGGCAATCTCTTGGCCGCCGAGGCGCTGCCCGATCCGCCGCCGGCGCCACCGCCCGTCGACCCGCCGGAGTCGAATGGCGGCGGCGGCACGCGTAACGGCGAGCCGCTCTACGCCTTTCCGGCCAAGCGCATCATCCATCATCTCGTCGCCGAGACGCCAGTGCGCACCTCGTCGCTGCGCGGTCTTGGCGCGACGATCAATGTCTTCGCCATCGAGTCGGCAATGGACGAGCTCGCCGAGCGCGCCGGGATGGACCCGGTCGAATACCGCTTGGCAGTGCTCGGCGATCCGCGCGCCAAGGGGGTCGTCGCGCATGTCGCGAAGATGGCCGCATGGCAACCCGGTCTGCCAGTCGGCACGGGCGTCGGGCGCGGTATCGGCTTTGCGATGTACAAGAACCGCGCGGCCTATTGCGCGGTCGTCGCCGATGTCGAGGTCGACGAGGCGGTGCGGGTCAGCAACATCTGGTGCGCGGCCGATGGCGGGCTGATCATCAACCCCGACGGCGCGCTTAACCAGCTCGAAGGCGGCGTCATTCAGGGCATCAGCTGGGCGCTGAAAGAAGGCGTGCGGCTGGACAGCGCCGGGATCAGCTCGCGCGACTGGGAGAGCTATCCGGTGCTGCGCTTCACCGAGGTGCCGGAGGTGTTCTGCGAACTGGTCGGCGCCGACGCCGATCTGCCGCCGCTGGGGATGGGCGAGACCGCCGGTGGGCCGACCGTCGCGGCGATCGCCAATGCCGTCGCGCAGGCGCTGGGCACCCGGCTGCGCGACCTGCCGCTTTCTCGCGAGCGGGTCATGGATGCCCTGCTCAAGGCGTAAGCGATGAGCAATTGCGTCCGTCCAGCCCTCGGGGCCGGTTTGTTGCTCCTTCTGAGCCTCCCGGCCGCGGCGCAACAGCAACCGACGCCATTGTTCAACGCGCAACCACTGCCGCCGCTGACCCGGCCAGCACCCGACCAGCCCGCGCCGGCTCCGCAACCCGTGCCCGTGCCGATGCCCCCGGCGGCCGCGCCGGCCCAGCCCGCGCCCGCGCCCGCGGCTCAAGCCGGCCGGGTGTTTTGTGGCCAAAGCGTCACCGCGCACGCCGCCGACCCGCGTTCCGTGCCCGAGGCCTATCGGCAGTTCGTCGGTATTTTCAGCGACGCCGCGTGGAACGCCCAGCTTTGCGCGGCGCTCATCGTCGAGACAATCAGCGCCGACGGCACCGCGACGATCACCTACGTCTTTGGCCCGCTCGACTCGGGCGGCAGAACGCCGGGCGGCGTGCTGCACGGCACCGGCATCGTCAAGGACGGCGCGCTCCTGTTTCAGAACTCGGATGGCAGTCAATACGCGTTCCAGCCGTTCTATAGCGATCTTTCCGGCAAATGGACGACGCCCCAGGGCCAGACCTACGAGGCGATTTTCAAAAGGGCGTTCTGACCGGTCTCGTTCCCAGCGCGAGTTGACGCCTTCGGGTCGGCTTCCTAGATTCCCCGCGCACGGAAAGGCAGCCGAGAACGAAAGCGTGCGCAGCAGTCTGGGACAACCGCAACCCTCGCCGATCAGCGAATTGAACGCGCGCAGCCGCGAGATCTTTCGCATGATCGTCGATGGTTATGTCCATACGGGCGAGCCGATCGGTTCGCGTACCCTGTCGCGCCTGCTGGTCGACAGCCTGTCGCCCGCGACGATCCGCAACGTCATGGCCGAGCTCGAAGAGGCCGGGCTGCTTTACGCGCCGCACACCTCGGCCGGCCGGCTGCCGACCGAGGCGGGTCTCAGGTTCTTTGTCGACGGGCTGCTCGAGGTCGGAAACCTTGCCGAGGAAGAGCGCAACAGCATCGAGAGCCTGTGCGCCGCGCGCGGCAAAAGCCTGTCGCAGGCGCTGGAAGAGGCGACGCTGGCCCTTTCCGGCCTGTCGCACTGCGCGGGTTTGGTGGTCGTGCCGAAGCAGGATCGGCCGCTGAAGCATATCGAGTTCGTCCCGCTCGCCGCCGGGCGGGCACTGGTCGTGCTGGTGACCGAGGACGGGCTGGTCGAGAACCGCGTCATCGAGGTGCCGATGGGCCTGCCGGCCTCGGCGCTGGTCAGCGCCAGCAATTTCCTTAACGCGCGCCTCGTCGGCCGCACAATCGAGGAAGCGCGCGCGGAAGTCGTCGGGGAAATCGCCTCGAACAGAGCGCAACTCGACGAGCTGACCGGCCGGGTCATCGCCACCGGCCTGGCAAGCTGGTCGGGCGGCGACAGCGATCGCTCGCTGATCGTGCGCGGCCAAGCCAAGCTGCTCGATGACATAACAGCGGTCGCCGACCTCGAACGGTTACGTACACTCTTCGAAATGCTGGAAACCCGCGAGACGATGCTGCGCCTTTTGGACGCCAGCAAAAGCGGCGACGGGGTGCAGATTTTCATCGGCGCGCAAAGCCATTTGTTTGGCCTCGCCGGCTGTTCGGTGATCATCGCCCCCTATCAGAACAGCCGGGAGGAGATCGTCGGCGCGATCGGCGTGATCGGCCCGACACGGATCAACTATGCCCGCATCATCCCGATGGTGGACTACACCGCGAAGATGATCGGGCGCCTTATTGGATAGATGGAATGAGTGACGAAAAAGAACCTTCGGCCGCCGCCAACGACCCAATGGGCCCCGGGGGTGCCGAGGCCGAGGCGGACGCCGCCGCTGCGACCCCCGAGGAACGGATCGCAGCTCTGGAACAGGAGCTGGCGGATTCGCAGGACCGGCTGCTGCGCGCGCTTGCCGAGACCGAGAACACGCGCCGGCGCGCTCAGCGCGAGCGGATCGACGCGGAACGCTACGGCTTCGCCAAATTCGCCGGCGACCTGCTCTCGGTGGCGGACAATCTGCACCGCGCGCTCGACAGCCTGCCCGAGGCCGAGGCAAAGGACGACCGGACCCGAAGCCTGCTTGCCGGAGTCGCGGCGACCGAGCGCGAGCTGCTCGCCGCATTTGAGCGCCATGGCCTCAAACGCATCGACGCCAAGGGCGAGAAGTTCGATCACAATTTCCACCAGGCGGTCTTTGAGGTCGAGAATTCGGGCCAGCCGGCTGGCACCGTCGTCGAGGTCTTGCAGCCGGGCTATATCGTGCAGGAGCGGCTGCTGCGTCCGGCGATGGTCGGCGTCGCCAAGGGCGGTACGCCGGCCGCCGAACCCGACGGCACGGACGACGAAGGTTGATCCCGGCACTGAACGCCTGGGTTGCGGAAGAAGCGGCGATCAACGGCTATCCGCCGCTGAAGCTGGTGGTGCTGGGCGATTGGCTGCTGCGCTTCAGCGGCGGTGCGCGGCGCACGGCCAATTCGGCGACGCTGCTGCGCGAGCCCCAAAGGCCCATCGAGGGCGATATGGAGGCGGTGATCGCGACCGCCGAGGCGCTTTACCGCGAGCAAGGCCTGCCGCCGATCTTTCGCCTGCCCTCGTTTCTCGACCCGGCGATCGACGCACAGCTTGCCGCGCACGGCTACACGGCGGAGGGCGACAGTTGCATCATCGAGGGGCCGATCGACCCCATCATCGCCGCGGCGGAAGCGTTTGGCGGCGGCGACGCGGTGCGGCTCGAACCAAGACCGGCGGATGACTGGTTTGCGGCGATGGCGCGGTTGCAGGGTCAGCAACCCGGCTTCCATGTTTTCTACCGGCAGATCGTCGGCTCGGTGGCGTTGCCGGCGGCGTTCGCCGCATTGGCGGTCGACGGCGCGCCGGTCGCGCTCGCCTATGGCGTCATCCATCGCGGCATGCTGTGTTTCGAATCGGTGGTCACCGATACGCGACACCGCCGCAAGGGCTATTCGCGTCGGGTGTTGGCGGCGCTCGGGTCGTGGGCAAAACGGCAAGGCGTCGGCATGGCGACGCTGCAGGTCGAGGCCAGCAACACGCCCGGCCGCACGCTCTATGACGCGATCGGCATGACCACCGAACTGCACCGCTACCATTACCGGCGGGCACCAAGTTGAGTTGTCATTCCGGGCATCGCGCGGCGATGAACCCGGAACCCATGAATGCATGGCGGTCGGCTATGGCGCGCGGACGCCAATTCATATCAACGCAATCGTCCGTGTTCAGGGGTTCCGGATCTGCCCTTCGGGCATCCCGGAATGACGGTGAGCGATTTGGCGGAAGGTGAGGTTGATCCTCGGGCCGCAGGCGCGGCTCTCTTTCGGGACACCGTGCCGCCAGCAGCGCTGCGTGTCACCCTTCATCAGCAAAAGGCTTCCTGAAGCGAGCCGCAGGCGTACAGGGGCGATGTGCTTCAAGTGCTTGTGCTTCAAGACGAACTTGCGTTCCGCGCCAAGGCTGAGCGAGGCGATGACCGGCCGCTCGCCCAGTTCCGGCTCGTCGTCGCTGTGGAACCCGACGCTGTCGTGGTGGTCGCGGTAGTAGTTGAGGAGGACGCTGTTGAACGTTACGTCGGCCACATCCTCGACACGGGTTTTGAGGTCGGCGAGGAGCGGCGTCCAGGGCAACGGATCAAGCTTTATCCCGGAATAGGCGTAGCGCGCGCCGGCATTGCCGTACCAGGCCGTGAGACGCGGCTGGGGCATCCGCCGGCCCCACATCACC
>DATJSH010000025.1:0-23851 GCA_035504235.1 Allostellaceae bacterium | reverse complement strand
GCAATGGATGCAGCGGGTCATGTGCGTCGCGACCAGCGGCCCGAAATCCTTGTCGGCGACGGCGCGCTTGTTCTCCTCGTAGCGGCTGCGGTCGAAGCCGTAGGCCATCGACTGATCCTGCAGATCGCACTCGCCGCCCTGGTCGCAGATCGGGCAATCGAGCGGATGGTTGATCAGCAGCATCTCCATGACGCCGTGACGCGCCTTCTTGGCCTTCTCCGACTGGGTAAAAATGACCATGCCCGGCGCGACGGGCATCGCGCAGGACGCGATCGGCTTTGGCGCGCGCTCCTGCTCGACCAGGCACATGCGGCAATTGCCGGCGATCGCCAGGCGCTCGTGATAGCAGAAATGCGCGATCTCGATGCCGAGGCCCTGGCAGGCCTGCAACACCGTGGTGCCCGCCGGCACCTCGGTTTCCTGGCCGTCGATCGTCAGTTTGACTGGATCGGGCATCGCTTACTCCGCCGCCTGGCGCGAGGCGTGCGCGCGATATTCGGCGATGCGGCGCTGCATCTCGGGCCGGAAGTGCCGGATCAGCCCCTGCACCGGCCATACCGCGCCGTCGGCGAGCGCGCAGATCGTGTGGCCTTCGATCTCCGTGGTCATCTCCTGAAGCTGATCGAGTTCCTCGACCGTGGCGTTGCCCTTGATCATTCGCTCCATGACCCGCCAGACCCACCCCAGCCCTTCGCGGCAGGGGGTGCACTGGCCGCAGCTCTCGTGCTTGTAAAAGGCCGATAGTCGGCTGATCGCGCGGACGATGTCGGTCGATTTGTCCATGACGATCAGCGCCGCGGTGCCGAGCCCCGATTTCTCGGCGACAAGTGCGTCAAAATCCATCAGCACGTTGTCGCACACCGATTTCGGCAGGCACGGCGTCGACGAGCCGCCAGGGATCACCGCCATGAGATTGTCCCAGCCGCCGCGCACCCCGCCGGCATGCCGCTCGATGAGCTCCTTCATCGGGATCGACATCGCCTCTTCGACATTGCACGGCTTGTTCACGTGGCCCGCGATGCAGAAGATTTTGGTGCCGGTGTTGCGCTCGCGGCCGATCCCGGCAAACCATCTCGCGCCGCGCTTCAGAATTTCGGGGCTGGTGGCGATGGTCTCGACATTGTTGACGGTCGAGGGACAGCCATAGAGCCCGACAGCGGCCGGAAACGGCGGCTTGAGGCGCGGCTGGCCCTTGCGGCCTTCGAGGCTTTCGAGCAGCCCTGTCTCCTCGCCGCAGATATAGGCGCCGGCGCCACGGTGCATGTAGAGCTCGAAATCGTAGCTCGAGCCGCAGGCGTTCTTGCCGATAAGGCCGGCCTCATACGCCTCGTCGATCGCGACCTGTAAGTTTCGGGATTCGTTGTAGAATTCACCACGGATATAGATATAACCGGCGGTCGCGCCCATCCCAACCCCGGCGAGAAGGCAGCCCTCGATCAGCCGGTGCGGGTCGTAGCGCAGGATGTCGCGGTCCTTGCAGGTGCCCGGCTCGCTCTCGTCCGCGTTGACCACGAGGTAGCATGGCCGGTTGCTTTCCTTCGGCATGAACGACCATTTGAGGCCGGTCGGAAAGCCGGCGCCGCCGCGGCCGCGCAGCCCAGATGCCTTGACCTCCTCGACGATCCAGTCGCGCCCTTTGAGGATGACGTCCTTGGTGCCGTCCCAAACCCCGCGCGAGCGGGCGCCGGCGAGGTGCCAGTCGCCCTCGCCGTAGAGATTGGTGAAAACACGGTCCTGGTCAGCCAGCATCCTTGGTCTTTCTGCTCCTGCTCGGCTTTTTGGCCGGCGCAAGCTCGGTCAGCGTGGTTTTGCCGCCCTCCGGCATCGAACCTTGGCGCCCGATAACCGAGCCGTATGGCGGTTGTGCCCCGGCAATCAGTGAATCGAGCAGCTTTTCGGTCGAAGCGGCGTCGAGGTCTTCGTAGAAATCATCGTTGACCTGAAGGATAGGCGCGTTGACGCAGGCGCCAAGGCACTCGACCTCGACCAGGGTGAACTGGCGGTCGGCGGTGCTTTCGCCGACGCCGATGCCGAGCTTTTTCTTGCACGCCGCGACGATGTCGTCCGAGCCGCGCAGCCAGCAAGGCGTCGTCGTGCACGCCTGGAGGAACCAACGTCCGACGGGACGCAGGTTGAACATCGTGTAGAAGGTCGCGACCTCGTAGACCCGGATCGGCGCCATCTCGAGAATGCCGGCGACGTAGTCCATCGCCGCCTTGGGCAGCCAGTTGTCGTGCTGCCGCTGAGCCAGGTCGAGCAGCGGCAGCACCGCGCTGGCCTGCCGGCCTTCAGGGTATTTGGCGATGTGGTACTTCGCCTTTTCCATGTTCTCCGGCGTGAACGCGAAGCTGGCCGGCTGTTCGAAGGGCGGGCCGCTGGGGCCGTGCTCGCTCATCGGTCGATCTCGCCGAAGACGATGTCCATCGAGCCGACGACCGCGACGAGGTCGGCCAGCATGTGGCCCTTGCACATGAACTCGGTCGCCTGCAGGAACGCGAAGCCGGGCGCGCGGATCTTGCAGCGATAGGGACGGTTGGTGCCGTCGGCGACGAGATACACCGCGAACTCGCCCTTCGGCGCCTCGACCGCGGTGTAGGTCTCGCCGGCCGGCACGTGGTAGCCCTCGGTATAAAGCTTGAAGTGGTGGATGAGCGCTTCCATCGACTGCTTCATCTCGGCGCGCGGCGGCGGCGCGACCTTGCGGTCATTTATCTTGACCGGTCCGGCGGGCATTTTTTCGAGCGCCTGCTTGATGATGCGCACCGATTGCCGCATCTCCTCGATGCGGACGAGGTAGCGATCAAAGCAATCGCCGTTTTTGCCGACGGGCACGTCGAAATCGATCTCGGCATAGGCGTCGTAAGGCTGCGCGCGACGCAAATCCCAGGCGACGCCCGAGGCGCGCAGCATCGGCCCAGACATGCCCCAATCCGCTGCATCGGCCGCGCTCAGCACGCCGATATTGACGGTGCGTTGGCGGAAGATGCGGTTGTCGGTCAGCAGCCCTTCGATATCGTCGATCGTCTTCGGAAACGTCTCGCAGAAGGCCGCGATGTCGTCGACGAGGCGCGGCGGCAGATCCATGTGCACGCCGCCGGGCCGGAAGTAATTGGCGTGCAGCCGCGCCCCCGACGCGCGCTCGTAGAACTCCATCAGCCGCTCGCGCTCCTCAAACCCCCAGAGAAACGGAGTGATCGCGCCAAGGTCGAGACCGAACGCGCAGACATTAAGCAAGTGATTGAGAATGCGGGTGATCTCGGCAAACAGCACGCGGATGTACTTGCCGCGCGGCGGCGGCTCGATGCCCATCAGCTTCTCAACCGCCAGCGCGAAAGCATGCTCCTGACACATCGGTGAGACGTAATCGAGCCGGTCGAAATAGGGGATCGCCTGGAGATAGGTCTTGTATTCGATGAGCTTCTCGGTGCCGCGATGCAGGAGGCCGATATGCGGGTCGGCCCGCTCGATGGTCTCGCCGTCCATCTCCAGCACCATGCGCATCACGCCGTGCGCGGCCGGATGCTGGGGCCCGAAATTGAGCATGAAGTTGCGGATGTGCGAACCGCCTTCGAGCTCGGCATCGAGCTGGTCAATCGCCCGTGGTGCAGCCTGGTCGCTCATGGCGCCTTCGAGCTCTTCTCAGCTTCGTCAGCGCTCGCCTTCTCGTCGCCGGGAAGGATGCGGTCCATCCCTTCCCAGGGCGAAAGGAAGTCGAAGCTGCGGAATTCCTGCTTCAATTTCACCGGCTCGTAGACGACGCGCTTTTGGTCTTCGTCGTAGCGCAGTTCGACATAGCCCGTGAGCGGGAAATCCTTGCGCAGCGGATGACCGTCAAAGCCGTAATCGGTGAGAATCCGCCGCAAATCGGGGTGGTCGCTGAAATAGATGCCGTAGAGATCCCATGCCTCGCGCTCCCACCAGCCGGCGACGCTGAACAGCGCGGTCGCCGACGGCACCGGGTTTTCCTCGTCGGTCTCGACCTTGAGGCGAATGCGCAGATTTCGGCTCATGCTCAGAAGATTATAGACGACCTCGAAGCGGTCGGGCCGATCGGGATAATCGACGCCGCAAATGTCGCAGAGCACGGTAAACCGGCATTGCCGGTCGTCGCGCAGAAAGCTCAGCGTATCGAGTAGGCCGTCACGCGGGACCCGAATGGCGAGCTCGCCGTGGTGGATCTCATAGCCCTGCACGACGCCCGGCAGCGCGGCGGCAAGATGTTCGGCTAAAGCGGTGAGCTTTTCGTCCATCGCCCCGGCTCAGCGATCAAAGTTGCGGTTTCGTTTGATTTTTTTCTGCAACAGCAGCACGCCGTAAAGCAGCGCCTCGGCGGTCGGCGGGCAGCCCGGCACGTAGACATCGACCGGGACGACCCGGTCGCAGCCGCGCACGACTGAATAAGAATAGTGGTAATAGCCGCCGCCATTGGCGCAGGAGCCCATCGAGATCACCCAGCGCGGCTCGGCCATCTGGTCGTAGACCTTGCGCAAAGCGGGGGCCATTTTGTTGCACAACGTGCCGGCGACGATCATCACGTCCGACTGACGCGGGCTCGGCCGGAACACCACGCCGAACCGGTCGAGATCGTACCGGCTCGCGCCGGTATGCATCATCTCGACGGCACAGCAGGCAAGGCCGAAGGTCATCGGCCACAGCGAGCCGCTGCGCGCCCAATTGATCAACGAATCAAGCGTCGAGACGATAAACCCGCGATCCTGCAATTCCTCGGTCGCGGCGCGCAGCAGCGCATCCTGCTCGCGTCCGGGCGGCACCGGCATTCCCGGCATACCGCTGGGGCTCATCACTCCCATTCGAGCGCCCCCTTTCTCCATTCGTAGGCGAATCCGACCGTCAGCACGGCGAGAAAGACGATCATCGACCAGAAACCGAACATTCCGATGTCACCGAGCGACACCGCCCACGGAAACAGGAATGCGACCTCAAGATCGAAGATGATGAAGAGGATCGCCACGAGGTAATAACGCACGTCGAAACGGATGCGCGCGTCCTCGAACGGGTCGAAACCGCATTCATAGGGCGACAATTTTTCGGAATCCGGCCGCTGGCGCGCCAGTACGAACGAAGCGGTGATCATCGCGACACCAATCCCGCCGGCAATGACGAGAAACACCAGGATCGGGAAATATTCGGTCAACAGGCTGTCCATGGCAGGCCCTCGACCCCCAAACTGTAATGCGGCATTGGCCCTCGCGCCGCATTGGCGCCAGACCTCGCCGCCCCGTCCTTCCCAAGATTGGCAACGTCGCCTTGCAATCGCGACCGGTGGCGGGAGCGACGGGACTCGAACCCGCGGCCTCCGGCGTGACAGGCCGGCGCTCTAACCAACTGAGCTACGCCCCCGCATGCGGTCGCCATTATGTTCTTGGCGGGGCGCCCACTCGTACCCTTGGCCCCCTGGGCTGTCAAGCAAACGAGCCACAGTTCGGACCGGCAAGTTGGCGCATGGCAACGAAAGCCAGCCCCCAACCTGTGGCGATCAAATTTCCGCCGTCCCGCCCCAGCCACCGTGGTGGGCGATGAGGGATTCGAACCCCCGACCCCCTCGGTGTAAACGAGATGCTCTACCAACTGAGCTAATCGCCCGAGCCGATGGCTCTTGGTGACGCGGCAGCGACCGCACCACCCTATCACCGGGCCAAGCTTCGGCCTAGTCTTGCTGCTGCGCGCAGATCCTGCGGATCTGCTTCTCGGAGGCCCTAGTTCAGCGAGTCGCGCAGACGCCGACCCGGCTTGAACTTTGCCTGCTTCGAGGCGGCGATCTTGATCTTCTCGCCGGTGCGCGGATTGCGCCCCTCCGAGGCCGCGCGCCGGGCGACCGAGAAAGTGCCAAAGCCCACGAGGCGCACCTCGCCGCCAGTCTTCAACGCTCCGGTGATCGAGTCGAACACCGCCTCGACAGCCTTGCTTGCGGCCGTTTTTGAGAGATCGGCCTTACCCGCAACGGCATCGACGAGTTCGTTTCTGTTCACGTGTCGCCCCCTACCCTTAAGTTCAGACGAAATTCGTGGAAAGCGAACCGGAGTGTAGAGCGCGCCCAACGGCGGGTCAACGTTGGCGCGCATGGGGAAACCAAGGTTTTTTTAGACCTTACCGGCCGTTGTCGCCGCCGCACTTGAAGTTGATTGGCCAGCGACAACGGCTGCCGACGGGAATCAATGCGTTAGGACACCCGAGCGCTCTTCGCCAGCAGCGGGAATGACCGGCGGCGCCTCGGCTTCCTCGACCCAAGTGACCGGCGTCAGCGGCCCGGAAAGCGCATGCAGCAGCACTTCGTCGGCCGTGTTGACCGGGATGATCTTGAGCCCGCGCTTGACGTTGTCGGGGATTTCGGCGAGGTCCTTTTCGTTCTCCAACGGGATCAGCACTGTCTTCAGGCCGCCGCGCAGCGCCGCCAGGAGCTTTTCCTTGAGGCCGCCGATCGGCAGTACGCGGCCGCGCAGGGTAATCTCGCCGGTCATGGCGATATCGCGCTTGACCGGGATGCCGGTCAGCACCGAGACGATCGACGTCACCATGCCGACGCCGGCCGACGGGCCATCCTTTGGCGTCGCGCCTTCCGGCACGTGCACGTGAATGTCCTTCTTGTCGAAGATCGAAGGCAGAATGCCGAACACGGTGCTGCGCGACTTGACGTAGCTCTCGGCCGCCTGGACCGACTCCTTCATCACGTCGCCGAGCTTGCCGGTCGCGGTCACCCGCCCCTTGCCCGGCAGCGTGACGGCCTCGATCGTCAGCAGTTCGCCGCCGACTTCGGTCCAGGCGAGACCGGTCGTGACCCCGACCAGGTCCTCGCTTTCCGCCTCGCCGAAGCGGAAGCGGCGCACGCCGGCATATTTTTCGAGCGTCCGCCGGGTGACATTGACCTTGCCGTCCTTGCCGGCCTTCTTCATCAGGATGTCTTTGATCGCCTTGCGCGTCAGATTGGCGATCTCGCGCTCAAGGTTCCGAACGCCGGCCTCGCGCGTGTAATAGCGAATGAGGTCGCGCAGCGCGTCCTCGCTGATCGCCCACTCCTGCTTCTTCAGCCCGTGCGCCTCGACCTGCTTCGGGATCAGATGGCGCTTGGCGATCTCGACCTTTTCGTCCTCGGTGTAGCCCGGGAGCCGGATGATCTCCATGCGGTCCATCAGCGGCTGCGGCATGCGCAGCGTATTGGCGGTGGTCACGAACATGACATCCGACAGATCGTAATCGACCTCGAGGTAGTGGTCGTTGAAGGTCGAGTTCTGCTCGGGATCGAGCACCTCGAGCAGCGCCGAAGAGGGGTCGCCGCGCCAATCGGCGCCGAGCTTGTCAACCTCGTCCAGCAAGAACAGCGGGTTCGACGACTTCGCCTTCTTCATGCCCTGCAGTACCTTGCCGGGCATCGAACCGATATAGGTGCGGCGGTGGCCCCGGATCTCGGCCTCGTCGCGCACGCCGCCCAACGACATGCGAACAAAGTTGCGCCCAGTCGCCTTGGCGACCGACTTGCCGAGCGAGGTCTTGCCGACGCCCGGCGGGCCGACCAGGCAAAGGATCGGGCCTTTCATCTTCTTCATCCGCTGCTGGACAGCGAGATATTCGAGGATGCGTTCCTTGACCTTTTCGAGCCCGAAATGGTCGGCGTTGAGCACCCGCTCCGCGGTGGCGATGTCACGCTTGATCTTGGTGCGAGCGTGCCACGGCAGCGACAGCATCCAGTCGAGATAATTTCTGACCACGGTTGCTTCCGCCGACATCGGGCTCATGCTGCGCAGCTTTTTAAGCTCTGCCAGTGCTTTATCACGCGCTTCTTTAGAGAACTTGGTCTTGGCAATCTTGGCCTCGAGTTCGGCCATCTCATCTTTGCCGTCCTCGCCTTCGCCGAGTTCTTTCTGAATCGCCTTCAGCTGCTCGTTCAGGTAGTACTCGCGCTGCGTCTTCTCCATTTGCCGCTTGACGCGGTTGCGGATGCGCTTCTCGACCTGGAGGACGCCGATCTCGCCTTCCATGTAGCCGAAGACCTTTTCGAGCCGTTCCGACACCGGGACGGTTTCGAGCAGCTCCTGCTTTTCGGGAATCTTCAGCGTCAGGTGTGAGGCGACCGTATCGGCGAGCTTGCCGGGGTCTTCGATCTGGTTAATCGAGACCAGCACCTCGGGCGGGATCTTCTTGTTGAGCTTGATGTACTGCTCGAACTGGGTGACCACGGTGCGGGCGAGCGCCTCGGTCTCCTGCTGCGAGCCGCCGCCATCGCCGAGGTTCTCCGCGTAGGCCTGGAAAAACGCATCGTTCTCGGCGAAGCGCTGAATGCGCGCCCGCTGCCCGCCCTCGACCAGCACCTTGACCGTGCCGTCCGGTAGCTTCAACAGCTGCAGCACCGTGCCGATCGTACCGACGAGGAAAATATCGCCGGTGGTCGGTTCGTCCTGGGCGGCGTTCTTCTGGGTGACGAGCAGGATCTGCTTGTCGTCCTTCATCACGTCCTCGAGCGCGCGCACAGACTTCTCGCGACCGACAAAGAGCGGCACGATCATGTGCGGGAAGACCACGATGTCGCGGAGCGGCAGGACAGGATAAAGCGCGGCGCGTGCAGGTTCTGACATGAGCCCTCTTTCCGTCGAGACTTCGACCGCCAGAAGGGCGGCCGGCAATTTCCCAGGCCGTGATTAGTTTGGCCTTTGATGGCCCGCCGTCAAGCGGTGCTCCACGCGGTGCGCCCTCTTGACCGGCCGGAACCGCGATCAGTCGGCAGTTCCACTCTCGCCGCGGCGGTCGGAATATATATGGAGCGGCTTGGTGCGGCCGTCCACGACCTCGCGGTTGATGACGATCTCGCTAACGCCGGCAAGGCTCGGCAGCTCGAACATCGAATCGAGCAGGATCGACTCCATGATCGAGCGCAGGCCGCGTGCGCCGGTCTTGCGGGCGATCGCCTTGAAGGCGATGCCGCGCAGCGCTTCGTCGGTGAGTTCGAGCCGGACATCCTCCATCTCGAACAACCGTTGGTACTGCTTGACGAGCGCGTTTTTCGGCTTGGTCAGGATGTCGACCAGCGCATCCTCGTCGAGGTCGTCAAGCGTCGCCACGACAGGCAACCGGCCGACGAATTCGGGGATCAGGCCGAATTTCAGCAGATCTTCCGGTTCGAGATTGCGCAGCACTTCCCCCGTCTTGCGCTCGTCGGGGCCCCGCACCTCGGCGCCGAAGCCGATCGAGGTGCCCTGCCCGCGCTGCGCAATGATCTTTTCGAGACCGGCAAAGGCGCCGCCGCAGACAAAAAGGATATTGGTGGTATCGACCTGCAGGAATTCCTGCTGCGGGTGCTTGCGGCCGCCTTGCGGCGGGACCGAGGCGATCGTGCCCTCCATGATCTTCAGGAGGGCCTGCTGGACACCTTCACCGGACACGTCGCGAGTGATCGACGGGTTATCGGACTTGCGCGAAATCTTGTCGACTTCGTCGATATAGACGATGCCGCGCTGCGCGCGCTCGACATTGTAGTCGGCCGCCTGGAGCAGCTTCAGGATGATGTTCTCGACATCCTCGCCGACATAGCCCGCTTCGGTGAGGGTGGTCGCGTCGGCCATCGTGAACGGTACGTCGATGATCCGCGCCAGCGTCTGGGCCAACAGCGTCTTGCCCGAGCCAGTCGGTCCCACCAGCAGGATGTTCGACTTCGCCAGCTCGACGTCGTTGTTCTTCGCGCCATGCGCGAGCCGCTTGTAGTGATTGTGCACGGCGACGGACAGCACACGCTTGGCATGGGCCTGGCCGATCACATAATCGTCAAGCACCCGGCAGATGTCGCGCGGGCCGGGCACGCCGTCGCGCGACTTGACCAGCGTGGTCTTGTGCTCTTCACGGATGATGTCCATGCAGAGCTCGACGCATTCGTCGCAGATAAAGACGGTCGGGCCAGCGATGAGCTTTCTGACCTCGTGCTGGCTTTTGCCGCAGAACGAGCAGTACAGCGTGTTTTTGGAGTCGCCGCC
This sequence comes from Allostellaceae bacterium, assembly GCA_035504235.1. GTDB lineage: Bacteria > Pseudomonadota > Alphaproteobacteria > ATCC43930 > CGMCC-115725 > DATARH01. The sequence goes on along the minus strand of DATJSH010000025.1, from coordinate 13,874 downwards.
GCTGGACTTGGTCATTGCCGCTCCGTCGCTTCCCGTGCGCGGGCAGGGCGGCCGAAACCGCCGAACCGGCGCAGGAACAGGGCGCCCATCGGCACCCTATCCCAGCTCCTAAAGTATATGTGCTCCTGATGGATCAACAACCAGTTAAATCCTTTACGTCCGCGACCAAGCGGCTCAGGCGCAGGCGTCACGCCCTCGCCTTTTCGTCCACCGCTCCCGGCCGCGACTCGACCATCTCATCGATCAGCCCGAAATCCTTCGCCTCCAGCGGGGTCATGAAGCGATCGCGTTCGACCGCGGCCGACACCGCATCGAGCGGCTGCCCAGTGTGTTTAACATAGATTTCATTGAGGCGTGCCCGCAGCCGCAGGATTTCGCGTGCCTGGATCTCGATATCGCTCGCCTGGCCTTGGAACCCCCCCGAAGGCTGGTGGATCATGATGTTCGCGTTGGGCAGCGCAAATCGCTTGCCGGGAGCGCCGGCGCAGAGCAGCAGCGAGCCCATGGACGCCGCCTGTCCGATGCATACGGTCGAGACCGGCGAGCGGATGTATTGCATCGTGTCATAGATCGCCATGCCAGAGGTCACCACGCCGCCCGGCGAGTTGATGTAGAAGGCGATGTCCTTGTTCGGATTTTCGGCCTCGAGGAACAGGAGCTGCGCGCAAATCAGGCTGGAGACCGCGTCGTGCACCGGCCCCACCAGGAAGATGATGCGTTCCTTCAGCAGCCGCGAATAAATGTCGTAGGCGCGCTCGCCGCGGTTGGTCTGCTCGACCACCATCGGCACCAGGTTGTTCATGTAGGTTTCGCGCGGGTCGCTCATGCACTCTCTCCTTTGGCTTGCGCCTTGGTGCGGCGCGCGCCGGTTTGTCTCCGCGGTTTCTTCTCGGCCGGCTTTTTCTCTTCCGGCTCGGCAGCATCGTCAGCCTCGTCGGCCTCGGTCATCGCGAGAAGCTGTTGCGGACTGACCTTGCGTTCGGCGGGCTTCGCCAGCTCGACGATGTAATCGACCACTTTCTCCTCGAAGATCGGCGCGCGCAGGTTGCCGGCCGCCTCGGGGTTTTGCCGATAGTAGTCGAGCACTCGCCGCTCCGCGCCCGGAAAGCGTTGCGCTTCCCGGATCAGCGCCTGGTTGAGCTCGTCCTGAGTGACGGTGATATTGGCATTGCGACCGACATCGGCAAGCAGCAAACCCAAACGCACCCGCCGCTCGGCGAGAGCCTGGTACTCGCCCCTGAGCTTCTCGTCATCCTCACCCACGGCCGGCGTCGCGGGCTCCGCCGCTTCTTCCGCCGGCGGGTCGCCGGGCACCTCCTGGCCGGCCGCGTGGGCCTTCTCGGCCTCGTGCTGCCGCCAGATGTTGTTGAACTCGATCTCGACCATGCCCGGCGGCACCGGAAACGAATAGGCCTCCGCGAGCTTGTCGAGCAGCTGCCGCTTCAGGCGCTGGCGGGTCAGCATGCTGTAATCGCGGGCGATGCGGTCCTTCACCTCCTGGCGCAGCTCAGCGAGATTTTCGAGCCCGACCTCGGCGGCGAGCGAATCGTCGATCTTTGCCGGCTGCTTTTCACGCACCTCCTTCACCGTGACGGCGAAGACCGCGTCCTTGCCGGCGAGCTCGGGGCCACCGTAATTCTCGGGGAAGGTGACCTTGACCGTGCGGTCCTCACCCGCTTCGGCGCCGACGAGCTGGTCCTCGTAACCCGGCACGAACTGACCGGAGCCCAGCTCCAGCGAGACGTTCTCGCCCTTGCCGCCGGGGAACTCGACATCGCCGATCTTGCCGACAAAATCGATCACTACGACATCGCCATTCTTTGCCTTGCGGGTCACCGGCTCGGCCTTACGGTACTGCTCGGCGATGCGCTCGACCGCCTTGTCGACATCGTCGTCGGGAATATCGATGCTCAGCCGCTCGAGCGCCAGCGCATTGAAATCGGGAGCCGGCACGTCGGGCAGGACCTCGACGGCGATCGTGTATTCGAAATCGTCGCCTTCATTGGCCGAGACGATTTCGACCTTGGGCGGCAGCGCCGGGCGCAGATTCTGCTCGCGCATCGCCTCGGCCGAGCTCTCCTGCACGGTGTGCTCGAGAACTTCGCCGCGGATCGCGTTGCCGTAGCGCTGGCGCAACAGGCTTTGCGGTACCTTGCCGGGCCGGAATCCCGGCAGCCGGATGGACCGCCCGAGTTGCGTGAGGCGGTCGTTCATCTGGTTTTCGAGGTCGCCGGCCGGGATGACGATCTTGAACTCGCGCTTCAGTCCGTCGGCGTTGGTCTCGGTCACTTGCATTGCATGACACTCGTGCTTTTCGGGGGAAAGTCTCAATCAGACAGCGGCGCTGGTGCGGGCGGAGGGATTTGAACCCCCACGATTTGCATCGCTGGAACCTAAATCCAGTGCGTCTACCAATTCCGCCACGCCCGCCGCCAAATCAACAGAAAAGATGGGGCACTGCGGCGTCGAACCGGCCGCGGCGCCTTCTAACACAGTCGCTCAGGCTAGCATAAGAGGGCGAAGCAGAGCGCCATAGGGTGTCTCAACGGTTGCGCAACAAATGGCGCACGGCGGACGACGTAGCGACCTTGCCGTCGCCGCGATAGGCCTCGTGATTGGTCTCGATATGGTCGAGGCGGTAGAGGTAGTTGACCATCAGCCCGGCCGATTGCTGCAGGCCCTTTTCCGACGTGTCGCCAAGCCAATTGAGCCGCTCGATGCGCGCGCCATTGGTCAGATGGAAGTGCGCGACCGGGTCGGAGGCGCGGTTGCCGCGACCTTTCTCCTGGACGAGGTATTGCGCGCAAAGCCGCAGGAGCGGGTCGCGCAAGGCCCCCGTCAGCGCCGTATCGTCCTGCCAGCCAGGCCGGTCGAGCAGCTGCACCAGATCGGCCGCTGCCGAGCCGCTGCCGGTCGCCAGGGCCAACGCCTTCACCTCGGCTGGCAGCAACAGATCGGGGCGCTGCCGATGCGTGTCGAGCCAGGCGCGGAAGCCGGGAACCGGTGACAGCGTGGCGAAAATGCCGAGTCGCGGCAGCTCTGCCGTCAGCAGCTCGACGACGCGCTTGATCAGGAAATCGCCAAAACTGATCCCCGCGAGGCCGCGATGGCAGTTCGAGATCGAATAGAAGATCGCCGCATCGGCGGCGTTGGGGTCGCCAAGCGGTGCGCTCTCGTCGAGCAGCGCGTGGATGTTGCCGGCCATGCCGTCGACCAGCGCTACCTCGACAAAAATCAGCGGCTCGTCCGGCATGCGCGGGTGGAAAAAGGCAAAGCAGCGGCGATCGGCTTCGAGCCGGTTCTTGAGGTCGTTCCAGCCCTGGATTTCGTGCACCGCCTCGTAGGCGATCAGCTTCTCCAAAAGCGCCGCCGGCGAGTCCCAACTGATCCGCTTCAGTTCGAGGAAGCCGATGTCGAACCAGTCGGCGAGCAGGTCGCGCAGATCGTCGGAGAGGCCGCGCATCGCCGCGTCGCCATCGGCGAGCGACAGCAGCTCCTCGCGGCGATCGACCAGGAACTTGACCCCTTCGGGCAGCGCGTTGAACTGCCGCAGCAGCTTGACGCGCGGTGCGGTCAGCGCGGCGCGCAGCGCCCGTTCGGCCGGGACGCGCTCGGCCGGCGCCTTCGCGGCCGCGAGCCTGGCGCAGGCGCGGTCGACCGCGGCGCGATCGATGTCGAACTCCTCGGCCATGACATGGAGGAAGCGCTCGCGGCCGGCGCTGTTGAGCTCGAGATAGGTGCGGCCGAGCTCTGCCGCTTGCGCTCGGGCCGAGACCTCGCCGCCGCTGCCGTCGAGACAACTCTGCATCTGCTGGCGCAGCCGCTGAGCATCGTTTTCGGGCAGGTCGGGGCGCGGCACGCCGCTCAGCACGCCGCGCGTCGAGGTGGCGATCTCGCGCCAGACGTTGCGCAGCTTTGACAGCGTGCGGTCGACGACCGTGTCGTAAAAGGCGATCGGGGCGCGCTCGCTCATCAAGGTTCCATCCGCGTTGCCGGCATATTGTGCGCCATTTGTTGCAAGCCGGCGAGAACCGCGGGCAGCGCTTCGATCAGGTCTTCGGCGACCAGACCCGCGCCAAACGCATGCGCCGCCGCGCCGTGCAGCCAGACCGCCGCCGATGCCGCCTCGAAGGCCGGCATGTCCTGAGCGAGCAATCCCAACACAAGCCCCGCCAGCACATCGCCCGATCCGGCGGTGGCCAAGGCCGGCGGCGCGTTCTCGTTGATCGCGGCGCGGCCGTCTGGCGCGGCGATCACCGTGTCCGCGCCTTTCAGCACGATCACCGCGCCGCTCGCCTTGGCGGCGGCACGGGCGCGTTCGAGCTTGCTGCCGAAACTCGACGGATCGAAAAGCCGGGCAAATTCCCCCTCATGCGGAGTCAACACCGCCTCGCTCCGGATGGCGTCGAACAGATCCGCAGGCCGATCGGCAAACACGGTGAGCGCATCGGCATCGAGCACCGCCGACTTGCCAGCAGCAAGGATTTTCAATGCCTTATCGCGGGTTTCGGGATGCGTGCCGGCGCCGGGGCCGATCAGCGCTGCATTGCGCCTTTTGTCGGCGAGCAGCGCGTCGAGATCGGCTATGCCGCCGACCGGCACGACAATGACCCCGGTCAGCGAAGCGGCGTAGACCGGGAAGGCCGGTTCGGGCGCGGCAACCGTGACAAGCCCGGCGCCGACGCGCGCAGCGCCGCGCGCCGCCAGTCGCGCCGCACCGGTCATCTGCGCGCCGCCGACGACCAGCGCGTGGCCGCGACGGTATTTGTGACCCGCGGCCTCGGCCCACGGAATTTCGCCAAGCCACCAGGTGGGATGGTTGGCCGCGGTATCGGGTATGACGGTGTCGAGCACCGAAGGCGCGATGCCGATCTGCGCGACCAGCGTCTCGCCGCAATTGAGTCGCCCCGGCAGCAGCACATGCCCTGGCTTGCGACGAAAAAAAGTGACGGTCAGTGTCGCTTGCGGCGCGGCGCCGCGAATCTCGCCGCTTTCCCCGTCGATCCCGCTCGGCACATCGACCGCGACGACGGGTATTTTCCGCTCGTCCAGCGCAGCGATAATCTGCGCCGCGACGCCCTCGATCGGCCGCGCCAAGCCTGCGCCGAATATCGCGTCGATGACGAGGCCGGCACCGCCGAGCACCGCGGACGACAGCGTCTCGACGCTTCCCGGCCAGCGAGACGCCGCGGTCGCGGCGTCGCCCTTGAGCGAAGCGCGATCGCCGAGGAGCGCGAGTCGCACCGGCCAGCCGCGCTCGGCGAGAATACGCGCCGCGACAAACCCGTCGCCGCCATTGTTGCCCGGACCGCATAGCACCACTACCGGGCGCGGCGCAAAACGCCGGCTCACCGCGTCGGCGACTGCCCGTCCCGCATTTTCCATCAGCTCGATGCCGAGAATGCCGCCGGCGATGGTCAGCCGGTCGGCCTCGCCCATCTGGCGCGGGGTCAGCAATGTGCGCTCGGCCCAATTTGTCGGTGAAGAATCCATGGCAGCAAAAATGGGGTCTCGGCGCGTCGCCGAAAAGGCCGGCCCGCCTTGACCTCACGCGCGCGATTCGCTACCTCACCCGCGACGGCGGGTGTAGCTCAGGTGGTTAGAGCGCCAGATTGTGGATCTGGATGTCGTGGGTTCAAGTCCCATCACTCGCCCCAGTTCTCTCTCACCTTTTAATGACTCGGCACCGAAATTGTCGGCGGCGGCGCCGCGCCGAACGAATAGGCAGGCCCAGCGGGCGCCGTGCTCGCGCCAGCGCCTGAGCCGATCGCCGGCCCGGCGGCGGGCGAGCCGCTCGGTGGCGCTGCGCGCGATGGCGCGATAGCCGTCGCCGGGTTGCTTTCCGGCACGCTGGTGCCGGGGGTGACGGGGATCCCGCCATTGTAGCTGCTCATCTGGGCCAGCATCAGGCCGGCCACCGTCATAGCGACAAGCTCGTGCTTCATCGTCGCATCTCCGTGCATCATGCTTCTTGTTATAGGAACGACGGAGGGGGGCGATGCGCCTCAGGGATAAGATCGCGGTAGTGATCGGCGCCGGGCAAAGCCCTGGCGAAGGCATCGGCAACGGACGTGCCACGGTGCTGCGCTTTGCCCAGGAAGGCGCGCGCATCCTCGCGGTCGATCGCGACCTCGACGCCGCGGCGGCGACGGCAGCGCTGGTCGAAACGAGCGAATGCGTGCCGTTTCAGGCCGATGTCACGCGCGAGGCGACGCTTGCCGCGGCGATGGCGGAGGCGATGCGGCGCTGGGGGCGCATCGACATCCTGCACAACAATGTCGGGGTCAGCGTCGCGGGCGGCGACAAGCCGCTGCTGGACCTGACCGAAGAGGCTTTCGACCGCGTCTCGGCGATCAACATCCGCGGCACAATCATGGCCTGCAAGCACGCCGTCCCGATCATGCGGGCGCAGCGCTCGGGCGCGATCGTCAACATCTCCTCGGTCGCGGCGTTCGAGAACACCTATCCGCTCGTCGCCTACAAGGCGACCAAGGCGGCGATGGTGGCGTTCACCCAGCAATTGGCCTTGGAGAATGCGCCCTACGGGGTCCGCGCCAACTGCATCCTGCCGGGGTTGATGGACACGCCGATGGCGGTCGACACCCGCGCTCGCGCGACCAATCGGAGTCGCGCGGAGATCGCCGCCGAGCGTGATGCGCGCGTGCCGCTGCGCGGCAAGATGGGCACCGGCTGGGATGTCGCCAATGCAGCCTTGTTCCTCGCCTCGGATGAGGCGAACTTCGTGACCGGCGTGGCGCTGGCGGTCGATGGCGGCGCGCTGGTTAAGATCGGCTAGGCAGCCGCCGTCTGCACCATCTCGGCGTAGCCCTGCACCACCTCGGGGATGCGCGCGGCATCGACCGGCCGGCTCAGGTGATAGCCCTGGGCCGCGTCGCAGCCGAGCTTCAAGAGCTCGTCGAGGATGCCCTGGTTCTCGACCCCCTCGGCGACACTGGTGAGGCCAAGCTTGCGCGCGAGGTCGATGACGATCTCGACGATGACGCGGCAATCTTTCGAGCGGTTCATCTGCATCACGAACGAGCGGTCGACCTTCAATTCCGAAAACGGCATGCGCTGGAGCTGCACCAGCGACGAATAGCCGGTGCCGAAATCGTCGATCGACAGGCGGAAGCCCTTGACGCGCAGGCGGGTCAGCACGTCCATCATCTGCACCGCGTCGCGCATCGCGCTGGTCTCGGTCAGCTCTAGGCTCATGTTGGCGGGGCTGGCGCCCTCCGCGCGGCACAGCGCGACGAGGCGGTCCGGCAGGTCGATGTCCTGGGTGTTCTTCGCCGAGATGTTGACGGCGATTTCGAGCGGCAATCCTTGGGCGTGCCACTCCGCCGATTGGCGTGCCGCGGTGCTCACGACCCAATCCGTCAGTGCGTCGATCAGCCCGTGCGCCTCGGCCAGCGCGATGAACTGGTCGGGCGGAACAATGCCGCGCCCCGGGTGGCGCCAGCGCACCAACGCCTCGACCGCGGTCATGCGGCCGGCGCGGCAATCGAGCTTCGGCTGATACTGCAAAAAGAGCTGATCGGCTTTGATCGCCTCGGCCAACTCGGTCGTCAGCGCATCCTGATCGACGGAAATAAATCTGGTCAGCAGGTCGCGCACGGTCTGCAGCCGCGCCGGCTTCGCCAGCGCGCCGCCCATCTTGAGGCCCCGCTCGGCTCCGAGCCGGACAGTGGCCTCGAGCGTGCGGTCGTCAAGCCCGCTCGCCACCACAACCTGCGCACTGCATTGCGCCAGCGCGAGATGTCGCAACAATTCGACGCCGTCGCATCCGGGCATGTTGAGGTCGAGCATGACCAGCGTCGGTGCCCAGGCCTTCGCCGTCATCTTGAATTCGTCGGGATCGTTGGCGGTGACGACTTCGAAGCCGAGAGACTGCGCGACTTTTTTGACAAATCGCGAAAACGCCTCGTCGTCGTCGATGATCAGCAAGCGGTTGGTAAAAAGCTCGTCACTGCCCATGGCACTATCCCTACCGGCGCGCGTGGGGAACACGCGCCTCCAGGAATAGGGGCGGTAAGGTTAAGTTGGAGTAAATGCACTTTTGCTGCGTAGATAGATTCTTGAAAAACTAGTACGGATGTTCGAATCAGGCCGCATGAGTTGCATCCCGATCGAGGCTGCCGCGCTTCCGGCGAGCCGGCGGCGCGCCACCACCCTGACGCTCATGAATCATGTGCACCACGCAAGCCCAGCGGTCGCGCGCCGCCCAATCGGCGCGGTCGATCATCTGGTTGAGGCGAACGACGGCCGCTCGCGCGGCGTTTCCGCCATGGCGGTCGATCATCGCGCGGGCCAGCAATTCGATTTCGGTCTCGTAGGTCGGCATCGCTCACTCCGATGGGGCGCTCGCTTCACCCTCGCTCGGTGGAGAAATCAAGCCATGTGCCAGCGCGTGATGATTTCTAAGCCATTAATTTGGTTACCGGATTCGTAACGAGCCTGAGAGCGCGCCAAAAGTTTCTGCAAATTGCAACGCAATCCGCGCCGGCTGTTGCGAAACGCCACGGTCGGGTACGCTCTTGCACGAACAGCGGAGCGTCGGCGCATGGCCAACCCGAGAGTAGATGTCAAGACCGGCGCCGAGCACCTCGCCGCGCTGCGCGACGGGCGCGAGGTCTATATCGACGGCGAACGGGTCGCCGACGTGACGACGCATACGGCCTTCCGCAACGCGGTGCACCAGGTCGCGGCGCTCTACGACTACCAGGCACGGCCGGAAAACCTCGAGCGGATGACCTTTGCGTCGCCCACCGCCGGCGGCTATACGCGGATCAATCGCTGCTGGCAGCTGCCGAAGAGCCATGCCGAGCTTGTCGCTCGACGCCAGGCGATGGCCGAATGGGCCGAGCAGTCGGGCGGCTTCCTCGGCCGCGCGCCCGATCACGTCGCGTCGAGCCTTCTCGGCCAGGTGATTGGCATCGATGTGATCCGCCGCCACGGCGAGGCGCGGGCAGAAGCGTTGCTCGATTATTTCGACGAGGTCCGCCGCCACGACCATTACGTCAGTTACGTGATCATCAACCCTCAGGCCGATCGCAACAAAGCCTGGGGTGAGCAGCAGGAAGACCTCGTCGCGCGCATCGTTGACGAGGACACTGAAGGCATCACCGTGCGCGGCGCCAAGATGCTCGGCACCGGCACCATCATGGCGAACGAGCTGCTTGTCGCGAATTTGCAGCCGCTGCGGCCGGGCGAGGAAGACCTGGCAACGTCGTTCGCCGTTCCGGTGGGGACCAGAGGGCTGAAACTGGTCTCGCGCAAATCCTACGAAGCGGCCGCGGTGTCGCCGCGCGACAACCCGCTTTCCTCGCGCTTTGACGAGAACGATGCGCTCGTCTGGTTTGAGGATGTGAAAGTGCCCTGGGAGCGCGTCTTCGTGCATCGCGACACCGATATGTGCCGCGCCCAGTTCCACGACACGCTCGGGCACACATTCCAGAATTACCAGTCGCAGATCCGGCTGATGGTCAAGGCGCGGTTTCTCATCGGCATCGCCCGCCGCATCGCCGACACGATCGGCACCAGCGCGATGCCGCCGGTGCGCGAGACGCTCGGCAGGCTCGCGGCGCAGGCGGCGATGGTCGAGGGCATGGTCATCGGCATGGAGGCCGCCGGGCACATGCAGGACGGCTATTACGTACCCGACAAGCACATGATGTACGCCGCCCAGGTGCTCACCCAGGAGCTTTACCCGAGGCTCATCGAGACGATCCGCGGTCTCGCCGGCGGCGCGCTGATCATGCTGCCGTCATCGGTGCGCGACGGCGACAACCCGGAGCTGGCACGGATCATCGGCCTCACCCAGCGCTCGCCGGTCTCGAGCGCCGAAGAACGGGTCGACTTCCTCAAACTGGCCTGGGACGCGCTCGGCTCGGAGTTCGGCTCGCGCCATGTGCAATACGAGATGTTTTATGCCGGCGCGCCGTTCGTGACCTGCGCGCACAGCTTCCGCACCTATGACTGGGATGGGGCCGGGGCGCTGGTCGACAAGATGTTGGGAACAAACTAGTTCGTCGTGAGCCCGGCATTGCGCGCGTTGCGGCCGAGGATCGGCGTGCACGTGCCGCGATCGCAAAGCTCGGCACGGTCATTGTAGAAATACATCATCATCGTATGGTGGGGCAGGACGATCCACCGTTCCATCAGCTGCTGGTCCACCGGCGCGAAACGCGGCAGCCAAGCCCGCAGGCGCATCGGCGCTCCAGGCTCCAGATCACCAGCGCCATCGTAATTCCCGTGCAGGCCGACCCGCGCATTCGGCCCTTCCAGCGTGCGGGTCACGCCGCCGAGCCACGTCCGCGAGCATGACGACGCGCAAGAGCCGCGAATGACCGTCGTCAAGCCGCGCTGGCGGATCAGCTCACCGACATTATAGCCGGCACTGGCGTTGCCGCCGGTCGAGAAAGTGAAGACCACGGTCTTGATCGGATTCGCCGATAGGACGACGAGGAGCTGCGAATATTCCGACCCGGTAACGCGACCGGACAGCCAGACCTCGCTGCCGTGCACCTCAAAATCCATCGCTCGCGCGGGAAGGCACGACCCAATAACGGCGATCAGCGCCAGGGATAACGCGGCCGCCGCTTGTCGCGGTCGCCCCCGGATAGCTACCGCTCCTTCGCGCGCTTGGCAAACTGCTCCTTGAGCCGCGCGGCAACGTCCTTGCTGACGAAATGCGAGACGTCGCCGCCCAACGCGCCGATCTCCTTCACGAAGCGGGACGAGATGAACTGGTAGCGGTCGGCCGACATCAAAAAGACGGTCTCGATCTCGGTGTTGAGCCGGGCGTTCATCCCGGCCATCTGGAACTCGTATTCGAAGTCGGACACTGCGCGCAGCCCGCGGATGATGACGCTGGCGCCGACCGACTCGGCAAAGCTCATCAGCAGCGTCTCGAACGGCCGCACCTCGATACGCTCGGCGGTTTCGCGCTCCAGCATGCTGGCGATCTCGTGGCGGGTGATCTCGACCCGCTTGTCGGTCGAAAAAAGCGGCCCCTTGCCGTCATTGCGCGCTACCCCGATGACCAGCCGGTCTACGATTTTGGCGGCGCGGCGGATGATGTCGGTGTGGCCGTTGGTGATCGGGTCAAAGGTGCCGGGATAGATGCCGACTCGCGGCGACTTCGTCACTTGCCGTCCCCCTCTTCACTCTCCCCTGCCGCATCGCCGTTTTCCCCATTCTCCTCTGGGGAGACCTCCGGCAGTCGCGCAACCGATACCACGCGTTCGCCCTCGCCAACGCGGAAAATCACCACACCGGCGCTGCCGCGCCGGGCGATACGGACCTCGTCGACCGTGGTGCGAATGACCATGCCGCCGTCGGTGACGAGCATGATCTGGTCGTTCTGTCCCACCGGGAATACCGCGACGACAGCGTCGCGGCGGCGGGTCAGGTCCATATTGTTGATGCCCTGCCCGCCGCGCCCGGTGATGCGGTAACCATAGGCCGAGCCGCGCACGCCAAAGCCCTTTTCGGTGACGCTCAAGAGAAATTCCTCGCGCGCCGCGAGGTCGGCAAACTCCTCCTCCGACAACGACGCGTCGCCGGCCGCTCCGCTGCCGTTTTCGCCGTCATCCGCTTCGAGCGGCAGTTCTTCGTCGCCGTTCTGGCGGCGGCGTTCATTGGCGAGCTTGAGATAGGCGTCGCGCGTCTCGGGCGACACGGCCTCATGGCGCAAAATCGACATCGAAATGACCGAGTCATCGCCGAGAAGCCGTATCCCGCGCACGCCGACCGAGGAGCGGCCGGCAAAAACGCGCACGTCCTCGATGGAGAAGCGGATCGCCTTGCCGTTCTTCGTCGCCAGCAGAACATCGTCGTCGACGGTGCAGGTCGCGACCGCGATCAGCCGGTCGCCCTCGTCCTCGCCCTCGAACTTCATCGCGATCTTGCCGTTGGCGCGAATGTCGACGAAATCGCTGAGCGCGTTGCGCCGCACGTAGCCGGCAGCGGTCGCGAACATCACTGTCAGCCCCGCCCAGCTTTCCTCGTCCTCGGGCAGCGGCATCACGGTCGAGATCGTCTCGCCCTCGGCGAGCGGCAACAGGTTGATCATCGGTCGGCCGCGCGCCTGCGGCGTGCCGAGCGGCAGGCGGTAGACCTTCAGCTTGAACACCTTGCCGGTCGAGGTGAAGAACAGGACGGGATCGAGCGTCGAGGCGACAAAAACCTGGCTAAGAAAATCCTCCTCGCGGATCGCCATGCCGGCGCGGCCGCGGCCGCCGCGGCGCTGCGCGCGATAGGTCGACAGCGGCACGCGCTTGATGTAGCCGGCGTGACTCACCGTCACGACCATGTCCTCGCGCTGGATCAGCGCCTCGATGTCGGCCTCGAACTCGACATCCTCGATCGCGGTCCGCCGCGGGGTGGCGAACTGGTCCTTGATCGCCACCAGTTCGCCGCGCAGCACCTCGATCAACCGCTCCGGCGATTGCAGGATTTCGAGGTGGCCAGCGATCTCGGCAACCAGCTCGTTAAGTTCCTCGGTAATCTTGTCGCGCTCAAGGCCAGTGAGCCGCTGCAGGCGCAGGTCAAGGATCGCGCCGGCTTGCGTGTCGGACAACTGATACATGTTGTCGGCGTCAGCTTCGTCGCCGACCGATTCCAGCAGCGCTCCGACATCTCCGGCAGGCCAACGCCGGCCCAGCAGCCCCTCGCGCGCTTCCGCGGGGTCGGCCGCCGCGCGGATCAGTGCGATGATCTGGTCGATATTGGCGACCGCGACCAGGAGACCGACCAGGATATGCGCCCGCTCGCGCGCCTTGTTCAGCAGAAAGGTCGTACGCCGGGTGATGACCTCTTCGCGAAACGCGACAAAGGCGACGATGATGTCGCGCAAGGTCATCAGCTCAGGCCGGCCGCCGTTGATGGCGAGCATGTTGACGCCAAAGCTGGTCTGCAGCGACGTGTGCCGATAAAGCTGGTTCAGCACGACATCCGGATCGGCATCGCGCTTCAATTCGACGACGAGCCGGACGCCCTCGCGGTCAGTTTCATCGCGCAGATCGGCGATGCCTTCGACGAGCTTCTCGCGCGCGCATTCGGCGATGCGCTTTTGCAATGTCTCGCCGTTGACCTGGTAGGGCATCTCAGTGAAGACGATCGCGTCGCGCTCTTTGCGCACCTCCTCGACATGTGAGCGGGCGCGCAGCACAACGGCGCCGCGGCCGGTCTTGTAGGCGGCATGCGACCCGGCGCGGCCGATGATGATGCCGCCGGTCGGAAAATCGGGCGCCGGCACATGCTCCATCAGTCCTTCGACGGTGATTGCCCGGTTGTCCAGATAGGCGCAGCAGGCGTCGATGACCTCACCGAGATTGTGCGGCGGGACATTGGTCGCCATGCCGACAGCGATCCCTTGCGCGCCGTTGACCAGCAGATTGGGGAACCCGGCTGGCAGGACCTTGGGCTCTTGCAGCGTCTCGTCGTAATTCGGCTGAAAATCGACCGTGTCCTTGTCGAGATCATCGAGTAGCGACGAGGCGGCGCGGGCCAGCCGCGCTTCGGTGTAGCGCTCGGCCGCCGGCGGGTCGCTGTCCGAGCCGAAATTGCCTTGCCCATCGATCAGCGGCAGGCGCATCGAAAAGCTCTGCGCCAGCCGCGCCATGGCGTCGTAGATCGCCTGGTTGCCGTGGGGGTGGTACTTGCCCATCACCTCGCCGGTGACGCGGGCCGATTTGACGTAACCGCGGTTCCAGACATTGCCGTTGACTTGCATCGAATAGAGGATGCGGCGATGCACCGGCTTCAGGCCGTCGCGCACATCGGGCAGCGCCCGCGCCACGATCACGCTCATCGCGTAATCGAGGTAGGAGCGGCGCATCTCCTCTTCGATGGTGATCTGGGTGATATCG